>NZ_JBJGZA010000021.1:0-81021 GCF_054050255.1 Geodermatophilus sp. SYSU D00700 | reverse complement strand
GCCGGTTTGGTTTGCCCGAGGTGAAATGTTCACTTTTACGTGGGGCGTCCACCCAAAGGCCCCCCCGGGGGGTCGGCCCCCCTGCGGTGAGGGAGGACGCCCTGCGGTGAGGGAGGACGTGGCCCTCCTGCAGGAGCCCGCCGCGAGCGTGCGGGCGGTGGGGGGCAGGAGGGCCCTCCGTCAGTCCTGGGGCTGTTCGTAGGTGATGACCGTCCAGCCGAGCAGCAGCCGGTCACCGTCGGCGAGCGGGTGGGCGACGCCGGGCTCGAGCTGGGTCCACTCGGTGGCCTCCGGCCCGGCGACGTGCGTGCCGTTGAGCGAGCCGAGGTCGGTGAGCGTGACCTCGCGGCCGCTGCGCTGGATGGCGGCGTGCGCCGACGAGAGCACGTTCTGCGTGTCGGCGATCGGCACCGGGCGGGCGTTGCCCGAGGTCACCAGCTCGTGACTGTCGGGCCGGCGGCCCAGGACGAGATCCTCGTCGACGGTGACCACCAGGCCGTCGTCGAAGCGCAGCACCGGGGCCGAGGCGGTGTCGGGCTTCCAGAACGCCGTCTCCTCGCCCTCGTCGACGCGGCTCGAGCCCGCGCCCGAGGAACCCGCCGAGCCGTAGGAGGGAGCGCTCGCGGCGGCGCCGTAGGAGGGCCCGCCGGTGAAACCGGCGTCGGAGCCGGCCGTGAACGGCGACGCGGCGGCGGAGGGCTGGGCGGCGGCGCCGGCGTGCGCGACCGCGGCCAGGTGCAGCAGCGCGCCCGAGCCGGGGACGGTGCCCTGGTGCAGGTCGTAGGCGACGCCGGGCGGCATCGAGGGCGCGGCCTGGCCGGGGCCGACGTAGAGGGTGCCCCCGAGCGGGAACCCGGTGGCGAGGGTGCACCCGTCGGCGGGCTGGCCCGAGACCGGGACGCTGTCGACGGCGGGCTGGCCCTTGCCCGACCACAGGGCCACGCCGGTGCCCGAGCCCCCGTCGGAGTCGACCAGGACCAGGGCGAAGGACGCCGAGCTCCCGCCGAGCGCGGGCACCTGCGCGGCGACGGCGGCCAGCACGCGGTCGGCGCCGGGGCCGGAGACGCCCAGGCAGGCGTGCAGGGCGGCGACGAGGGCCGGCGAGCCCGGAGCGTCGACCCAGAGCAGTCCCCCGCCGCGTCGGGCGACGACGGCGTCTCCGGGCAGGACTTCACAGCGGTCGGGCATGCGCGCCAGCCTAGTGACCTCGGCGGGAAGTGGGTCGCCCGGCAGCACCGCCACGCCGGTCGCCGCGCCCGGTGGGGACGCTGCGACCGGCGTGACTGGTGAGCCTGCCGCTACGCCGAGCGCACCAGGCCGAGCTCCGCGGGGTCGGCCAGGTGCGCGGAGTGCGGCAGCACCCGGACCGTGTAGCCGAAGGCGCCGGTGCGCTCCAGCGGCAGGGTGGCGGTGAACCAGTGCCGGGAGCCGTCGGTGTGCTCGTGCCGCATGGGCACCGTGGTCACCTCGTGCAGGCCGTCGGCGTCGTCGACCCGCCCGTAGGCCGCCTGCACCTCGACGTCGGCCGGGGTCAGGTGCGGCAGCTCCACCTCGGCCCGCAGCGCCAGCGTGGAGCCGATCTCCGGGGTGTCGCCGGCACCGGTGGCCTCCACGTGCGCCACCCGCACGCCGTTCCAGCTCTCGAGCACCCGGGCCCGCCACTGCGCCTCGCTGCGCGCCGGGGCGTACCCGGCGTCGGCCATCGAGCGGGCGGAGCCGGCGGCCGGCACGTACAGGTGCTCGACGTAGTCGCGGACCATGCGGGTGGCCAGCACCTTCGGGCCGGTCTCGCGCAGGGTGTGGCGCACCATCTCCACCCAGCGGGTCGGGATGCCGTCGCGGTCGGTCTCGTAGAAGCGCGGCAGCACCTGGGTGGACAGCAGGTCGTAGATGGCGCGCGCCTCGACCTCGTCGCGACGGTCGTGGTCGGTGACGCCGTCGGCGGTGGGGATCGCCCAGCCGTTCTGGCCGTCGAACCACTCGTCCCACCACCCGTCGCGGATGGAGAGGTTGAGCCCGCCGTTGAGCGCGGCCTTCATGCCCGAGGTGCCGCAGGCCTCCAGCGGGCGCAGCGGGTTGTTCAGCCAGACGTCGCAGCCCCAGTAGAGGTAGCGGGCCATCCCGATGTCGTAGCCCGGCAGGAACGCGATGCGGTGCCGGATCTCGGGGTCGTCGGCGAACTTGACCATCTGCTGGATGAGCTGCTTGCCGCCGTCGTCGGCCGGGTGGCTCTTGCCGGCGATGACCAGCTGGATCGGCCGGTCCTCGTCGAGCAGCAGCGCCTTGAGCCGCGCGGGGTCGCGCAGCATGAGGGTCAGCCGCTTGTACGAGGGCACGCGGCGGGCGAAGCCGATGGTGAGGACGTCGGGGTCGAAGGCGCTGTCGGTCCAGCCGACCTCGGCCTCGGCCGCTCCGCGGGAGAGGGCGGTGTCGCGCAGCCGGCGGCGGACCTCGTCGACCAGCCGGGCCCGCAGCATCCGGCGGGTGGCCCACAGCTCCGACGCCGGGATGCGGTCGACGCCGTCGAAGGACGCCTGGTCCCGGCTCTCGGCGGGATCGCCGGCGCTGGAGGTCTGGGTCCCCAGCTCCACCAGCTCGCGGGCGGTCCAGGTCGGGGCGTGCACGCCGTTGGTGATCGAGCCGATCGGGACGTCGGCCTCGTCGAAGCCGGGCCACAGGTCGCGGAACATCCCGCGGCTGACGTGCCCGTGCAGCTGGCTGACGCCGTTGGCCCGCTGCCCCAGCCGCAGCCCCATGTGCGCCATGTTGAACTTCGCCGGGTCGTCCTCGGCGCCCAGCGGGATGAGCTGGTCGAGCGGGACGCCGAAGCCGGCGAAGTAGCGCTCGATCAGCGCCCGCGGGAAGCGGTCGATCCCGGCCGGGACCGGCGTGTGCGTGGTGAACACCGTGCCGGCGCGGACCGCCTGCAGCGCCTCGGCGAACGACAGCCCGTGCGACTCGGTCAGCTCGCGGATCCGCTCCACGCCCTGGAAGCCGGCGTGGCCCTCGTTGGCGTGGAACACCTCCGGCTGCGGGGTGCCGGTGAGCTGGCAGTAGGCGCGCAGCGCCCGCACCCCGCCGATGCCCAGCAGCATCTCCTGCCGCAGCCGGTGGTCCTCGTCGCCGCCGTAGAGCCGGTCGGTGACGCTGCGCTCGGCCGGGGCGTTCTCCTCGATGTCGCTGTCGAGCAGCAGCAGCGACACCCGGCCGACCTGCGCCCGCCACACGTGCGCGTGCAGCGTGCGCCCCTCGGGCAGCGGCACGGAGATGACGACGGCGGACCCGTCGGGCTGGCGCAGCAGCTTGACCGGCAGGCCGTGCGGGTCCAGCGACGGGTAGTGCTCGAGCTGCCAGCCGTCGGCGGACAGGCCCTGCTCGAAGTAGCCGGCGCGGTAGAGCAGCCCCACGCCGATCAGCGGCACGCCCAGGTCGGAGGCGGCCTTGAGGTGGTCGCCGGCGAGGATGCCCAGGCCGCCGGAGTACTGCGGGAGCACCTCGGTGATGCCGAACTCGGCGGAGAAGTAGGCGATGCTCCGCGGCGCGTCGGGCCCCAGCGACTGGTACCAGTGCTCGGCCGACAGGTAGTCCTCGAGGTCGTCGACGACGTCCTGCAGCCGGCGCAGGAAGCGGCGGTCGGTGGACAGCGCCGCCAGCCGCTGGGCGGAGACCTCGCCGAGGACCTTGACCGGGTCGTTGTTGCAGCGCCGCCACAGGTCGGGGTCCAGCGCCTCGAACAGGTCACGGGTCTCCGGGTGCCAGGACCAGCGCAGGTTCATGACCAGCTGGGAGAGGGGCAGGAGGGCCTCGGGTAGGGCCGCCCGGACGGTGAACCGACGCAGTGCTCGCACGCGGGGAGCCTAGCCAGACGCCACCACCGGGACAGGTCGGCGACACCGTTGTCACCCCCGTCCCACCCTCCCGGTTCCGGCCCTCCGCGGTCCGCCCGGACCCCTGCCGAGGCCGAGGTGTGGGCGGCCCCCGCGCTGGATAGCGTGGCCGGGATGACTCGCCGACCAGACCTCCGCCTCGGCATCACCGATGTCGCTCCCGTCGTGTCCTGCGGGTCCTTCTCGGCCCGCGCCGTGGTCGGCGAGCACCTGCCGATCACGGCCACCGTGTTCCGCGAGGGCCACGACGCCGTCGCCGCCGACGTCGTCTGGACCGCTCCCGACGGGACGCGCGGCGCGTTCACGCGCATGCGCCGCTACGGCGCCGAGCCCGACCGCTGGATCGCCACCGTCGTCCCCGACCGCGAGGGGCGCTGGACCTTCCGCGTGGAGGCCTGGAGCGACCCGCTGGCCACCTGGCACCACGCCGTCGAGGTCAAGATCGACGCCGGCCAGGGCCCCGGGGAGCTGGCCAACGACCTGGAGGAGGGCGCCCGGCTGCTCGAGCGGGTGGCCGCTGACGCCGACGACGAGTGGCGCGGCCGGCTCGGCGAGGCCGCGGCGAGCCTGCGCGACACCTCGCTGACCCTGCACGACCGGGTCGCCCCGGCGCTGGCCTCCGGGCTGCAGCAGTACCTCGACGCCCACCCGGTCCGCGAGCTGGTCACCCCCACCGCCGACCACGAGGTCTGGGTCGACCGGCCCCGCGCGCTGTTCGGCTCCTGGTACGAGTACTTCCCCCGCTCGGAGGGGCCGGTCGTCGACGGCAAGCCCACGCACGGGACCTTCCGGACCGCCGCGGAGCGGCTGCCGGCGATCGCCGAGATGGGCTTCGACGTGGTCTACCTGCCGCCGATCCACCCGATCGGCACGGTCAACCGCAAGGGTCCGAACACCTCGCAGTACCCCGGGGGCAACCCGCACGAGGTCGGGCCCGACGACGTCGGCTCGCCGTGGGCCATCGGCAGCGCGGAGGGCGGCCACGACGCCGTCCACCCGCAGCTGGGCACGATGGAGGACTTCCGCGCCTTCGTCACCCGCACCCGGGCGCTGGGCATGGAGGTGGCGCTGGACCTCGCGCTGCAGGCCGCGCCCGACCACCCGTGGGTCAAGGAGCACCCGGAGTGGTTCACCACCAAGCCCGACGGCACCATCGCCTACGCCGAGAACCCGCCGAAGAAGTACCAGGACATCTACCCGGTCAACTTCGACAACGACCCCGAGGGCATCTACGCCGAGGTGCTGCGGGTCGTGCGGGCGTGGATGGACGCCGGCGTGCGGGTGTTCCGGGTCGACAACCCGCACACCAAGCCGCTGGACTTCTGGCACTGGCTGATCTGGGAGGTCAAGCAGACCGACCCCGACGTGCTCTTCCTGGCCGAGGCGTTCACCCGGCCGGCGATGATGCACCAGCTGGCCCGCATCGGGTTCACCCAGTCCTACACGTACTTCACCTGGCGGACCGCGCGCGAGGAGCTCGAGGAGTACGGCCGCGAGCTGGCCTCCAACGCGCACTACATGCGGCCGAACTTCTTCGTCAACACCCCCGACATCCTGCACGCGAGCCTGCAGTACGGCGGGCCGCCGATGTTCAAGATCCGGGCGGTGCTGGCGTCGATGATGAGCCCCACCTGGGGCGTCTACTCCGGCTACGAGCTCTTCGAGCACGTGGCGGTGCGGCCGGGCAGCGAGGAGTACCTCGACAGCGAGAAGTACCGGCTGCGGCCGCGGGACTGGGCCGGCGCCGAGGGCGCCGGGCGCAGCCTCGCGCCCTACCTGCGCCGGCTCAACGAGATCCGCCGGCAGCACCCGGCGCTGCAGCAGCTGCGCACGCTGCGGTTCCACCCGGTCGACAACGGCAACCTGATCTGCTTCTCCAAGACCGACCCGGGCTCGCAGGACGCCGTCCTCGTCGTCTGCGCGCTCGACAGCCACAACCGGCAGATCGGGACGACGTCGCTGGACCTGCCCGCGCTGGGCCTGGACTGGCACGAGCGCTTCGCCGTCACCGACGAGCTCACCGGCGCCCGCTACGACTGGGGCCAGTTCAACTACGTCGAGCTGGACCCCTACTGGGAGCCCGCGCACGTCCTCTCGGTGCACCTCCCGCGGCCGGTGACCTGGCCGCCGGCGGTCCGCTGACCGCCCGACCTCCACCCGAACGACCCACACGCGAGGACGACCCGCACCGATGACGCTCCCCGTGCCCGACCCGACCCAGACGGGTTCCGCACTGCCGCCCCGCGGCGCCGACCCCACCTGGTACAAGCGCGCCGTCTTCTACGAGGTCCTCGTCCGCGGCTTCGCCGACAGCAACGCCGACGGCATCGGCGACCTCCGCGGCATGATCGACAAGCTCGACTACCTGCAGTGGCTCGGGGTCGACTGCCTGTGGCTGCCGCCGTTCTTCGCCTCGCCGCTGCGCGACGGCGGCTACGACGTCAGCGACTACACCGCCGTGCTGCCGGAGTTCGGTGACATCGAGGACTTCAAGGAGTTCCTCGCCGAGTCCCACCGGCGTGGCATCCGCGTGATCATCGACTTCGTCATGAACCACACCTCGGACCAGCACCCGTGGTTCCAGGCCAGCCGCAGCGACCCGGAGGGCCCCTACGGCGACTTCTACGTGTGGGCCGACGACGACACCGGCTACCCCGACGCGCGGATCATCTTCGTCGACACCGAGAGCTCGAACTGGACCTTCGACCCGGTGCGCAAGCAGTACTTCTGGCACCGCTTCTTCTCCCACCAGCCCGACCTGAACTTCGAGAACCCGAAGGTGCAGGAGGCGATCATCGACGCCCTGCGGTTCTGGCTGGACCTGGGCATCGACGGCTTCCGGCTCGACGCGGTCCCCTACCTGTTCGAGGAGGAGGGGACCAACGGCGAGAACCTGCCCAGGACCCACGAGTTCCTCAAGTACGTGCGCAAGGTGGTCGACGCCGACTACCCCGACCGCGTGCTGCTGTGCGAGGCCAACCAGTGGCCGGCCGACGTCGTCGAGTACTTCGGCGAGGACGGCGACGAGTGCCAGATGGCGTTCCACTTCCCGGTCATGCCGCGGCTGTTCATGGCCGCCCGCCGGGAGCAGCGCTTCCCGATCTCGGAGATCATGGCGCAGACGCCGTCGATCCCGGACAACTGCCAGTGGGGCATCTTCCTGCGCAACCACGACGAGCTGACCCTGGAGATGGTCACCGACGAGGAGCGCGACTACATGTGGGCGGAGTACGCCAAGGACCCCCGCATGAAGGCCAACATCGGCATCCGCCGCCGGCTGGCACCCCTGCTCGACAACGACCTCAACACCCTCGAGCTGTTCAACGCGCTGCTGCTGAGCCTGCCCGGCTCGCCGGTCCTCTACTACGGCGACGAGATCGGCATGGGCGACAACATCTGGCTCGGTGACCGCGACGGCGTCCGCACGCCGATGCAGTGGACGCCGGACCGCAACGGCGGCTTCTCCACCGCCGACCCGCAGCGGATGTACCTGCCCCTCAACGCCGACCCGGTCTACGGCTACCAGACCACCAACGTCGAGGCGCAGCTGCGCAACACCAACTCGATGCTGCAGTGGATCCGCCGGATGATCGCCGTCCGCAAGGAGCACCCGACCTTCGGGCTGGGGACCTACGAGGAGGTCGGGTCACGCAACCCGACGGTGCTGTCGTTCGTCCGCGAGTTCGGCGACGACGTCGTGCTGTGCGTCAACAACCTGTCCCGCTTCCCGCAGCCGGTGGAGCTCGACCTGCGCCGCTTCGAGGGCTACACGCCCATCGAGCTCACCGGCCGGGTCGAGTTCCCGCAGATCGGTGTCCTGCCCTACATGCTCACCCTCGCCGGGCACGGCTTCTACTGGTTCGAGCTGGCCCGGCCGGCCGAGGAGCCGGCGGCCGAGCCGGTCGAGGAGCCGGCCGCGACCGACACCGCCAGCAGCCCGCTGGCCGACTCGCTGCTGGCCTCCGGGCTGGTGAGCGAGGCGCCCGACGACGTCCCGCACGGCACCGGAGGCGCCCGATGAGCACGGCACTGGCCGGGGTCCTGCGGGACTGGATGCCGCACCAGCGGTGGTTCGGCGGCAAGGGCCGGGAGTGGGCCGACGTCACCGAGGAGGGCTTCTTCCTCTCCCGCGGCGAGCCGGTGGTCTCGGTGCACCGCGTCCGCGTCACCTACACCGACGGCGCCGTCGAGACCTACCTGGTGCCGCTGTCCTGGCGTGCGCACCCGGAGGAGGACCTCAGCTGGGCGTTCATCGGCGCGGTGCCGGGCAAGGACGCCGACGGGTCCGAGCGGGAGAACTACGCCTACGACGCGATGCGCGACCGCGACGCGACGATGCCGTGGCTGGCGAACCTGGCCGCCGGTGCCACCGTCGGGCCCCTGCACTTCCACCCGGCCGGCGACGCCGATGCCCCCGCGCCCATCCCCGAGGGCGTGCCCGGGGACGTCCTGTCCGGCGAGCAGAGCAACACCTCGCTGGTCTACGGCCAGGACGCCATCTTCAAGCTGTTCCGCCGGCTCGAGCCCGGGCTCAACCCCGACGTCGAGATCGGCGAGGCGCTGCGGCGGACCGAGAACCCGCACATCGCCCCGCTGCTCGGGTACGTCGAGATCGACGACCCGGACCCGTCGGCCGAGCCCGCGACGGTCGCGATGCTGCAGACCTTCGTCCGAGGCGCCAGCGACGGCTGGCGGCTGGCCACCGCCAGCGTCCGCGACCTCTACGCCGAGGGCGACCTGCACGCCGACGAGGTCGGCGGGGACTTCGCCGCGGACAGCGAGCGGCTGGGCGCGGCGACCGCGTCGGTGCACGCCGACCTCGCGCGCGTGCTGCCGAGCGAGCCCGCCGACCGCGCCTGGTTCGCCGCCAGCGCGGAGGCGATGAACGCCCGGCTGGAGGCGGCCCTGGGCGTGGTCCCCCAGCTCGAGGAGCACCTGGCCGGACTGCGCGCGCTCTTCGCCGCGGTGGCCGACAGCCCGGAGGAGGTGGTGCGCCAGCGGGTGCACGGCGACTTCCACCTCGGCCAGGTGCTGCGGACCGCGACCGGCTGGGTGGTGCTCGACTTCGAGGGCGAGCCGGCCCGGCCGCTGGCCGAACGCCGGCAGCTCGACAGTCCGCTGCGCGACGTCGCGGGGATGCTCCGCAGCTTCGACTACGCCGCACGGCACATGCTCGTGGAGCAGCCCGACGACTCCCAGCGCGCGTACCGCGCCCAGGAGTGGGCAGTGCGCAACCGCGGCGCCTTCTGCACGGGCTACTCGGCGGCCGGCGAGATGGACCCGTGCGGGGACTCCCCGCTGCTGCGGGCCTTCGAGGCGGACAAGGCCGTCTACGAGTGCGTCTACGAGGCGCGCAACCGGCCGAACTGGCTGATGATCCCGCTGCAGTCGTTGGCGCGGCTCACCGCCGGGGAGTCCTGAGCCCCACCCGCACGACGACACCGCACGGAGTCAGCACCCGCGGACCAGACGACGGCACGAGACGACGGCAGAGGACGGCAACGCGACCATGACGACGAGCGACTCGACACTCCCTCCCGGTACGCCCACCGCCAACGAGACCGCCGACGCGCCGGCCTCCAAGGAGGAACTGCAGCGGGTGGTCGACGAGCGCGCCGCCCAGGCCGAGGCGGCCGAGAGCGAGCCGGTGGTGAACGCGGCCCCCGCGAAGAAGCGCGCCCCGGCCAAGAAGGCGGCGGCCAAGAAGGTCCCCGCGAAGAAGGCCCCGGCCAAGAAGGCCCCCGCCGGGCAGACGGCCGCGGCGACCACGGCCGCGGTCACCGACGGCGACGGCGCCGCCGAGCCCGCCGCCGCGAAGAAGGCGGCCAAGCGGACGACGAGGAAGGCCACGGCGGCGACCACCGCCACGGGTGAGGCGCCGGTGAAGGCCACCCGCACGCGCACCCCCGCGAAGCGCACGGCCGCCGACACCGCCGCCGAGCCCTCCGCCGAGATCGTCGCCGAGCAGGGCGGCACGACGCCCCCGGTGGTCGCCCCGGCCCCGATCGCCGAGCCCGGGTCCCCCTCCGGCGCCCCCGCACCCCAGCCCGAGTCCCAGCCCGAGGCCCAGCCCGAGGCACGGCCCGAGCCCGAGCCGGGGGACGGCGGCGGGCTGGCCTCCGGCGCCGGCGGCGAGGGCGCGCCCGACGCGACCGACGCCGTCACCGAGGAGGACCTGCGCGCGATCGTGGACGGCTGGTCGCGGGATCCGCACCGCGTCCTCGGCGCACACCCGTCCGGCTCGGGCTGGGTGGTGCGCGCACTGCGGCCCAACGCCTCCGCCGTGGCCGTCCTCGACCAGGACGACACCCGCTACGAGGCCCGGCAGATCCACCCGGGCGGCGTCTTCGAGGCCACGCTGCCCGCGCAGCCCGGCGACTACCGGCTCGAGGTCACCTACGGCACCGACACCTTCCCCGTCGACGACCCCTACCGGTGGCTGCCCACGCTCGGCGAGCTCGACCAGTACCTGCTCGGCGAGGGCCGCCACGAGCGGCTGTACGACGTGCTGGGCGCGCACGTCCGCCGCTACGACACCCCGCGCGGCACCGTGGCGGGCGTCTCCTTCGCGGTGTGGGCGCCCAACGCCCAGGGCGTGAAGGTCACCGGCGACTTCGACTACTGGGAGGCGCGGCTCTACCCGATGCGCCAGCTCGGCTCGATCGGCGTCTGGGAGATCTTCGTGCCCGGCGTGCAGGTCGGCGCCCGCTACCGCTTCCACGTGCTCGGCGCCGACGGCGTGTGGCGGGAGAAGTCCGACCCGATGGCCTTCGCCACCGAGGTGCCCCCGCTCAACGCCTCGGTGGTCACCGAGTCCACCTACGAGTGGAACGACGACGCGTGGTTGGCCGAGCGCGAGCGCGGCGGCTGGCACGAGCGGCCGATGAGCATCTACGAGGTGCACCTCGGCTCGTGGCGGCAGGGGCTGTCCTACCGGCAGCTGGCCGACGAGCTCGTCGACTACGCCGTCGCCGCCGGCTTCACGCACCTGGAGTTCCTGCCGGTCGCCGAGCACCCCTTCGGCGGCTCCTGGGGATACCAGGTCACCAGCTACTACGCCCCCACCTCGCGCTTCGGGCACCCCGACGACCTGCGCTACCTCGTCGACCGGGCCCACCAGGCCGGCCTCGGGATCATCGTCGACTGGGTCCCCGCACACTTCCCCAAGGACGCGTGGGCGCTGGGCCGCTTCGACGGCACCGCCCTCTACGAGCACGACGACCCCCGCCGCGGTGAGCAGCCGGACTGGGGCACGTTCGTGTTCAACTTCGGCCGCACCGAGGTGCGCAACTTCCTCGTCGCCAACGCGCTGTTCTGGTGCCAGGAGTTCCACATCGACGGGCTGCGGGTCGACGCCGTCGCCTCGATGCTCTACCTCGACTACTCGCGCGAGGACGGCGAGTGGGTGCCCAACGCCTACGGCGGGCGGGAGAACCTGGAGGCGGTGTCGTTCCTCCAGGAGGTCAACGCGACCGTCTACCGCGAGGTGCCCGGCGTGGTCACCATCGCGGAGGAGTCGACGGCCTGGCCCGGGGTCACCCGGCCCACCCACCTGGGCGGCCTGGGCTTCGGATTCAAGTGGAACATGGGCTGGATGCACGACTCGCTGGCCTACGTCTCCCGCCAGCCGGTGCACCGCAGCTACCACCACAACCAGCTGACGTTCTCGATGATGTACGCCTACTCCGAGAACTACGTGCTGCCGATCAGCCACGACGAGGTCGTCTACGGCAAGGGCTCGCTGCTGCGGAAGATGCCCGGTGACCGCTGGCAGCAGCTGGCCGGCGTGCGCGGCTACCTGGCCTACATGTGGGCCCACCCCGGCAAGCAGCTGCTGTTCATGGGCTCGGAGTTCGCCCAGGACAGCGAGTGGGCCGAGAGCCGCTCGCTGGACTGGTGGCACCTCGACGACCCCGCGCACCGCGGCGTGCTGCAGCTGGTCACCGACCTCAACGCCCGCTACCGCGAGCTCGAGGCGCTCTGGTCGCTCGACGTCGACCCGGCCGGTTTCCAGTGGATCGACGCCAACGACGCCTCGGGCAACGTCGTCACGTTCCTGCGCTACGGCGGGCCGAAGGTGACCGACGTCCCCACGGCCACCCAGGCCGCGGAGTCCGGCGAGCGCGGCGGGCAGGTCGAGGGCGGGCAGACACGAGGCCAGGTGCTGGCCGCGGTCTGCAACTTCGCCGGCACACCGCACCACGGCTACCGCGTCGGCCTGCCCCGCGGCGGGCGCTGGCGCGAGGTGCTCAACACCGACGCCGAGCTCTACGGCGGCTCCGGGGTCGGCAACTACGGCGGGGTCGACGCCGTCGCCGAGCCCTGGCACGGCCAGCCCTTCTCGGCCACCGTCTCCGCGCCGCCGCTGGGCACCCTCTGGCTGGTCCACGAGGGCTGATCCCCTGATCGGCGACGCCCGGGCCGCCCCCTCGGGGTGGCCCGGGCGTCGCCGCGCGCCGACCTGTTCCGCACTCCTGCCCGCCCGTGCATCATGGCCCGGCTCCGCGCCGCCCCCGGTGGCGCGGACCGCACCCCGCGCGCCCGGCTCCCCGGGCGACGGCACACCGGCAGAGAAGGAACACCAGCTCCATGAGGCATGTCCTGCGTCGCGTCATCGTGGCGGCAGCGGCGGGCAGCGTGCTGCTCACCGGCTGCACGAGCACCGTCTCCGGCATCGCGTCGCGCGGCGCGAGCGTGCCGGTCGACGTCTCCGACGCGGACTTCCCGGTCACCGGCTCCGCGGACACCGAGGCCGACCGGCTCGCCCGCAACGCCCTGGCCGACCTGGACACCTTCTGGTCGCAGGCCTACCCCGAGTACTTCGGTGAGGAGTACGAGCCGATCACCGGCGGCTACTTCTCCGTCGACTCCACGAACATCGACGAGTCGGCCTACCCCGACACCGGCATCGGCTGCGCCCGGGCGCCCGAGGACCCCGAGGGGGTGGCCAACAACGCCCACTACGACCCCAACTGCGACGTCGTGGCCTACGACCGGGCGCTGCTGCAGCAGCTCAGCGACCAGTTCGGGCCCTACCTCGGCCCCGCGGTCATGGCGCACGAGATCGGCCACGCGATGCAGGGCCGGTTCGGCTTCGCCGACTCGGCGATCGTCGTCGAGACGCAGGCCGACTGCCTCGCCGGCGCCTTCACCCGCTGGGTGATCGACGGCAACGCCGAGCACATCGCGCTGCGCGCCGCCGAGCTCGACCAGGTCGTCCTCGGGGTCATCGGCCTGCGCGACCCGGTCGGCTTCGACCCCGACGACCAGCGCGCGCACGGCTCCGGCTTCGACCGGATGTCGGCCTTCTACGCCGGTTACGACGGCGGCGTGGGCACCTGCCGCGACGACTTCACCGAGGACCGGCTGTTCACCGCCACCGAGTTCACCACCGAGGCGGACCTCGAGAGCGGGGGCAACCTGCCCGCCGACCAGATCGGCGAGCTGGTCGCCACCACGCTGCCGGTCTTCTACCAGTCGGTGTTCCCGGGCCTGGGCGCCGAGTTCACCGACCCCGCGATCGAGTCCTTCGAGGGGGACGCGCCCGACTGCGGTGACATGGGCGCGGAGAACCGCGACCTCGGGTACTGCGAGGCCGACGACACCGTCTACCTCGACGCGGAGCTGCTGGGCTCGACCTACGACGGCATCGGGGACTTCGCGGTCGCCGCGGCCATCTCCGTCGCCTACGCCCAGGCCGCGCGCGCCCAGCTGGACCTGCCGATCGACGACGCCGCGGCGATCTCCTCGGCGGTCTGCCTGACCGGCTGGTACACCGCCCGCTTCTGGACCGGTGACTTCGAGCAGATCGGCAGCCTCTCCCCCGGCGACGTCGACGAGGCGGCCATCTTCCTGCTCACCTACGGTCAGGAGGAGGGTGTCTTCCCGAACACCGACCTGTCCGGCTTCGAGATGGTCGACGCCTTCCGCGACGGCTTCCTCAACGGCGGCACCGGCTGCGACATCGGGCTGTAGCCCGTCCCGGTCACGACAGCGGCGCCCGTCTCCCCCGCGCGGGAGGCGGGCGCCGCCGCGTTCACGCAGGCCCCGGCCGGGTACGGGCCTCCCGATGGACCTCCCCTCGCGCTCCCGGGGCGCCCTCGCCGCGCTGCTGGCGCTCGGCGTCCTCGTCACCTCGGCGTGCTCCTACGTCGTGATCGGCACCCCGCGGTCGCAGGGCATGCCGACCGAGTCGGTCGACGCCGGCACGCTGCGCGTCGTCGGCGCCACCGACGGGCCGATCGACACCCTCGCCCGCAACGCGCTGGCCGACCTGGAGACCTTCTGGGCGGCGGGCTTCCCCGACGTCTTCGGGCAGCCGTTCCAGCCGCTGACCGGCGGTTTCTTCAGCGTCGACCCGAACGACGTCGACCCGTCGCTGTACCCCGACGGCATCGGCTGCGGCACCGATCCCCGCGAGCTGGAGAACAACGCCTTCTACTGCTCCTCGCAGGAGGCGCCCAACTCCGACTCGATCAGCTACGACCGCGCCTTCCTCGGCGAACTCGCCGGCCAGTACGGCGAGGTGCTGCCGCAGCTGGTGATGGCGCACGAGTTCGGCCACGCGGTGCAGGCCCGGGTCGGCTACCCGCCGGCCTCGATCGCCACCGAGACCCAGGCCGACTGCCTGGCCGGCGCGTGGACGGCGTGGGTGGCCGACGGCAACGCCGAGTACTCCTCCATCGACACCGACGACCTCGACCAGCTGCTGCGCGGCTACTTCCTGCTGCGCGACCCGGTGGGCACCGGCTCGGGCGAGCAGCAGGCGCACGGCTCCTACTTCGACCGCGTCTCGGCGTTCCAGGAGGGCTTCGACGACGGCTCGACGGCCTGCCGCGACCGCTACGGCCCCGACCGGGTGTTCACCCAGGGCGAGTTCACCACCGACGCGGACTTCGCCACCGGCGGCAACGCGCCCTTCGGCGACACCCTCGGCTTCACCGAGGCGTCGCTGGCCGAGTTCTGGGGCCGCGCGTTCACCGAGGTCCTCGACGCCGAGTTCACCGAGCCGGCGCTGGAGGCCACCACCGCCCCGCCGGACTGCGCCCCCGAGGACGTCGCGCTGGTCTACTGCCCCGACGGCGGGGACGGGGCCGGCCTCGTCGCCTTCGACGGGGACTTCGCCGAGCAGACCTACGAGCTCGGCGACTTCGCCGTGGTCACCGGGGTGGCCGTCCCGTACGCGCTGGCCGCCCGCGACCAGCTGGGCCTGTCCACCGACGACACCGAGGCGCTGCAGTCGGCCGTGTGCCTGACCGGCTGGTACTCGGCGCAGGTCTACAACAACCAGCTGGAGAGCGTGCGCATCTCCCCCGGTGACATCGACGAGAGCGTGCAGTTCCTGCTCGAGTACGGCAACGACCCGGACGTGCTCGCCGACGTCGAGCTGACCGGGTTCCAGCTGGTCGACCTGTTCCGCGCCGGCTTCCTCAACGGCGCGGAACCGTGCGGCGTCGGGGTCTAGCGCCGCCGGGCGCGGCTCAGTAGAGCGCCGCCATCAGCTGGCGGCGGGCGGCGACCACCCGCGGGTCCTCGGCGCCGACGACGTCGAAGAGCTCGACGAGGTGCTGGCGCGCGCGGTCCCGGTCGTCGCCGGCGGTCCGCCGGACGACGTCGACCAGGCGAGTGAAGGCGCCCTCGACGTCGCCCGTGCCGAGCTGGAAGTCCGCCGCCCGCGTCTGCGCCTCGACGTCGTCGGGGGCGGCGTCGGCGGCCGCGAGCGCCTCGGGACCGGCGGCGTCGGCCCGGCGGATCAGCCGCACCTGGCGCAGCGCGAGGCCCGCGACCGGGTGGTCGGGCTCGGTCTCGAGGATCGCGGCGTAGGCGGCCTCGGCGGCCTCGAGGTCGCCGCGCTCGAGGGCAGCCTCGGCGGCGTCGAGGCGGGGGTCGTCCATCGCCTCGTCCTCGCCGGGCCCGCCCTCCGGGACCGCGCCGCCGGTGGTGGCCCGGACCAGCTCGGTGACGAACTGGCGGGCCTGCTCCTCGGGGATGGCGCCGGTGAACTCGGCGACCAGCTGCCCCTGCCAGACCGCCTTGACCGCGGGGATGCCCTGCACCCGCAGGCCCTGGGCCAGCGCCGGGTTGGCGTCGACGTCGACCTTGGCGAGCACCCACGAACCGCCGCCCTCGGCGGCCAGCCGCTCGAGCACCGGGGAGAGCTGCTTGCAGGGGCCGCACCACTCGGCCCACAGGTCGAGGACGACCGGCACCTGGAAGGAGCGGTCGAGCACCTCGGCCTGGAAGGTGGCCTCGGTGACGTCGACGACCGCCGAGCCGGGTGCGCCCGCCGGGGCCGTGGCACTGGGCTGCGGGGCCGCCTGGGCCCGCGCGGCGGCCTCGGAGCGGGCCTTGACGGCGGCGAGGTCGACCGCACCGGCCAGGGAGGCGGCGAGCTGCGCCTGCTGGGCCTGCGCGCGCGGGTCGGGGCGTCCGGGACGGGTGGGCTGCATGCGCCCATGATCCCACCGGCGGGTGGGCGCGGTGTCAGCCCTCGGCGGACGGGGCCGCGTCGACCTCCGCGACGTCGCCGGCGCCCAGCCGCACCCGGCGCAGGAGGTCGAACAGGGTCTCCTGCTCGGCCTCGGGCAGGTCGCCGAGGCCGAAGTCGAGCGCGGTGAGCTCCCGGGTGGCCCCCTCGACCACCGCGCGGCCGCGGTCGGTGATGCCGGCGAGGACGCCGCGGCCGTCGGCGGGGTTGGGCCGGCGGTCGACGTACCCGGCCGCGACGAGCCGGTCGATGGCGTTGGTGACGCTGGTCGGGTGGACCATGAGGCGGCTGCCGATGACCTTGAGCGGCAGCTGCCCGCTGCGGCTGAAGGTGAGCAGCACGAGCACCTCGTAGCGGGCGAAGGTCAGCCCGTGCGGGCGCAGCACCTCGTCGAAGCGGGCGAGCAGGATCTGCTGCACCCGGAACACCGACGTGGCCGCGCGCATCGCCGCGGCCGGCCCGAAGCGCCGCTCCCAGGTCTCCCCTGCGCGCTCGATCGGGTCGAACGGCAGCCCCAGCGCCCGGACCATGCGCCCGACGCTACCCGCCGCCCGCCTGCGCCCCGGCCCCCGCGCCGACCGGTCACCCGCCGTGGTCACCCCGGCCGCACAACCACGTCAGCCGACCACTCGTTCGCAGGCGGCCAGTGCCTCGGCGATCCGGGCGACGAGGCGGGCCGGACAGCGCAGGTCCTCGGCCGTGACGAAGAGGACGCGCCATCCGGCCTCGGTGAGCCGGTTGAGCCGGCGCCGGTCGGCCACGAACTGGGCGGGGTCGCCGTGCCACAGACCGTCGTACTCGACCGCGAGCCGGTGTCCGGGCCAGGCGAAGTCGACCCGCGCCACGAAGCCGCGGTCGTCGCGGACGGTGAACTGCGCGACCGGCAGCGGCAACCCCGACCGGTGCAGCAGCAGCCGGAGCCGGGTCTCCTGCGGCGACCCGGCCAGGCCGTCGGCGAGCGTCGCCGCCGTCCGCACCTGCCGGCACCCGCGCCCGGTCGCCGCCGCGGCGGCCGCACGGACGGCGTCGAGGTCGACGAGCCGCTGGGCGACGAACCGGTCGAGCAGGACGACCGCCTCGTCGAGCGGACCGGAGGCCGCCACGGCGACCGCCGTCGCCGCGGCCGTGGTGACGGCGACGCCGGACCGGCGGGTGACCTGGTCCCCGGACAGCGCGGCCCGGCGGACCCGGATGCCCGGCAGGCGGACCCGCGACCGGTCGGGCGGGACGGTGAGCTCGACGTCCTCGGTCGCCCCGGCCAGGTGCAGGTCCCACAGCACCGCGGCGCTCCGGCCGCTGACGACGGCGCCCGGCACGAGCAGGACCGCCGCGGCACGGGCCCGCAGCTGGTGCGTGAGGTCGACCGTGGTGCAGGCGTACACGTCCCGGAAGACCCGGCGCCAGGCCGGCCCCCGCAGCTCGTTCTCCGTCAGCAGCCCCGCGGAGACGACGCTGGACCCCCGGAAGACGCGGCCGCGCAGCTCCGGGGGACGACGGGGTGACCTGGACACCGGCGCAGCCTGCCCGGAGACGGCCGCTGCCCGCCGGCGCCGTCCACAGGCGGGACCGAGTGGTCAGCGGCCGTGGTCACCGCCGACGGGAGGCCACGGCAGGTGACCACCCGGGCGAGCGGCCGACCCCTCAGACGGCGGGGCGCAGCCGGGGGACGTCGCGGACGCCGAACACCTCGCGCAGCGCCACCTGTGCGGCGTTGTCCCCGCAGGCGCCGTGCACGGCGGGCCCGGGCGGGGTGGCCGAGGACGCGAGGTACACGCCGTCGACCGGCGTCTTGTAGGTGTTCCACCGCGGCACCGGGCGGAACAGCATCTGGCGCAGCGTGGCCTGCCCGTTGGAGATGTCCCCGCCGAGGTACATCGGGTTCCACGCCTCCATCTGGACGGCGTTCTTGGTGACCCGGTCGACGATCGTGTCCTTGAACCCCGGCGCGAACCGCTCGACCTGGTCCTCGATCGCCGCGGTCATGTCCACGTCGGACCCGTGCGGCACGTGCACGTAGGCCCAGAAGACGTGGCCGCCCTCGGGCGCACGGGTCGGGTCGGGCACGGTCGGCTGGACGGCGAGCACGTACGGGCGCTCGGCGGCCCTCCCCTGGTTCGGGGCGCGCTCGCCGGCGATGGTCTCCTCGAGGGTGCCGGCCACGTGCAGCGTCCCGGCCCGCCGGGCGTCGGGGTTGGTCCACGGCACCGGCTCGGACAGGATCCAGTCGATCTTGAAGACGCCGGCCCCGTGCCGGTACCGCCGCACCCAGCGCCGGTAGCCCTCGTGCACCCGGTCGCCGGCCATCGACACGAACGCCTCGGGCGTGGTGTCGAGCAGCACGGCCGGGACGCCGTCGAACTCGCGCAGGTCGGTGACCAGGTGCCCGGTGACCACCTCGCCGCCCTGCTGCTCGAGCGCGGTGACCATCGCGTCGGCGAGGTTCTGCGACCCGCCCTCGACCAGCGGCCAGCCGACGTGGTGGCCGAGCATCGTCAGCAGCATCCCGAGCGCGGAGGTGAGCGGCTGGCTCAGGTCGAGCATGCCGTGCGCCGCGGCGCCGCCGAGCAGCGCGCGGGCCTCCTCGGTCTCGAAGTACCGGTGCGCCAGCCAGCTCACGTTGGGCAGCCCGTTGAGCCCGAAGTACACGATCTGCGGCACGCTGCGGGTCGGCAGCCGGCGCAGCCGGCTGGTCAGGAAGAAGTCGACGACGTCCTGCCCGTGCTCCACCAGCGGCTCGAACAGGCGGCGGTAGGCCGCCCCGTCCCGCCCGAGCGCGGCCGCCGTCTCCTCCAGGGAGTGGTACTGGACCGCGGCCCGCCCGCCCTCCAGCGGGTGGGCGAAGTTGACCTCCGGCTGCACCAGCCGGACGCCGCGGCTGGGCAGGTCGAACTCGCGGAAGAACGGTGCCGCGGCGGCCATCGGCTGCACGATCGAGCAGACGTCGTGCCGGTAGCCCGGCCGCATGAGCTCCTCGGTGCGCATCCCGCCGCCGGGCCGGTCCGCCGCCTCGACGACCTGCACCCGCAGCCCGGCCGCCGCCAGCCGCAGCGCTGCGGCCAGGCCGTTCGGCCCGGCTCCGACGACGACGGCGTCCGGCTTCCCGTTCACCGGGTCAGTCTGCCCGCGGGGTCCCGGAGCTGCCCGAGGAGCCGGTCGGCGGCGCGGTAGGGGTCGGTCTCGCCCGCCACCACCTCGCCGGCGAGCGCGGCCAGCGCGGCCGACCCGCGCACCTCGCCGATCCGCTCCCGCAGCCCGGCCAGGGCGATCGCCTCGATCTCGCGGGCGGCCCGCTCGGCACGGCGGTGGGCGCCCTCGCCGGAGCCGGCCAGCCACCGGCGGTGCGCCTCGACCTCCTCGAGGACCCGGTCGACGCCCTCCCCGCGGGCGGCCACCGTGCGCAGGATCGGCGGCCGCCACGCCCCCGGACCGGTGGACCGGCCGCCCAGGGACTGGGCGTAGCGCAGGTCGCGCACGGTTCGGTCGGCGCCGTCCCGGTCGGCCTTGTTGACGACGAGGACGTCGGCCACCTCGAGGATCCCGGCCTTGGCCGCCTGGATGCCGTCGCCCATCCCCGGCGCGACGAGCACCAGCGTGGTGTCGGCGAGCGAGGCGATCTCCAGCTCCGACTGGCCGACGCCGACGGTCTCGACGAGCACGACGTCGCAGCCGGCCGCGTCGAGCACCCGCAGCGCCTGCGGCGTCGCCCAGGCCAGCCCGCCCAGGTGCCCGCGCGAGGCCATCGACCGGATGTAGACGCCGGGGTCGCCGGCGTGGTCCTGCATGCGCACCCGGTCGCCGAGCAGCGCGCCGCCGGAGAAGGGCGAGGACGGGTCGACGGCGAGCACGCCGACCCGCCGGCCGGCGGCCCGCAGGCCGCGCACCAGCGCCGTCGTCGTCGTGGACTTGCCGACGCCGGGCGCGCCGGTCAGCCCCAGCACCTGGGCGTGCCCGGTGTGCGGCGCCAGCGCGGCGGCGACCTCGCGCAGCAGCGGGCTGGCGTCCTCGACCAGCGAGATGAGCCGGGCCACCGCGCGGGCCTCGCCGTCGCGGGCGCGGGCGACCAGGTCGGCGACGTCGACAGCGCGCCGGCCCCGCCTCCCCCGGGGGGTGGCGGGGCCGGGCGTCGCGACGGCCGTGTCCTCCCGGACGAGGCCGTCGGGCGTCACGCGGGAGCGGGCACGTGCAGGACCAGCGCGTCGCCCTGCCCGCCACCGCCGCACAGCGCGGCGGCACCGACGCCGCCACCGCGGCGGCGCAGCTCGAGCGCCACGTCGAGCACGATCCGGGCGCCGCTCATGCCGATCGGGTGTCCGAGGGCGATCGCGCCGCCGTTGGGGTTGACCTTCTCCGGGTCGATCCCCAGCTCGCGGGTGGAGACGAGGGCGACCGCGGCGAAGGCCTCGTTGAACTCGACCAGGTCCAGGTCCTCCGGCGCGATCCCCTCGCGCTCGCAGGCCCGCCGGATCGCGCGGGCGGGCTGGCTCTGCAGCGTCGCGTCCGGTCCGGCGACGACGCCGTGCGCGCCGATCTCGGCGATCGGCGTGATGCCCAGCTCCGCGGCCTTCTCGGCGCTCATGACCACGACCGCGCAGGCGCCGTCGGAGATCTGGGAGGCGGTGCCCGCGGTGATGGTGCCGTCCTTCGCGAAGGCGGGCTTGAGCCGGGCGAGGGTCTCCACGGTGGTGTCGGCGCGCACGCCCTCGTCGTCGCGGAACTCGATGGGGTCCCCCTTGCGCTGCGGGATGAGCACGGGGGTGATCGCCTCGTCGAAGATCCCGTTCTTGCCCGCGCGGGCGGCCTTCTGGTGGCTCTCCGCGGCGAAGGCGTCCTGCTCCTCGCGGGTCAGCCGGTACCGGTCGTTGGCCTGCTCGGTCAGCGCGCCCATGGCCACCTGGTCGAAGGTGTCGGTCAGCCCGTCGTGCGCCATGGCGTCGACCAGCCGGGCGTCGCCGTACTTGGTGCCGGTGCGGCCGCTGGGCAGCAGGTGCGGCGCCTGGGTCATCGACTCCTGGCCGCCGGCCACGACGACGTCGAACTCGCCGGCGCGGATGAGCTGGTCGGCCAGCGCGATGGCGCTCAGCCCGGACAGGCAGACCTTGTTCACGGTGATCGCCGGGACGGTCATCGGGATGCCGGCGGCCACCGCGGCGGGCCGGGCGGGGTTCTGGCCGGCGCCGGCCTGCAGCACCTGCCCCATGATCACGTACTCGACCTGGTCGCCGCTGATGCCCGCGCGCTCCAGGGCGGCCTTGATCGCGACACCGCCGAGGTCGGCCGCGGAGAAGTCCTTGAGCGAGCCGAGCAGCCGGCCCATGGGGGTCCGGGCGCCGCTGACGATCACCGAGCGGGACATGCTGCCTCCAGGAGCGCGCCGCCGACGCTGGCGACGACGGGTCGGACCGCGCCCGCGGGAGTCGCAGGTCGCGGGGACAGGGCTGCAGGCCAGGATAGATCGGTTCTCCAACCGGGTCGACGGGCCGACCGGCACCCCGGACGGCTCGGCCCGCCGCGGCGTGATCCCCGACACACTGGTGAGTCGTCTCAGACGTCTTGCGCCAAGATGACCCGATGACCGACGCCGCGACGGGTCTGCCCGCCGAGCTGTTCACCACCGTCGACCACGTCGGGATCGCCGTCCCCGACCTCGACGAGGCGATCGCCTTCTACGCGAGGACCTTCGGCGTCCGGTCGGTGCACGAGGAGACCAACGAGGAGCAGGGCGTCCGCGAGGCGATGCTCGCCGTCGGCAGCGGGGAGACCCGGATCCAGCTGCTCGCCCCGCTCACCCCGGAGTCGACGATCGCGAAGTTCATCGGCCGCTCCGGGCCCGGCCTGCAGCAGCTCGCCTTCCGCGTCGACGACGTCGAGGCGGCCGGCGCCACGCTGCGGGAGCGCGGCCTGCGGTTGCTCTACGACGTCCCGAGGCGCGGGACGTCGGGCAGCCGGGTCAACTTCGTGCACCCCAAGGACGCCGGCGGCGTCCTCGTCGAGCTCGTCGAGCCCGCCCGCACCGCCTCCTGAGCCCCCGGGCTCCGGGGCGCGTCCCCGGGTCGCCCGGCCCCGGCGGTTACCGGCCGGTAACCTGCCGCCGCACCCCCTCCGCTCCGAGCCGACCAAGACCCGGGAGTAGCACGTGGACGCGATCAGGGACGCCATCCTCGCCGACCAGCTCAGCGACATCGGCGGGCTGCCGGTGCCGGAGTCCTACCGGGCGGTCGTCGTCCGCAAGGACGAGCAGGAGATGTTCGCCGGGATGCCGACCAAGGAGAAGGACCCGCGCAAGTCGCTGCACGTCGAGGAGGTGCCCACCCCCGAGCTCGGCCCGGGCGAGGCGGTGGTGGCGGTGATGGCGTCGTCGGTGAACTACAACACCGTCTGGACGTCGATCTTCGAGCCGGTCTCCACCTTCGGGTTCCTCGAGCGCTACGGCCGCCAGAACCCGCTCACCAAGCGGCACGACCTGCCCTACCACGTCGTCGGCTCCGACCTGGCCGGCGTCGTGCTGCGGGTGGGCCCGGGCGTGAACAAGTGGAAGCCCGGCGACGAGGTCGTGGCGCACTGCCTGTCGGTGGAGCTGGAGGACCCGGCCGGCCACGACGACACGATGATGGACCCCCAGCAGCGCATCTGGGGGTTCGAGACCAACTTCGGCGGCCTGGCCGAGCTGGCGCTGGTCAAGAGCAACCAGCTCATGCCCAAGCCACGGCACCTGTCCTGGGAGGAGGCGGCCGCCCCCGGGCTGGTCAACTCCACCGCCTACCGCCAGCTCGTCTCCCGCAACGGCGCCGGCATGAAGCAGGGCGACGTCGTGCTGGTCTGGGGCGCCTCCGGCGGGCTGGGCTCCTACGCCACCCAGATGGCGCTCAACGGCGGCGCGATCCCCGTCTGCGTGGTCTCCAGCCCGGAGAAGGCCGACATCGTCCGGACGATGGGCGCCGAGCTGGTCATCGACCGCTCCGCCGAGGGCTACCGGTTCTGGAAGGACGAGGACACCCAGGACCCCAGGGAGTGGCAGCGGTTCGGCAAGCGCATCCGCGAGCTGACCGGCGGCGACGACGTCGACATCGTCTTCGAGCACCCCGGCCGGGAGACCTTCGGCGCGAGCGTCTACGTCGCCAAGAAGGGCGGCACGATCGTCACCTGCGCCTCCACCAGCGGGTACATGCACTCCTACGACAACCGCTACCTGTGGATGAACCTCAAGCGGATCGTCGGGTCGCACTTCGCCAACTACAAGGAGGCGTGGGAGGCCAACCGGCTCATCGACCGGGGCCTGGTCCACCCGACCCTGTCGCGGACCTACGCGATGGAGGACGTGGGCCAGGCGGCCTACGACGTCCACCACAACCTGCACCAGGGCAAGGTCGGCGTGCTCACCCTCGCCCCGCAGGAGGGCCTGGGTGTCAAGGACGCCGAGAAGCGGGAACGGCACCTGAGCGCGATCAACCGCTTCCGCGGCGTGTGAACCCGCCGGTGGTCCGGGCCGGGTGATCGGCCCGGACCACCGCGGAGCGCCCGGGGAGGGGCCGCCCGCCGGGCGGGGCGCGGTCCGGTGCCCGACCGACGTCCTGACGACACTCCCGGACTCTGCGAGGATGGCGGCATGAGCGATCCCCGCCGCGACCTGCTGCCGATGCGCGAGGCGCAGCACTCGTTCGACGTGGTGCTGCGGGGTTACGACCGCCACCAGGTGGCCGAGACCATCGAACGCCTCGAGGCCGACATCCGGGTCGCCATGGCCGACCGGGACGCCGCCGTGGGCCGCTCGGCCGACCTCGCCGGCCAGCTGTCGGCGATGCACGCGGAGATCGAGCAGCTGCGCCGCAAGGCCGCCACCTCCGGCCCGGCCACCTTCGAGAACATGAGCGAGCGGATCTCGCACATGCTCCGGCTGGCCGAGGAGGAGGCCGCGGACATCCGCGCCGCCGCCGAGCAGGAGGCCCGCGCGCTGCGCGAGCAGACCGCCGCCGAGGAGCGGGCGATGCTCGAGCGGCACGCCGCCGGGCAGGCCGAGGTGGAGCGGATGCTCACCGAGGCCCGCCAGAACGCCGAGCAGATCGCCAGCAAGGCGCAGATCCGCGCCGACGAGCTGGTCGCCAAGGCACAGGAGAAGGTCGCCCGCCTCGAGGCCGAGTCCCAGGCCCGCCGGACCAAGGTGGAGGAGGACTTCGAGATCGCCCAGCGCGCCCGCCGGATGGAGGCCGCGCGCGCCGAGGAGGAGCGGGAGCGCGCCTCGGTCCAGGCCGCGCAGCAGCGGGTCGCCGCGGCCGAGGCGCACGCCGCCCGCGTCGTCGGCGAGGCCGAGGCCTCGGCCGCCGCCGTCCGCCGGGTGCGCGACGAGCTGACCGCCCGCCTCACCGAGGCCCGCCGGGTGCTCTCCGCCCTGCCCGACCTCGGCGACCGGCCGCAGCCGCGTCCCGCGGCGCCGCAGCAGGGCCAGGGTGGCCAGCAGGGTCAGCCGCAGCAGGGCCAGCCCCAGCAGGGGCAGGCTCCCCAGCCGGCCCAGGCACCGCGCCCCGGGGCGACCGAGGAGGTGCGGCTGCCGCGCCGTGAGCCCGGCGGGCCGCAGACCGCCGTCCAGCCGGTCGCCGGGCCGCAGACGGCGATGCAGCCCGCCGTCGGTCCGCAGACGGCCGTGCAGCCGGCCGTGGGGCCGCAGACCGGCGGGCAGCCGGGCGCACCGCGACCGGCTCCGCACGCGCGCACCGTCGACACACCGGTCCAGGGGGTCGGGGAGGCCGCGGCCGCCCGCCAGCCCACCCGGTCGTCCTCGCCCTCCACGCTGCCGGCGGTGCAGCAGCCCGAGTCCGTCTCGACGGAGCGGACGCAGCAGATCCGCCCGGTCCACGCCAGCGGTCAGGAGGAGGACCGGCAGGCCGGCGGCTCCAGCCGTGTGGCCGAGCCCGGCCGGCCGGCCGAGGGCGCGCCCCCCGCGGGGGACGCGCCGACCAGGGTCCAGCCGGCCGTCACCCCGCAGGACACCGGCGGCCAGCCGGCCGTCCCCGGGCGCCGCTGACCCCGCATCCCCCGCGCGCGGGGGATGCCGCGACAGGGTAGGCACGACACGTGCCTGACACCGCCGGACCGGGGAGCCCCGGTGCGGCGGGCGGGCCGCGCCACGCCGCCCCCGCCGACGCCCCCGCCGCGGCCCTCACCCACCTCGGCCACCGGGCCCGGCACCGCGACCGGTCCTCGCTGCGGCGACCGCTCGTCCGCGGCGGCCTCCTGGCCCTCGTGCTGGCCGTCCTCGCCACCGCAGTGGTCCTGCTGCCGCGGCTGACCGGGGACGGCGGTACGGCCGCCGGGACGGGCGACCCGGCGACCGGGACCGCCACGCCGGCGGACTGGCTCCCGGCCGCCCTCCCGCCGTCGGCGGACCTGGCCGCCTCCACCGCCGTCCGCGAGGAGCTCATCGCCGGCGGGGTGCCGCCCGGCCGGCTCCGCGCGGCCGGGAGCGCCGTCCCGCCCGGTGCCCTGCTGGCGGTCGTCGGCCCCGCGCCCCCGGGCTCCCGGGTCGTCGCCCGCTTCGACCGGCCCGGCGACGACGACCTCCTGGTGGTCGACCCGCGGCCCGTCGAGCCCACGGCCGAGCAACGCGAGCGGCGGCGGTCGCTGGCCGCGGCCCTGCTGGCCAACCCGACCACCGGCGCGGACCCCGCCGTCGCGGCCGTCCTGCGCTCCGGGGAGGTGGACCTGCGGGTGCTGAGCCTCCTGGCCGGCCTCGTCGCGGGCGAGGGGGTCGGCATCGCCGCCCTCCCGGCCCTGCCGGGCGAGGAGGACGCCGGGACGCCGGCCCGGCGGGTGCTGATCGACGCCTTCGGCGGTGCGCCGGTGCCGGCCGACCCGGCGGGGACCGACCGGCTGCGCGCCTGGCTGGACGCCCAGTTGCCGCCGCTGCGTCCCGACGACGTGCAGGTGACCGCCGACGGCGTCCTGGTCTCCTTCCACCACGTCTCCGATCCCGACGGCCTGGTCGCCGGCGCCGTCGGCTGACGGCACGCCCGGCGGACCCCCGGCGTGCGCGTCCGGCGGGCGCGGGGTACACGTGAGTGACGCCCCGGCCGCGCTGCGACGCGACCGGGACCGCACACGGGGAGGAACGAGTGACGAGGACCAGCCGCGTCCTGGTGGTGACGGCGCTGGCGGCCGCGGTGAGTGGGCTGCCCCTGGCAACGGCGACGGCGGACGAGGGCGGCCTGCTGCGGCTGGCGCACCTGTCCCCCGACACCCCCGCGGTCGACGTGTACGTCGACTCGGTCGCCGACCCCGCCGCCGGGCAGGTCTTCCCGGCGGTCGGCTACGGCACGGTGTCGGAGTACCAGAGCGTCCCGGCCGGCACCTACGCCGTCAGCATGCGGGCCGCGGGCGCCGACCCGGACACCCCACCGGTGCTGTCGACGACCGTCGAGGTGGAAGCCGACAGCGCCCGCACGGTCGCCGGCGTCGGCCCGTTCGCCGACCTCGGGCTGGAGGTCCTCGAGGACGACCTGACGCCGCCGGCATCCGGGGCGGCCCGGCTGCGGGTCCTCGCCGCCGCGGCGAGCGCGCCCGCCCTCGCCGTCGGGGTGCCCGGCGGGCCGTCGCTGGCCGGCGACCTCGCCTTCGCCGACACCAGCGGCTACGTCGACGTGCCCGCCGGCCCTACGGGCATCGGGGTCACCCCGGAGGGCGGGCAGCCGGCCGAGCTGCCGGTCGAGCTGGCCGCGGGGTCGGTCTACAGCGTGCTGGTGCTCGACCGGTCCGGCGGCGGGCTGACCGTGCGGGCCGTGCGCGACGCCGCGGGGACCGCCGTCGTCCCGGCCGGCGGCGTGGAGGCCGGCGCGGGCGGCGCGGCGCAGCCGGACGGGGTGTCGCTGCCCGTCGCCCTGACCACCGCAGGCGCAGCGCTGGCCGCCGGCGCGGGGGTGTGTCTCGCGACGGCGCGGCGCCTGGCCGGTCGCCCGCGGCACGCCGCCACCTCCCGGAGCCGGTGACGCTCCCGGCCCGCCACCGGGCTCCCCAGCGCGGGACCCGGTACCGCACGCCGCACCGGCGCAGGAGCCCGCTGCTGCCCGTGGTCCTGACCGTGCTCGCCCTGGGCGCCGTGACGGTCGCACTGCTCGTGCCCGGCTCGTCTGCCCCGGCGGCGGAGGCATCGGGCGCGACGGCGCCCGCGGCGTCGGTCCCCGGACCGGTGGTGCTCGCCGCCCAGCCGACGGCACCGGCCACGGTCCCCGTCCGGGTGCGGGTACCGGCGGCCGGCGTCGACAGCGCCCTGGTGGAGCTGGGCCTCGACCCCGCCGGCGCGCTGGCGGTGCCGGCCGACCCCTCCCTGGCCGGCTGGTACGCCGCCGGCCCGGTCCCCGGCGAGGTCGGGCCCGCGGTGCTGGCCGGGCACGTCGACTCCGCCCGGGGGCCGGCCGTGTTCGCCCACCTCGCCGGGATCGAGCCCGGTGACGAGGTGCTCGTCGACCGCTCCGACGGCACCACCGTCCGCTTCGCGGTGACCCGCGTCGAGCGGCACTCCAAGGGCGCGTTCCCGACCGAGGAGGTCTACGGGCCGACCCCCGACGCCCAGCTGCGGCTGGTGACCTGCGGCGGGGCCTTCGACCGGTCGCGGGGCAGCTACGAGGACAACGTCGTCGTCTTCGCGACCCTGGTGAGCTGAGGACCTGAGCCGGGCGCCGTCACCGACGGCGGTCGCGGGCGCGCCAGCAGGCGGTGTGCCAGTGCCGGCGCCGGTCGGCCGCGGAGTCGGTGTCCCAGGGGTCGAGGTCGGAGTCGCGCGCGAAGGCCGGCCAGGTCACCAGGTGCGGCGTCCCGGGCCGGACCTCCTGGTCGCAGCCCGGGCAGCGGTAGGGCTTGGTGCTCGCCGCGCCGGTCAGGGACCGCACGACCCAGTCGCCGTCGGCGGCCTCCTCGACCGGGTCGGACCGGGGTGCCAGCGGGGGGCGGCCCGACGGCCGCCCTCCGCTGCCGCGTCGTCCCCGTCGGGGCACCTCAGCGGCCGGAGTAGTCCCGGAAGCCCCGGCCGGTCTTGCGGCCGAGGTACCCGGCGGTGACCAGGTGCTCGAGCAGCGGCGCCGGCGCGAAGCCGGGCTCGCGGAACTCGGTGTAGAGCTCCCGCTCGATCGCCAGCGACACGTCCAGGCCGACGACGTCGAGCAGCTCGAACGGGCCCATCGGGTAGCCGCAGCCGACCTTCATCGCGGCGTCGATGTCGTCGGCGGTCGCGTAGTGCGCCTGGAGCATCTTCACCGCGTCGTTGAGGTAGGGGAACAGCAGCGCGTTGACGATGAACCCGGCGCGGTCGGTGCAGGAGACCGCGTGCTTGCCCAGCTGCGCGCAGACCGCGTGCGCGGTGGCCGCGACGTCGGGGGCGGTGGCGATCGTGCTGACCACCTCCACCAGCTTCATCACCGGCGCGGGGTTGAAGAAGTGCAGGCCGACGACGTCACCGGGGCGCTCGCTGGCCTTGGCGCACTCGATCACCGGCAGGCTGGAGGTCGTCGTCGCGAGGACGGCGCCGGGCTTGGCGATCTCCCCCAGCGCGGCGAACAGCGCCTGCTTGACCGGCAGCGACTCGACGACGGCCTCGACGACCAGGTCGCGGTCGGCGAGCTCGTCCAGCGACGTCGTCCCGCGGACCCGGCCCAGCACCTCGTCGCGGCCGGCCTCGTCGAGGCGCCCGCGGGCCACCTGCTTGTCCAGCGACCGGCGCAGCGCCGTCAGCACCGCCTCGACCTTCTCCGGCGAGCGGGCCTGGAACAGCACGTCGTAGCCGCCCTTGGCGACGACCTCGACGATGCCGGTGGCCATCGTGCCCGAGCCGACGACGCCGACCAGTGACACCGGCCGGGCGCCCTCGGCGGCACCGCCGGCCCGCGGGGTGTGTTCGTCGGGGACGACCTCGGCGGAGCCCGGGGCGGCGTAGGTGTAGAAGCCGCGGCCGGACTTCCGGCCCAGCAGGCCCGCGGTCATCATCTGCTTGATGATCGGGCTGGGCGCGTGCAGCCGGTCGCGCGACTGCTTGTACATCGTGTCGAGGATCTCGTATGCGGTGTCGATGCCGATGAGGTCCATCAGCGCCAGCGGCCCCATCGGCAGGCCGCAGCCCAGCCGCATGGCGGCGTCGATGTCCTCGCGGCTGGCGTAGCGGTTCTCGTACATGGCGACCGCGTGGTTGAGGTAGCCGAACAGCAGCGCGTTGGCGATGAAGCCGGCCTTGTCGCCGATGGTGACGTCGACCTTGCCCAGCCGGGCGGCGAGGGCCTCGACGTCCTCGATGACCGCGGGCTCGGTGACCACCGTGCGCACGACCTCGACCAGCTTCATGACCGGCGCCGGGTTGAAGAAGTGCATGCCGATGACCTTGCTCGGCCGGCCGGTGGCCACCGACAGCTCGGTCACCGACAGGCTCGAGGTGTTGGTCGCCAGGATGGTGTCGGGCGGGCAGATCTTGTCCAGCTTCGCGAACAGCTCGGTCTTGAGCTCCATCCGCTCGGGGACGGCCTCGACGACCAGCTCGGCCTGGGACAGGTCCTCCAGCGCGGTGCTGAAGCGGATCCGCCCGATGATGGCGTCGCGGTCGGCGGGCTCGAGCTTGCCGCGCGCGACGGCCTTGCCGGTGGACTGCTCGACGTGGGCCCGGCCGCGCTCGAGGGCCTGCTCGTCGACCTCGACGGCGGTCACCGACAGGCCCGCGCGGGCCATGACCTCGGCGATGCCCGCACCCATGGTGCCCAGGCCCACCACGCCGACCTCGGTCAGTTCTCTGGCCACGCTGCCATCCCTCCACGACGCTGACCGGGGCAGTGTCGCACCCGCGGAGCCCCGCGGCGGCGGTGGGTGCCGGGCCTAGAACAGCCGCTGGGTGGGGTCGTCGGTGCCCTTGAGGACGGCGTAGTCGACGGTCACGCAGTCGATGCCGCGGTCCTGGGCGAGCACCCGCGCCTGCGGCCTGATCTCCTGCGCGGCGAAGACCCCCTTGACCGGGGCGAGCAGCGGGTCGCGGTTGAGCAGCTCGAGGTAGCGGGTCAGCTGCTCCACGCCGTCGATCTCCCCGCGCCGCTTGACCTCGACGGCCACCGTCGCGCCGTCGGCGTCGCGGCACAGCAGGTCGACCGGGCCGATCGCGGTCGGGTACTCCCGGCGGACCAGCTGCCAGCCGGTGCCGAACGTCTCCACGTGCAGCGCCAGCAGCCGCTGCAGCTCGGCCTCCACGCCGTCCTTCTGCAGGCCCGGGTCGACGCCGAGGTCGTGCGAGGAGTCGTGCTCGACCGCCTCGATGGTGATGACCAGCTGCTCGCCGGCCTTGTTGGTGACCGTCCAGGTGCCCGCCCCGTCGACCAGCTCGTCCTCCAACCTGCAGGGAGGACTCATCCAGTTGAGCGGCTTGTAGGCGCGGTCGTCGGCGTGCACCGAGACCGAGCCGTCGGCCTTGACCAGCAGCAGCCGGGTGGCGAGGGGCAGGTGGGCGGTCAGCCGCCCGATGTAGTCGACCGAGCAGCGGGCGATGACCAGACGCACGGGCGCCGACGGTACCGGTCCGGTCACGACGGGAACCGCCGAGGACGGCCGGGCGTGCCAGGACCGTGACGACGACGTGGGCGGTGCGTGCGGCGTCCCTGCTGGCCGGGGCGCTGGTCCTGACCGCGTGCGCGGAGGGCGGTGGCGACCCCGGCGCGCCGGCGTCCCCGGGCCCCCTGCCCGCCGGGCTGGTCCTGCAGGTCGCCCACACCGGCGGGTTCACCACGCCGGAGGAGCTGGCCACCCGGCTGCCGCTGGTCAGCGTCTACGGCGACGGCCGGGTGCTGACCCAGGGCCCGCAGATCGCGATCTGGCCGGCGCCCGCGCTGCCGAACGTGCAGGTGGCCAGGGTCGACGAGGCGACCGTCCGTGACCTCGTCGACCGCGCGGTCGAGGCGGGCGTCACGGGGTCCGGCGACCTCGGCGAGCCGCCGCTGGCCGACGCGGCGACCACCCGCTTCACGCTCGTGACGGCCGAGGGCACGTCCGTGCGGGAGGTGTACGCCCTCGCGGAGACCCCCGACGACACCGTGACCGACGAGCAGGCCGAGGCCCGTGGCCGGTTGCAGGACCTGGCCGACGAGCTCACCGGCCTGGGCGGTGGTGCGACGGAGACCTACGAGCCGCAGACGGTGGCCGCCGTCGTGCAGCCGTACACCGGCGGCGACCCCGAGCTGCCGCAGCCCGAGGTCGCCTGGCCCGGCCCCGACCTGCCCGGCACCCCGCTCGGCGCCGGGCTGACCTGCGTGAGCGCCACCGGGCAGCAGGCGGCCGACCTGCTGGCCGCGGCGGCCTCGGCCACCGTGCTCACCCCGTGGGTGACCGCCGACGGCAGCCGCTGGTCGGTCGCGTTCCGGCCGGTGCTGCCGCACGAGTCCGGCTGCGCCGACCTGGCTCCCTGACTCAGTCCGTCCAGACCGCCGGGCGCTTCTCGAGGAAGGAGCGCATGCCCTCGCGGGCGCCCTCGATCTGGCTGGCCGCGGCCATGACCTCGACAGCGGTGGCGTAGGCGTCGCGCTCGGGCCGGTCGAGCTGGGCGTACAGCGTCTGCTTGCCCCACGCCTTGCTCGCCCGCGACCCGCGGGTGGCCCGGGCCACCAGGTCGTCGACGGCGGCGTCGAGCCCGGCGTCGGGCACCACCCGGTTGACCAGCCCCCAGTCCAGCGCGGTCCGGGCGTCGATGACGTCGCCGGTGAGCGCCAGCTCCATCGCCCGCTTGCGGCCGACGTTGCGGGCGATCGCGACCATCGGCGTGTGGCAGAACCAGCCGCCCTTGCCGCCGGGTGCGGCGAAGCCGGCCGACTCCGCGGCGACGGCGAGGTCGCAGGAGGCGACCAGCTGGCAGCCGGCGGCGGTGGCCAGCGCGTGCACCCGGGCGACGACGACCTGCGGCACCTGCTCGAGGGTCTGCATGAGCTCGGTGCACAGCGCCAGCAGGCTGCGCACCTCGGGCAGCGGGGCGTCGAGGACGTCGCGGAAGTCGTGGCCGGCGCTGAACACCGGCCCCTCCGCGCCGAGCACGATCCCGGCGGCGTCGCTCTCCCCCACCTCCGTCACCGCGGCGAGCAACTGCTGCAGGTGGTCGCGGGACAGCGCGTTGCGGCGCTGCGGCCGGCACATCGTGATGCGGACGACGTCCCCGTCGCGCTCGACGCGGGGGGCACCCTCGGCGGTCATGTGAGCGACCTCACCACGACCGGGTCGCCCCGGGCAACGTGGCTGGGGAGGCTGGAGGGCGTGCTGCCCGAGCCGGTCACCGACACCGCGCCGCGCGGCGCGGGGCGGACCCTGTTCACCCAGGGCTGGCGCGACGTCGCGTTCGTGCACTGGGCGGTCGACCCGGCCGTCGTCGCCCCGCTGCTGCCGCCGGGCACCCGGCCCGACGTGCACGCGGGGTCGAGCTGGGTCGGCCTGGTGCCCTTCCGGATGCGGCGCATCGGCGTCCTCGGCTCGCCGGGGCTGCCGTGGGTCGGCTCGTTCCTCGAGACCAACGTGCGGCTGTACTCGGTCGACGACCGGGGCCGCCGCGGCGTCGTCTTCCGGTCCCTCGACGCCGACCGGCTGCTGCCCGTCCTGGTGGCCCGGGCGGCGGGACTGCCCTACCTGTGGTCGCGGATGCGGATCGCCCGCGACGGCGACCGGATCACCTACTCCTCGCACCGGCGCTGGCCCGGCCCGCGCGGGGCCGGGGGGCGGATCGAGGTCCGCGTGGGCGAGCGGCTCACCGACCCCGGCCCGCTCGAGCGCTTCCTCACCGGCCGGTGGGGGCTGCACCAGACCGCGCGCGGCCGGACGGTCTACTGGCCCAACGAGCACCCCGCCTGGCCGCTGCACCGCGCCGAGCTGCTGGCCTGGGACGGTGACCTGCTGGCCGCGGCCGGCCTGCCCGGCGTCGGCGGCCCGCCGGACAGCGTGCTGTTCTCCCCCGGCGTCGACGTGCGCTTCGGCCCGCGCTCCTAGGCCGGCGCGGGCACCCGCTCGTCGAGGCCGTGCGCGTCCCGGATGACGTCGACGACCTGGCCCATGATGTCGGTGAGCCCGAAGTCCTTCGGCGTGAACACCCGGGCCACGCCCTGCTCGCGCAGCCGGCGGGCGTCACCGTCGGGGATGATCCCGCCGACGACGACCGGCACGTCGTCGAGCCCGGCCTCCCGCAGCCCGCGCAGCACCGCCGGGACGACCTGCAGGTGCGAACCGGACAACACCGACAGCCCGACGACGTGCACGTCCTCCTCGACCGCGGCCGAGACGATCTGTGCGGGTGTGAGCCGGATGCCCTGGTAGACCACCTCGAAGCCGGCGTCGCGCGCGCGCACGGCGATCTGCTCGGCGCCGTTGGAGTGCCCGTCGAGGCCGGGCTTGCCCACCAGGAACCGCAGCCGGCCGCCGAGCTCGTCCCCGGTGGCCCGCACCCGCTCGCGGACCGCCACCAGCGTGTCGTCGGCCTCGCCGCCGCCGGTGGCCGCCGCCACGCCGGTGGGCGCGCGGTACTCGCCGAACGCCTCGCGCAGCACGCCGGCCCACTCCCCCGTCGTCACCCCGGCGCGGGCGCACTCCAGGGTCGCCGCCATCAGGTTCTCGTCGGTGCCCGCGGCCGCCCGCAGCCGGTCGAGGGCCCGCCGCACCGGCTCGGGGTCCCGCCCGGCGCGCCAGGCGCGCACCGCCTCCTGGGCCGCGGCCTCGACGGCCGGGTCCACGACCTGGATCGCGGTGTCGAGGTCGGCCAGCAGCGGGTTGGGTTCGGTGGCCTCGAAGCGGTTGACGCCGACGACGACGTCCTCGCCGCTCTCCATCCGGCGGCGCCGCTCGGCCAGCGAGGCGACCAGCTGCCCCTTCATGTAGCCGGACTCGACGGCGGCCACGGCGCCGCCCATCTCCTGCACCCGCGCGATCTCGGCGCGCGCCCCGTCGACGAGCTCGGCGACCTTCCGCTCGACGACCACCGACCCGGTGAACAGGTCCTCGTACTCGAGCAGGTCGGTCTCGTAGGCCAGCACCTGCTGCAGCCGCAGCGACCACTGCTGGTCCCAGGGCCGGGGCAGGCCCAGCGCCTCGTTCCACGCCGGCAGCTGCACCGCGCGGGCGCGGGCGTCCCGGGACAGGGTGACCGCCAGCATCTCCAGCACGATCCGCTGGACGTTGTTCTCCGGCTGCGCCTCGGTCAGGCCGAGCGAGTTGACCTGGACGCCGTAGCGGAACCGGCGGTGCCGGGGGTCCTGCACGCCGTAGCGCTCCCGGGTCAGCTCGTCCCAGAGCCGGGTGAACGCCCGCATCTTGCACATCTCCTCGACGAAGCGGACGCCCGCGTTGACGAAGAAGGACATGCGCGCGACGACCTCGCCGAAGCGCTCCGGCGGCACCTGGCCGGAGTCGCGCACGGAGTCGAGGACCGCGATCGCGGTGCTCATCGCGTAGGCGATCTCCTGCACCGGCGTCGCGCCGGCCTCCTGCAGGTGGTAGCTGCAGATGTTGATCGGGTTCCACCGCGGCATCGCCGTCACGGTGTAGGCGACCATGTCGGTGATCAGCCGCATGGAGGGCCCGGGCGGGAACACGTAGGTCCCCCGCGACAGGTACTCCTTGATGATGTCGTTCTGCGTCGTCCCCGCCAGCGCCGCGACGTCGTGGCCGTGCTCCTCGGCGACCGCCTGGTAGAGCGCCAGCAGCCACATCGCGGTGGCGTTGATCGTCATCGACGTGTTCATCCCGTCGAGCGGGATGCCGTCGAAGAGCGCCCGCATGTCGCCGATGTGCGTCACCGGGACGCCGACCTTGCCGACCTCACCGACGGCGAGCTCGTCGTCGGGGTCGTAGCCGGTCTGGGTCGGCAGGTCGAAGGCGACCGACAGCCCGGTCTGTCCCTTCGCCAGGTTGCGCCGGTACAGCGAGTTGGACTCGGCCGGCGACGAGTGCCCGGCGTAGGTGCGCATGACCCAGGGGCGGTCGCGCTCGTCCGGTGACGAGGGGAACGGCATGCCAGCGGAGTGTAAGGGGACCTACTGGCCGGTAACAGCACCGGCCGGAGGCCTCCGGCGGTGGCACACTCGATCGTGCGCGACCGGGCCGCGAGGGCCCGGCACCGATCGCCGAGGGAGGCCGGGATGCTGCAGCCGGGCAGTCTCAGCTACATCGCCGGGCCCGTCGTCGCGATCGTGGTCATGGTGCTGCTGGTGCTGTTCATGCGCTGGGCGTTCGGGGGCAGCTCCACGGGCGGGATGCGCCGCCGGCGGCCCACGCCGTCGGACGACGGCCTGCTCACCCGCGTGGCCACCCTCTCCCGCCGGGAGTCGGCGCTGGCGCTGCGAGCGGTGCTCTCCGACGCCGGCATCCGCTCGACGATCCGCTGCCCCGAGGCGCACCGGGCCGACGTGCTGGTGTTCCGCGAGGACGCCGCCCGCGCCCGCGAGCTGGCCGCGTCCTTCCCCGCCGCCTAGTCAGTCCGGGCGCTCGACCCGCTCGACCTGCGCGCCGAGACCGCGCAGCAGCTCGACGAAGTCGGGGTAGCCGCGGTCGACGTGGTGCACGTCCTGCACCTCGGTCACCCCGTCGGTGAGCAGCCCGGCCAGCACCAGCCCGGCACCGGCGCGGATGTCGGTGGCCAGCACCGGGGCGCTGGAGAGCCGCTCGCGGCCGCGCACCACGGCGTGGTGGCCGTCGGTGCGCACGTCGGCGCCGAGCCGCACCAGCTCGTTGACGAACATGAACCGGCCCTCGAACACGTTCTCGGTGACCAGCGCCGTCCCGGTCGAGACCGCGGCCAGGGCGACCGCCATCGGCTGCAGGTCGGTGGGGAACCCGGGGAAGGGCAGCGTGACGACGTCGACCGCGCGCGGCCGCTCCTCCATGGCCACGCGGATGCCGTCGGGGACCACCTCGACCGTGGCGCCGGCGCTGACCAGCTTGTCCAGCGGGACGGCGAGGTGCTCGGCCACCGCGCGCTCGACGACGACGTCGCCGCGGGTCATGACCGCACCGATCGCCCAGGTCCCGGCCACGATCCGGTCGGGCACGGTGCTGTAGGCGACCGGTGCCAGCGCCGTGACGCCCTCGACGGTGAGCGTGGACGACCCCGCTCCCTCGATGCGCGCCCCCATCGCGGTGAGCATCGAGCTGATGTCGACGATCTCCGGCTCCCGCGCCGCGTTGTCGATGACGGTGGTGCCCTCGGCGAGCACGGCGGCCATGAGCAGGTTCTCCGTGGCCCCGACCGACGGGAAGTCCAGCCAGATCGAGGTGCCCCGCAGCCGCGGCGCGCTGGCGACCAGGAAGCCGTGCTCGCTGTGGATCGAGGCGCCGAGCCGCTCCAGCCCGGAGATGTGCATGTCCAGCCCGCGCGAGCCGATCGCGTCCCCGCCGGGCAGGGCCACCCGGGCGCTGCCGCAGCGGGCGACCAGCGGGCCGAGCACGCTGATCGAGGCGCGCATCTTGCGGACCAGGTCGTAGTCGGTCTCGGTGGACGGGGCCTCGGGCACGTCGACGACGACCCGGCCGCCGCCGCCGGCCTCACCCGAGCGCTCGTAACCGACGCCGCAGCCCAGCCGGCGCAGGACCTCGCTCATGATGGCGACGTCGAGGATGTCGGGGACCTCGTCGATGGTCGTCCGCCCCGGGGCCAGCAGTGCTGCGGCCATGAGCTTCAGGGCGCTGTTCTTCGCCCCCGTGACGCGGACCCGGCCCTTGAGCGGCGTGCCGCCGGTCACCTCGAAGCACTGCACCGGGTCACCCTACGGCGGGCGTGCGACCCGCCTCCGCCCACCGCCTAGGCTCGGTCGCCATGACGGTCCGGCTCACCCGCATCTACACGAAGACCGGTGACGCCGGCCAGACGCACCTGGGCGACATGAGCCGGGTCGCGAAGACCGACCCGCGACTGGTCGCCTACGCCGACGTCGACGAGGCCAACAGCGTGCTCGGCGTGGCGCTGGCACTGGGGTCGCCGTCGCCGGAACTGGTCGAGCTGCTGCGCAGCGTGCAGAACGACCTGTTCGACGTCGGAGCCGACCTCTCGACGCCGGTCGTCCCGGACCCCGCTCACCCGCCGCTGCGGGTGACCGCCGCCTACACCGAGCGGCTGGAGGCGGCCTGCGACGCGCACAACGAGGCGCTGCCGGCGCTGACCAGCTTCGTGCTGCCCGGCGGCACCGCCCTCGCGGCGCTGCTGCACCAGGCGCGGGTGGTGGTGCGGCGGGCCGAGCGCAGCGTCTGGGCGCTGGTGGCCGCCGACGGCGAGCGGACCAACCCCGAGACGGCGCGCTACCTCAACCGGCTCTCGGACCTGCTGTTCATCCTCGCCCGCGAGGCCAACCCGGACGGCGACGTGCTCTGGGAGCCCGGCGCACACAGCGGCGTGCACGCCCAGCGGGCCGCCCGCGGCTAGTGGACCGGCGGGGCCGACTCCACCCAGGACAGGAAGCCGGTCACCGTCGAGGGGTCCATGGCCAGCTCCCGGGGCCCGCTGCCGGTCTCGCAGGTGAGGACGACGGCGTCGTCGGGCAGGGCGACGTCGTCCCGGCCGGCGGCGCGGCGGCCGGCCACGCGGAACTCGGTCCGGCACAGCCGCTGCTGCGGGCGCACCGACAGCGACAGCGCGCGGTACCAGAGCAGCGCGTCCCCGCCGTACCAGGCGACCCCCACCGACCAGCGGGAGCTGCCCAGCGGGCGCAGCCACATGGGAACCGCGCCCAGGCCCATCAGGAGCAGGCGGCGGCGCAGCAGGAACCCGACCACCAGGGCGAGGACCAGCGCCGCGGCGAGGAGCAGGAGGGCGGTGGTCACCGGCGGGCGGTGCGGGCTCGGTCCGGTGGGGTCAGACGGCCTGGCCGGCGGCCCGCAGGCGGGACTGGGCCCGGCGCGCGGCGGCCAGGGCGTCGGGGTCGTCGCCCGCCTGCTCGGCGCGGCTCAGCGCCGCGCGGGCGCGCTCGACGTCGATCTCGGAGCTGATCTCGGCGTTCTCCGCGAGGATGGACACCCCCTGCGGGGTCACCGAGAGGAAACCGCCGTGGGCGGCGGCGACGACGTCCTGGCCGTCGGCGCTGCGGATGGTGACGACGCCGCCGGGCGCCAGCTCGCCGAGCAGCGGGGCGTGACCGGGCAGCACACCGATCTCGCCCTCGGTGGTGCGGGCGATGACCATGCTGGCCTCACCGGACCAGATCGTCCGCTCGACGGCCACCAACTCGACCTGCAGGGTCGCCACGACACTCCTCCGGGTCCACCGACGCTGCGGTGCTGGGACGCCGGCCGGGCGGGCACGGCGACGGACCTGCCCACTCTAGCCGCGTGATCCCGGGGCACCCGGTGCGGGCCGGGTGAGCTGCTGGAACGGCCACCCTCCAGGGGCCCGCGCCGAGCTCGCGAGGCGTGGGGGCAGGGTGGTCTTCCCTCAGGCGGCCCGGCGGTAGAGGAGCGTCCAGCGGCCCACGCGGACCCACGGGTGGCGGACCGTGGAGGCCGGTGCCCACTCCTCGGTGTCGTACCGGATGTCGGTCACGTGCGAGACGGGAGCCGACGGCGGCCAGGTCCACCCGGGATCGGGTGTACACACCGTGGGCCCGGCCACCGCGCTCTGGGTGCTCGCCCCGTCCAGCCAGTCCATCGTCTCTCCCGCGCTGCGCGACCGGTCCCTCCGGGCGCCATCTGCTCGATCGGCAGAGAGGCTCCCGCGCTTGAGGGTGCATCCGCCAGGGTCGTGCCCACGGTTCACCCGTTGCGAACCACCGGATGGGGCACTTCCTGGCCGGTCCCGACGCTGCGTAGGCGCACACACGCGGAACGGCCCGCGCAGGTCTCGGATGGGTAACGGTGCCGCCCTGCCGGCACCCCGCGGACCCGGGAGAACGCGACGGCCGGGCACCCCCGCGAGGGGTGCCCGGCCGTCCTGCGTGGTGACGGGCTGGAACGGCCACCCTTCAAGGCCCCGCGCCGAGCCTGCGAGGCGTGGGGAGAAGGGTGGTCCTTGCTCAGCCGCGCTTGAGCTTCTCGGCGTTGCGCTCGAGGTCCTCGAGGCCACCGCACATGAAGAAGGCCTGCTCGGGCACGTGGTCGTAGTTGCCCTCAGTGAGCGCCCGGAAGGCCTCGAGGGTCTCCGACAGCGGCACGAACGAGCCGGGCTGACCGGTGAAGGCCTCGGCCACGAACATGTTCTGCGAGAGGAACCGCTCGATCCGCCGCGCGCGCTGCACGGTGACCTTGTCCTCCTCGGAGAGCTCGTCGATGCCGAGGATCGCGATGATGTCCTGCAGCTCCTGGTAGCGCTGCAGGATCTGCTTGACGGTCTGGGCGACCTGGTAGTGCTCCTGCCCGACGTACTGCGGGTCGAGGATCCGGCTGGTGGAGTCCAGCGGGTCGACGGCCGGGTAGATGCCCTTCTCCGAGATCGGCCGGGAGAGCACCGTCGTCGCGTCGAGGTGGGCGAAGGTGGTGTGCGGCGCCGGGTCGGTGATGTCGTCGGCGGGCACGTAGATGGCCTGCAGCGAGGTGATCGAGTGACCCCGCGTCGAGGTGATCCGCTCCTGCAGCTCGCCCATCTCGTCGGCGAGGGTCGGCTGGTAACCCACGGCGGAGGGCATGCGGCCCAGCAGCGTGGAGACCTCGGACCCGGCCTGGGTGAACCGGAAGATGTTGTCGATGAAGAGCAGCACGTCCTGGTTCTGCTCGTCGCGGAAGTACTCCGCCATCGTCAGCGCCGACAGGGCGACCCGCAGCCGGGTGCCCGGCGGCTCGTCCATCTGACCGAACACCAGCGCGGTCGAGTCGATGACGCCGGACTCGGTCATCTCGGTGATGAGGTCGTTGCCCTCGCGGGTGCGCTCGCCGACGCCGGCGAACACCGACACGCCACCGAACTCCTGGGCGACGCGGCGGATCATCTCCTGGATCAGCACGGTCTTGCCCACGCCGGCACCGCCGAACAGGCCGATCTTCCCGCCGGCCACGTACGGGGTGAGCAGGTCGATGACCTTGATGCCGGTCTCGAGCAGCTCGGTGCGGCCCTCGAGCTGGTCGAAGCGCGGCGCGTGCCGGTGGATCGACCAGTGCGGGGCGTCGGCACCGTGACCGGGGGCGTCCAGGCAGTCGCCGAGGGCGTTGAACACGTGGCCCTTGGTGACGTCACCGACCGGGACGCTGATCGGGGCGCCGGTGTCGCGGACGTCGGCACCGCGGACCAGGCCGTCGGTGGGCTGCATGGAGATGGTGCGGACCACGTTGTCACCCAGGTGCTGGGCGACCTCGAGGGTCAGCGTCTTGCCCAGGTCGGCCAGGGTGACGTCGACGTGCAGGGCGTTGAACAGGTCCGGGATCGCGTCGCGCGGGAACTCGACGTCGACGACCGGGCCGGTGACCCGGACGACGCGGCCGGTCGTCTGGGTGGTCGGACGGTCCTCGGTGACGGTCATGGGGGTGCTCTCCTGCCCTTCGGGCCTCGGTGGTCTCGCAGTCCAGTGTCCTCCGCCCCCGGTGGGGGCGGAGGACGGTGGGGGTCAGTCGTCGGCGCCGGCGCTGACCAGCGCGTCGGCGCCGCCGACGATCTCGCTGATCTCCTGGGTGATCTCCGCCTGCCGCGCCTGGTTGGCCTGGCGGGAGAGGTTCTTGGCCAGCTCCTCGGCGTTGTCCGAGGCCGACTTCATCGCCCGCCGGCGCGACGCCGACTCCGAGGCAGCCGCCTCGAGCAGGGCCGCGTAGATGCGGGTGGTGACGTACTTGGGCAGCAGCGAGTCGAGCAGCGCGTCGGCCGAGGGCTCGAACTCGTAGGACGTCGGCACGCCGGAGGGGCCGACGCCCGTGCCGTCCCCGGAGTCCTCGTCCTCCCGCTGGAGCTCCTCGGTGTCGACCGGTGCCAGCCGCCGGGCGACCGGCACCTGGCTCAGCAGCGACACGAACTCCGTGTAGACGATGTGCACCTCGTCCACCGCCCCGCTGCGGTCGGCGTCCTCGCCGGGGGCGAAGACGTCAATCAGCGCCCGGCCGACCTCCTGCGCGTCGGAGTAGGCCGGCTGCTCGGAGAACCCGGTGAAGGTCTCCTCGACCGGGCGGTCGCGGAAGGAGTAGTAGGTCTCCCCCTTGCGACCGACGACGTAGAGCACCGGCTCCTTGCCCTGCTGGCGCAGGGTGCCGAGCAGCTCCTCGGTGCGGCGCAGCACGTTCACGTTGTACGAGCCGGCGAACCCGCGGTCGGAGGTGACCACCAGGACCGCCGCCCGCCGGGTGCCGGTCCGCTCGTTGAGCAGCGGGTGCTCCAGCGACGCCGACGACGCCAGCGCCGACAGCACGCGGGTGATCTCGCGGGCGTAGGGCTTGGAGGCCTCCACCCGGGCCTGGGCGCGCACGATGCGGGCGCCGGCGATCAGCTCCTGGGCCGAGAAGATCTTCTTCGTCGACTGGGTGGAGCGGATCCGGCGCCGCAGCGCGCGAAGCGAACCGGCCACGTCAGGCCCGCTTCGCCGTCGAGGCGCCCTGGGCGGTGGCGCCCCCCTGGGTGGTGGCCCCGCCCTGGGTGGTGGCGCCGCCCTGGCTGGTGGCCCCGCCCTGGGTGGTGGCGCCACGCTGGGTGGTACCGCCGCCCTGGGCGGTGGAGACGCCCTCGTCGTCGCCGGTCAGCGAGCTGCCGTCCGACGTCGTGAACTGGCCGTAGAACGCCGTGACGGCGCGCTCGAGGCTGTTGACGGCGTCGTCCCCGAGGGCCCGCGAGGTGCGGATCTCGTCGAAGACGCCGGTCTCGCTGCGGCCCACGTAGTCGAGGAACTCCGACTCGAAGCGCCGGACGTCGCCGACCGGGACGCGATCGAGCTTGCCGGTGGTGCCCAGCCACAGCGAGACGACCTCGCGCTCGACCGGGTAGGGCTGGTACTGGCCCTGCTTGAGCAGCTCGACCAGCCGCTGACCGCGGTCGAGGGTGGCCCGGCTGGAGGCGTCGAGGTCCGACGAGAAGGAGGCGAAGGCCTCGAGCTCGCGGTACTGGGCGAGGTCGAGGCGCAGTCGCCCGGCGACGGACTTCATCGCCTTGATCTGCGCCGAACCGCCGACCCGGGACACCGAGATGCCGACGTTGATGGCAGGGCGGACACCGGAGTTGAACAGACCCGTCTCGAGGAAGATCTGCCCGTCGGTGATCGAGATGACGTTGGTCGGGATGTAGGCCGACACGTCGTTGCCCTTGGTCTCGATGAGCGGCAGCCCCGTCATCGACCCGGCGCCGAGCTCGTCGGAGAGCTTGGCGCAGCGCTCCAGCAGCCGGGAGTGGAGGTAGAAGACGTCGCCGGGGTAGGCCTCGCGGCCCGGCGGGCGGCGCAGCAGCAGCGAGACGGCGCGGTAGGCCTCGGCCTGCTTGGACAGGTCGTCGAACACGATCAGGACGTGCTTGCCCTCGTACATCCAGTGCTGGCCGATGGCCGAGCCGGTGTAGGGGGCGATGTACTTGAAGCCGGCCGACTCCGACGCCGGGGCGGCGACGATGGTCGTGTACTCCATCGCGCCGGCCTCCTCGAGGGAGGCGCGGATCGCCGCGATCGTCGAACCCTTCTGGCCCACCGCGACGTAGATGCAGCGCACCTGCTGCGCCGGGTCGCCGGTGGCCCAGGCCTGCTTCTGGTTGATGATCGTGTCGGTGACGATCGCGGTCTTGCCGGTCTGCCGGTCGCCGATGACCAGCTGGCGCTGACCGCGGCCGATGGGGGTCATCGCGTCGATGGCCTTGATGCCGGTCTGCAGCGGCTCGTGCACCGACTGGCGCTGCACCACGGTGGGGGCCTGCAGCTCGAGGGCGCGGCGGCCGGTGGTGGCGATCGGGCCCGCGCCGTCGATCGGGTTGCCCAGCGGGTCGACCACGCGGCCGAGGTAGCCGTCGCCCACCGGCACGGACAGGACCTCGCCCGTGCGGCGGACCTGCTGGCCCTCCTCGATGCCGGCGAAGTCACCCAGGATGACGACACCGACCTCGCGCACGTCGAGGTTCAGGGCCAGTCCGCGGACGCCGCTCTCGAACTCGAGCAGCTCGTTGGTCATGACCGAGGGCAGGCCCTCGACCCGGGCGATGCCGTCGCCGGCCTCGGTGACGATCCCGACCTCTTCCCGGGAGACGTCCGGGGAGAACTCGGTGACGTAGTTCTGGATGGCACTGCGGATCTCGTCTGCGGAGATCGTCAGCTCGGCCATGGGTCGCGTCCTCTTCCCTGCTGAGGTGGTGCTGGTGGTCTGGGTGGGCGGGCGCCGGGTCAGCCGGTGAGCCGGCGGCCGGCGGCCTCGAGCCGGTTGGCGATGCTGCCGTCGATGACCTCGTCACCGACGCGGACGACGAGACCGCCGAGCACCGCCGGGTCGACGGTCACCTGCAGCCCCATGGTCCGGCCGTAGATCCGGCCGAGCACGGTCTGCAGCCGCTGCTCCTGCGCGGTGGTCAGCGGCACCGCCGTCGTGACGTGGGCGACCGACCGGCCACGGCGGGCCGACGCCGACGCCGAGAGGCGCTCGACCCGGTTCTCCGCGTTGCCCACGTGCCGCGCGGTGAGCGAGTTCCGCAGCAGCAGCTCGGAGACCGGGCTGACCCGGCCCGACAGCAGCCGGTCGAGCAGCGCGGTCTTGCCGGCGACCGGCGCGCGGTCGTCGGAGAGGATGCGCGACAGCTCCGGGTCGCCGGCGACGATCCGGCCGAACCGGAACAGCTCGTCCTCGACGCCCTCGAGCTCGCCGCGTGCCTCCGCGGCGTCCAGCCCCGCCTCGGTCGCGAGGACCTCCACGGCCTCGACGAGGTCGAGCGGCCGCGACCAGCGCTGCCGGGCGACGGTCTCGACCAGGTCGACGGTCGCCTCGGAGACCCGGCCGCCGAGGATCCGGCGGGTCACGCCGGCCCGGTCGACCGGCTTCACCGACGCGTCCGACAGCGCGCGGCGCAGCGAGACCTGGCCGTCGAGCAGCCGCGCGACGGCGAACAGCTCCTCGGCCAGGGCCAGCAGTCCCGGGCCGGCGGCACCGCGGGTCGTCGCCGCCAGGCGCTCCCGGCTGACCGCGAGCGCCTCCCGGCTGGAGGCGTCCATCAGCGGTCCGACCCGGGGACGAACACGGTGCTGCCGGTCCGGCCGTCGGAGGCGCCGCCGGCACTCATGCCGTCGAGCTGGTCGAGGAAGCGGTCGACGGTCCCGCGGCGGCGGGCCTCGTCCTCGAGGGACTCGCCGACCACCCGGCCGGCCAGGTCGACGGCGAGCGCGCCGAGCTCACCGCGCAGCTGGTTGACCACCGACTGGCGGTTGGCGGCCAGCTGCTCCTCGCCGCGGGCGACGATCCTCGCGGACTCCTCCTGCGCCTGGGTCCGCAGCTCCTCGAGGATCTGCTGGCCCTCGGCGCGGGCCTGGTCGCGGATCTGCGCGGCCTCGGTCCGGGCCTCGGCCAGCTGGGCGCGGTACTGCTCCAGCGCGGCCTTCGCCTCGGCCTGCATGGCCTCGGCGCGCTCGATGCCGCCCTCGATCGCCTCGCGGCGGGCCCGGAAGACCTGCTCGAAGCGCGGCGCGATGAACCGGAAGAAGACCAGCAGCACGATCGCGAAGGCGATCAGGCCGATGATGATCTCACCCAGCGGCGGCAGCAGCGGGTTGGCACTCTCCGCAGCGAGGATGCTCATGGTCTCAGTGTCCCTGTCTGAGTCGGTGACCCGTGCCTGGAGCTACGGATCAGGTGCCGAAGACGAAGGGGACGACGAAGCCGATCAGCGCGAGCGCCTCGGAGAGGGCGAACCCGAGGAAGGCGTAGGTACGGGTCAGACCGGCCGACTCGGGCTGCCGGGCGGTGGCCTGGATGTAGGCGGCCCACACGATGCCGACGCCGATGCCCGGGCCGATGGCGGCGAGGCCGTAGCCCACGGAGCCGATGCTGCCGGTCAGCTCAGCGAGAAGATCCATGACGGGGTGTTCCTCCTGTGTCGTCGCCCGGTGTCCGCCGGGCGGCTTGCGGGGGTCGTGCGGGTGGTGCGGTCCGGGTGGTGCGGGTCAGGCCGTCAGTGCTCGGCCTCGATCGAGCCGTTGAGGTAGGTCCCCATCAGCACGGTGAAGACGTAGGCCTGCAGGAAGATGACCAGCAGCTCGAAGAACGTCATCACGATCGCCATGAGGGCGGAGACGGGACCGAACACGATCGAGAAGTTGTCCCGGCTGAACAGGTAGACCGCGCCGAGCGAGAAGACGACCAGCAGCATGTGGCCGGCGAACATGTTGGCGAAGAGCCGGACCGCGAGGGTGAACGGCCGCACGACGAAGTTCTGCAGGATCTCGATCGGCGTGACCAGGACGTACATCGGCTTGGGCACGCCCGGCAGGAACAGGATGTCCTTGAAGTAGCGGCCGGCGCCCTGCTCGCGGATGCCGATGTAGATGTAGAGGACCCAGCAGATGCCGGCGAGCACCAGCGGGAACGCGAACAGCGACATCGGCGAGATCTGCGCGAACGGGATGATCGCCATCAGGTTGTTCGCGAGGATGAAGAAGAACAGCGACGCGAGGAACGGGGCGAACGGCAGGCCTCTGGGACCGACGACGTCGCGCGCGATGCCGTCGCGGACAAGTGAGTAGCCGCTCTCGCCGACGAACTGCAGCTTGCCCGGGACGATCTGCGGCCTGCGGACCGTCGCCACCATGAAGACCAGCATCGCCAGCGTGGCGATCCACAGGATCAGCGTGATGCGGGTGATGGCGAAGTCGATGCCGAGCACCGAGAACTCGGCGATCGGTTCCGGGTAGAACTCGCTGAGACCGGGGGCCTGGAAACCGTCCCCGCTGCTCTCCTCGACCGCGAGCACGTCTGCGAGCGCGAGGGCGCTGGAGGTCACCGTTGTCCCTTCTGCGTCCTGGGCCGGCTCCGTCGTCCGCCCGGGCTGTCGCTCTTCTCGGGTGCACCGGGTGTCGGTGGCAGCCCGCCGTACCGTTTCACGACCAGGTAGATGGCCGCCGAGATGCCGAGGAGGATCCCGACCGGCAGGAACACCCGCGTGTCCAACCACCGGTCGAGCAACCAGCCCGCCCCGCCCCACACGGCCATCCCGGAGATCATCGTCCCGATGACGGCGTAGCCGGTCTCGGCACCACTACCCCGGGGAGCGGATGGTCGCGCAGATCGAGGCCGGGGGTCCCCGCGCACGGGGTCGTCCTCGGCCATCGCCGGGACACTATCAGCCGCGTGTCGCGGGCCCGTCCGGTGCCGGGGGGAGGGTCGCCCGACCGGGCGGCGCGGGCGGGGTGACGTAGTAGAGCGGCCGGGTCCAGACCCAGCGCAGCTGGACGACGCTCCACAGCAGAGCGCCCACGATGACCGCCCAGGCCATCGTGAGCCGGTCGAGCCAGCCGTCCTCGGGGAGCGCGCTCAGGATGCCGAACAGGACGACGGCCTTGACGAAGAAGGTCCCCAGCGCCGCGGGGAGCGTGAAGGTGTCGTTGATCCGGCCCGCCCAGGCGATGACCACACCGGAGACGACGAAGAACGCCGTCACCACCGCGGCTCCCACGAGCACGCCCACGGCGTCGGCCCAGCCGGCGACCAGCCCGGCGACCAGCGCCGCCACGGCGGCGACCGCGCCGGTGACCAGGGCGCCGACGCGCAGGAACGACAGGTCCCAGGGCACCTCCGGGGCGGGGCGGGGCGCGCTCACCGGAACCCCTGACCGGCACCGGCCGCGCGCGGCGCCGTCGCCCCCTGCGGCGACGGCGGCACGGGGGCGCCCTCCGGCCCGGCGGTCCGGCCTTGCCTGCTGCGGGTGGCGCGGGCGGTGGGGTGCGCGGCGCGGCTGCGCCGTCGCTGGGCGGCGATCTCGGCCGCCCGGGCCTCCCGGGCCGCCCGCCGGGTGTGCGGGCTGAGGACGACGACGACACCCACGGCGAGCAGCACCCCGATCACGACGAGCAGCTCCGCGGTCCCGCCGGTGATCGAGAGCGCCACCGCGCCGAAGGACAGGAGAGCCGCCCAGAAGTACATGGTCAGCACCGCCCGGCGGTGGGAGTGGCCGATGGCCAGCAGCCGGTGGTGCAGGTGCATCTTGTCGGGTGAGAAGGGCGACTGCCCGCGGCGGGTCCGCCGGACGACGGCCAGCACGAGGTCGGTGAACGGGATCGAGAGGACCGCGATCGGCACCAGCAGCGGCAGCGCCAGCGGCAGCAGGCTGGCCGCGGAGTCGAAGGTCTGCGCGTCGACCCGGCCGGTGGCGCTGACGGCCGCCGCCGAGAGCATGAGCCCCACGAGCATCGACCCGGAGTCGCCCATGAAGATCCGCGCCGGGCTGAAGTTGTGCGGCAGGAACCCCAGGCAGGCGCCGGCCAGCACGGCGGTGATCAGCGCCGGGGCGCTGGCCACCTCGTCGTAGCCGACCATGCTGAGGTTGTAGCTGTAGGCGAAGAAGGCCAGCGCGGCGATCGCCGAGACGCCCGCGGCCAGCCCGTCGAGGCCGTCGATGAAGTTGAGCGCGTTGACCGTCACGACGGTCAGCAGGATCGTCAGCGGCACGCCGACGTCCGGCCCGAAGGAGAGGGTCCCGATGTCGGCCACCGGTAGGAACAGGAAGGCCAGCTGGACGCCGAGCAGCACCATGACGCCGGCCGCGGCGATCTGGCCGGTCAGCTTGGTGAGCGCGTCGAGGCCCCACTTGTCGTCGAGGACGCCGAGCAGGCAGATCAGGCCGCCGGCGACGAGCACCGCGGCGGTCTGGGAGTCGTCGAACGTGCGCTGCAGGGCCGGCAGCCGGGTGGCGACGAGCACCGCGGCGGCCACCCCGAGGTACATGGCCACCCCTCCCCCGCGCGGGGTGGGGATCACGTGCACGTCGCGCTCGCGTGGCGCGGCCATCATCCGCAGCCGCACCGCCGCCACCCGCACCACCGGGGTGGCGAGGAAGGTGACCAGGCCCGCCGTGAGCAGGACGACGGCGTACTCGCGCACGGCTCAGCCCCGCCCGGCCCCGCGCGGGACCCGGGCCGGGCGCGCGGCGGAGGGGCTCATCGCGGCGGTGCTCCCTGGGCGAGACGGCAGGGCGGTCTCCCCACGGTATCGCCCGCGCCGTGACCGGAGCGGGACCGAGCGTTCCCGTGCGGCCTAGTCAGTGACGTCAGGGAGGACCTCGCGCAGCCGCTCGACGGGGACCGCGCCCACCCGCAACACGCGCGGCACGGAGCCGGTGCAGTCCACGATCGTGCTGGCCGCCGAGCCGGTCCGCGGTCCGCCGTCGAGCACGACCGCGGCGTGCGTGCCGAGCTGGGCGACCGCCTCCTCGGCGGTGGTCGCGGCGGGCCGGCCGGAGCGGTTGGCGCTGGACACGGCCAGCGGGCCGGTGCGGCGCAGCAGGTCGCGGGCGACGTCGTCGTCGGGGAGGCGGACGGCGACGGTGCCCTCCGCGTCGCCGAGGTCCCAGGCCAGGGAGGGCGCGTGCTCGACGACGAGGGTCAGCCCGCCGGGCCAGAACGCCTCGGCCAGGCGGGACGCCGCGGCCGGGACGCTCATGGTCAGCCCGGCCAGCGTCGAGGCCTCCCCGATCAGCACGGGCACGGGCATCGCGCGGCCGCGGTTCTTCGCCGCGAGCAGGCCGGCGACCGCCGCCGGGGAGAAGGCGTCGGCACCGACGCCGTAGACGGTGTCGGTGGGGAGCAGGACCAGCTCACCGCGGGCTATCGCCGCCGCGGCGGCGTCCAGGCCCGCCGTGCGCGCGGCGGGGTCGGTGCAGTCGTAGACGTCGGCCACGGGCGGTCAGTCTCCCCCACCCCGGACGGCGGTGGTGTAGCGCGGGCGGCCGGCCAGGTCGGGGTGGTCGGCCACGTCGGCGAAGTCGCCGGTGCCGCGGACGAGCGCGGGCAGCGCGCTCCCCTGCTGGTCGGCGTGCTCGATGCCCAGGGCGCCGCCGGCCCGCAGCAGCCGGCCTGCGGTGCGCAGCAGGCCGCGGACGACGTCGAGGCCGTCGGGGCCGCCCCACAGCGCCAGCGGCGGGTCGTGGTCGGCGACCTCGCGCGGCACCCGGGCGCCGTCGGGCACGTAGGGCGGGTTGGAGACGACGAGGTCGACGGCGCCGTCGAGCTCGCGCAGCAGGCCGGGGTCGGTCATGTCCCCGGCGAGGACGGTGACCTGCCGGTCGCCCGCGGCGGCGCGCAGCGCGGCGTTGTGCCGGGTCCACTCCAGCGCCTGCGGGTCGCGCTCGACGGCGGTGACCCGCGCGCCGGGGTGCTCGTGGGCGAGGGACAGCGCGATGGCGCCCGAGCCGCTGCCCAGGTCGACGACGACCGGCTCGTCGAGGCCGGCCAGCCGCCCCAGCGCCCACTCGACGAGCTGCTCGGTCTCCGGCCGCGGCACGAACACGCCCGGTCCGACGGCGAGCTCGAGATGGCGGAAGGGCGCCCGGCCGGTGAGGTGCTGCAGCGGGGCGCGGGCGGCGCGCTGGTCGAGCAGCGCGGTGAAGCGGGCGGCGGTGTCCTCGTCGACGTCGTCGAGGGTGAGCAGCGCCGCCCGCGGGCGGCCGAGGACGTGCGCCAGCAGCAGCTCGGCGTCCACGCGCGGCGAGTCGACGCCGGCGTCGGCCAGCCGACGGGCGGCGCCGGCGAGCAGCGTGCGGGTGTTCAGGACCCGGCCGCCAGCAGCTCGGCGGTGTGCGCGCGGGTCAGCGCGTCGATGACCGGGTCGAGCTCGCCGTCGAGGACCTGGTCGAGGTTGTGTGCCTTGAAGCCCACCCGGTGGTCGGAGATCCGGCTCTCCGGGAAGTTGTAGGTGCGCACCCGCTCGCTGCGGTCGACCGTGCGGACCTGGCTGCGCCGCTGGTCGCTGGCGGTGGCCGCGGCCTCCTCACGGGCGGCCGCCAGCAACCGGGAGCGCAGCACGCGCAGCGCCGACTCGCGGTTCTGCAGCTGGCTCTTCTCGTTCTGCGAGCTGACCACGATCCCGGTGGGCAGGTGGGTGATCCGGACGGCGGAGTCGGTGGTGTTCACGCTCTGCCCGCCGGGACCCGAGGAGCGGAAGACGTCGATGCGAAGGTCGTTCGGGTCGACGGTGACGTCGACCTCCTCGGCCTCGGGCAGCACCAGGACGCCGACGGCGGAGGTGTGGATGCGGCCCTGCGACTCGGTGACCGGCACCCGCTGCACGCGGTGGACGCCGCCCTCGAACTTGAGCCGGGACCAGATGCCCTCGTCGCCGCGGGACTTCACCGCGATCGAGACGTCCTTGTAGCCGCCGAGCTCGGCGGGGACGGCATCGAGCACCTCGGTGGCCCAGCCCCGGCGCTCGGCGTAGCGCAGGTACATGCGCAGCAGGTCGCCGGCGAACAGCGCCGACTCCGCGCCGCCCTCCCCCGCCTTGATCTCGAGGATGACGTCCTTGTCGTCGTCGGGGTCCTTCGGCAGCAGCAGCTCACGCAGCCGGTCGGTGAGCCCGTCGACGCGGAGCTCCAACTGACGTGCTTCGTCGTGGAAGGACGCGTCCTCCGCGGCCAGCTCACGGGCGGCGGCGAGGTCGTCGCGGGCGGCGTCCAGGCTGCGCGCGGTCTCCACGACGGGCGCGAGCTGGGCGTAGCGGCGGCCCAGCCGGCGGGCGCGGCCGGGGTCGGCGTGCACCGCGGGGTCGGCGAGCTCGGTCTCGAGCGCGGCGTGCTCCTCGAGCAGCCCGCGCAGCCGGTCGGGCGCGGCGTCGGTGGGACTGCTCATCACAGGACCTCTCGGGCGGGACGTGGCGGGCACTTCCGCGGAAGTGCACGAGGGGATGGGGCGGACACGACGACGGCGCCCGCCCCACGCGAGGTGGGACGGGCGCCGTCGGAGGTGCTACTTGCCGGCGTTCGCGCCGCGCTTGCCGAAGCGCTTCTCGAAGCGGGCCACGCGGCCGCCGGTGTCGAGGATGCGCTGCTTGCCCGTGTAGAACGGGTGGCAGGCCGAGCAGGTCTCGACGGTCAGCTGACCGTTGGGAGCCGTGCTGCGGGTGGTGAAGGTGTTCCCGCAGCCACAGGTCACCGTGGTGGTGTGGTAGTCGGGGTGGATGCCGGGCTTCATGTCGCCTCTTCCGGGGTCTGGGCCGTTCAGGTGGTCGAACGCCGGTGACGGGCCGGTCATTCCGGCCGTCCGCACGGCGCTGGCGCGGGGCTCGGCCGACCAGTATCCCTGATCGGCCGGGCCCCGCCGGCGGGTGGCTGCTCGCCGGCCCCGCCGGTGGCGCTAGTCGAGCGCGGTGCCGGGCGTGTTCTTCTGGACCTGCATGAGGAACTCGATGTTGTTGCGCGTCTTGCGCAGCTGGGCGAGCAGCAGTTCCAGGGCCTGCTGCGGCTCGAGCGCGGCGAGCACCCGGCGCAGCTTGATGACGATGGCCAGCTCGTCGGGCGACATGAGGATCTCCTCCTTGCGCGTGCCCGACGCGTTGACGTCGACGGCCGGGAAGACCCGCTTGTCCGCCAGCCGGCGGTCGAGCTTGATCTCCGCGTTACCGGTGCCCTTGAACTCCTCGAAGATGACCGTGTCCATGGTGGACCCGGTCTCCACCAGCGCCGAGGCGATGATGGTCAGCGAGCCGCCGTTCTCGATGTTGCGGGCGGCGCCGAGGAAGCGCTTGGGCGGGTAGAGCGCCGTGGAGTCGACACCGCCGGAGAGGATGCGCCCGCTGGCCGGGGCGGCCAGGTTGTAGGCGCGGCCCAGGCGGGTGATCGAGTCCAGCAGCACGACGACGTCGTGGCCCATCTCGACCAGGCGCTTGGCCCGCTCGATGGACAGCTCCGCGACCGTGGTGTGGTCCGACGGCGGCCGGTCGAAGGTCGAGGCGATGACCTCGCCCTTCACCGAGCGCTGCATGTCGGTGACCTCCTCGGGCCGCTCGTCGACGAGGACGACCATGAGGTGGCACTCGGGGTTGTTCGTGGTGATCGCGTTGGCGATCGCCTGCAGCACCATCGTCTTGCCGGCCTTGGGCGGCGACACGATGAGCGCGCGCTGACCCTTGCCGATCGGCATCACCAGGTCGATCACACGCGTGGTCAGCTGGTGCGGGTCGGTCTCCAGCCGCAGGCGCTCCTGCGGGTAGAGCGGGGTCAGCTTGGTGAACTCGGGGCGGTTGCGCGCCTGCTCGGGCTCGAGCCCGTTGACCGTGTCGAGGCGGACGAGCGCGTTGTACTTGTCCTTGCGCTCCCCCTCCCGCGGCTGGCGGACGGCGCCGGTGATGGCGTCACCGCGGCGCAGGCCGTGCCGGCGCACCTGCGACAGGGACACGTAGACGTCGTTCGGGCCGGTCAGGTAGCCCGAGGTCCGGACGAACGCGTAGTTCTCGAGCACGTCGAGGATGCCCGCGACCGGCAGGAGGACGTCGTCCTCGCTGACGGTCGGCTCGCCCTGCTGCTCGAACCGTTCGCGCCCGTTGCGGCGGTTGCGGTCGCGGTAGCGGCGGCCGCGGCGGCCGCGGCCGCCCTCGAAGTCGTCGTCGTCCTCGTCGTTGCGGCCGTCGTTGCGGCCGTCGGCAGCGCGGTCGGTGCGGTTGTCCGGGCGGCCGCTGCGCTCGGCGCGGTCACCGCGGTCGGGACCGCGGTTGCCGTCGCGCTGGCCGTCCCGCCCGTCGCGGCCGGTGCGCTCACCGTCACGACCGGTCCGCTCGCCGTCACGACCGGTCCGCTCGCCGTCGCGGGCGGTGTCGCGGCTGGTGTCGCGGCTGGTGTCCCGACCCTCGCGGGTGGTGTCGCGGCCGTCGCGGTTGCGGTTGCGGTCCCGGTTGCGGGCCGGGCGCTCGCCCTCGCCGCGCTCGGGACGGTCGCCGTCGGTCCGCTCGCCGTCAGTGCGCTCGGTGCGCTCTGCCGGCGGGGCGGTCGGGGCGTCGGCGGCCGGCGCGGCCTCGGCAGGCGCGGCGTCGGTGACGGGGACGGCCGGCGCGGCCTCGGCGGCCTGGGTCGGCGCGCCGGCGGGGCGGCTGGCCGCCCGGCGGCGGCGCGGGGCACCCTCGGCGACCGGGGCGGCGGTCCCGGTCAGCGGGCCGCCGTTCGCGCCTCCGCTGACAGGGGCCTCGACCGGCGGGGCGGTCGCGGCGACGCCTCGCGTCGCGGGGGCGCCGGAGGCGGAGCCGGCCTCGTCGGCCGGGGCGCTGGGCGCCGGGACGGCGCCCGGCGCGCTGTCGACCTGACGGGCGGAGATGGCGGCGACGAGGTCGCCCTTGCGCATGCGGCCGACACCGGAGATGCCCAGCTCGGCGGCCAGTCGCTGGAGCTCGGGGAGCAGCATCCCGGCCAGCCCGCTGCCGCGGCGGCGGGTCCGGCCCGCCGAGCCAGGAGCGGCAGGTGCCTCGCCCGTGGCGACGCCCTCGGGGGCGCCGACGGTCGCGAGGTCGGTGGTTTCGCTCACGTACAGGTCCTTCCCTGCTGTGACCTGCGCCTACCGGCACAGGGGGTGACCCGGCGCCGGCCCCGGTCCCGACGGGTTCGGGACAGGAGGGAGCGGCGGATCCGATGGGTGCGGAGCGGGATCAGCGTCGACAGGAAGGTCGTCTGCAACGTTCCGCGCGAGGCTCGCCCGAGGGCGGCTACGCCAGGAAGCCTAGGCTCGCCCCACGGTCGGGACAACACCGCTGTCAGGCGGAGTGTTCCTCGTTACGAAGACGATACCCCAGGCGTCACGGCCGACACTCGTGCGCCACCGTGGTCCACCTCCAGGGGGTACACGCGCCACCCCTCCGGGGTGAGCGAGATCACCTCGCGCACGTGGCCGGCCGACGCCGGATCGGCCCGGTCGTCGCCGGCCCGGTGCCGCCCGAGCACCAGCACGCTCGGGCCCGCACCCGACACGACCGCCGCGTGGCCGGCGGCGCGCAGCCGGTCGACCAGCGCGAGCGTGCCGGGCATCGCGGCCGCGCGCTGCCGCTGGTGCAGCCGGTCGTCGGTGGCCTCGAGCAGCATCCCCGGCTCGGCGATGAGCGCGTGCACCAGCAGCGCCGCGCGGGCGGCGTTGTACGCGGCGTCGCAGTGCGGCACCGCGGCGGGCAGCAGCGTGCGCGCGGTGTGCGTCGCGAGCGTGCCCTCGGGGACGAGCACCACCGGCGCCACCTCGGCGCTGACCGGCAGCCGGTCGGCCCGCGCCCCGGCCGGCGTGGTCCAGGACAGCGTCGCCCCGCCGAGCAGGCAGGCGGCGACGTTGTCGGGGTGGCCCTCCAGGTCCGACACCAGCCGCAGCACCGCGCCGTCGTCGCGGACGTCGACGCCGGGGCACAGCTCGAACGCGCCGACCACGCCGGCGACGACAGCCGCCGCCGACGAACCCATCCCCCGGCCCTGCGGGATGGCGTTGACCGCGCGCACCCGCAGGCCCGGCGGCGACCAGCCGAGCAGGTCGCACGCGTCGCGGAAGGACCGGACGACCAGGTGCCGCTCGTCGGCGGGCAGCTCCTCCGCCCCGACGCCGGCGACCTCCACCGACAGCCCGGCGTCCGCGACGGCGAACTCGACGACGTCGTGCAGCGTCAGCGCGAGGCCGGCGCAGTCGAAGGCGGGGCCCAGGTTCGCGCTGGTGGCGGGGACCTGCACCCGGACGGCGGGGGTGCTCACAGACCGAGCTGCGCGACGGCCGCGGCGGCGTCGACCGGCACGGTCACCGGCGCGGGCGCTCCGGAGATGGCCCAGTCGGGGTCCTTGAGCCCGTTGCCGGTCACCGTGCACACGACGCGCTGCCCGGGCTCGAGCTCGCCGGCCGCGGCCACCTTGAGCAGCCCGGCCACCGACGCGGCCGAGGCCGGCTCGACGAAGACCGCCTCGGTGCGGGCCAGCAACCGGTAGGCGGCGAGGATCTCGCGGTCGGTGACCGCGTCGATGCGCCCGCCGGACTCGTCGCGGGCGGCCAGCGCCTTGGTCCACGACGCCGGGTTCCCGATCCGGATCGCGGTCGCGATGGTGGTCGGCTGCTCGACGACCCGGCCGGTGACGATCGGCGCGGCACCGGCGGCCTGGAACCCCCACATCCGCGGGCGCCTGGTGGCCGGGCCGTCGTCGGCGTACTCGCGGTAGCCCTGCCAGTAGGCGGTGATGTTGCCGGCGTTGCCGACCGGCAAGCAGTGCACGTCGGGGGCGTCGCCGAGCACGTCGACGATCTCGAACGAGGCGGTCTTCTGCCCCTCGATGCGGAACTGGTTGACGCTGTTGACCAGGCTGACCGGGTAGTCGATCGCGAGCTTGCTGGCCAGCGCGAGGCAGTCGTCGAAGTTGCCGTCGACCTGCAGCAGCTTGGCGCCGTGCACCAGGGCCTGGGCGAGCTTGCCGAGCGCGATCTTCCCCTGCGGCACGAGGACGGCGCAGACCATCCCGGCGCGCGCGGCGTAAGCGGCGGCGCTGGCGCTGGTGTTGCCGGTGGAGGCGCAGATGACCGCCTGGGAGCCCTCTTCCAGGGCCTTGGTGATGGCCATGGTCATCCCGCGGTCCTTGAACGACCCGGTCGGGTTGGCGCCCTCGACCTTGAGGAACACCTCGCAACCGGTGCGCCGCGACAGCTCGGGCGCCGGCACCAGCGGGGTGGCGCCCTCGTGCAGGGTGACCACCGGCGTCGCCGGGCTCACCGGCAGCCGGGACCGGTAGGCCTCGATCAGGCCGGGCCAGGCCGGCGAGACGGCACCCGGCAGCGTCCCCGTCATGACAACCCCTCCACCCTGAGCACGCTGGTCACCCCGCGGACCGCGGGCACCTCCCGCAGCGCGGCGATCGTGGCCGACAGCGCCGCGTCCGGTGCGCTGTGCGTGACGATGACCAGCGTGGCGGCGTCGCCGTGCCCGTCCTGGCGGACGGTGGCGATGCTCACCTCGTGCCGGGCGAACTCGGTGGCCACGGTCGCCAGCACGCCGGGCACGTCGGCGACGTCGAGGCTGACGTGGTAACGGGTCGGCGTCTCGGCGATCGGCCGGGTCGGCAGCTCGGCGTAGGCGGTGGGGCCGGCGCCGGCGGCCCCGGCCACCCGGTTGCGGGCGACGGCGACGAGGTCGCCGAGGACGGCACTGGCGGTGGGCTCGCCGCCGGCGCCCTGCCCGTAGAACATCAGCTGCCCGGCGGCCTCGGCCTCGACGAAGACGGCGTTGAACGCCCCGCCGACGGCGGCCAGCGGGTGGGTGGTCGGGATCATCGCCGGGTGCACGCGGACGGCGACCGAGTCCCCGTCGGGCCCCGCGACGCGCTCGCAGATCGCCAGCAGCTTCACCGTGCAGCCGATCTCGGCGGCGCGGGCGACGTCGGTCGCGGTCACCGCGGAGATGCCCTCGCGGTGCACGTCGGAGGCGGTGACCGCGGTGTGGAAGGCCAGCGAGGCGAGGATCGCGCCCTTGGCGGCGGCGTCGAACCCGTCGACGTCGGCGGTCGGGTCGGCCTCGGCGTAGCCGAGCTCGGTGGCCTCGGCCAGCGCCTCGGTGAACCCGGCGCCGGTCTCGGCCATGCGCGACAGGATGTAGTTGGTGGTGCCGTTGACGATGCCCACGACCCGGCGGATCTGGTCGCCGGCCAGCGACTCGCGCAGCGGGCGCAGCAGCGGGATCGCCCCGGCCACCGCCGCCTCGTAGTACAGGTCCACGCCGGCCTTGGCCGCCGCGGCGTGCAGCGCGACGCCGTCCTCGGCGAGCAGCGCCTTGTTCGCGCTGACCACCGACTTGCCGGACTCGATCGCGGCCTGGATCAGCGAGCGGGCCGGCTCGATCCCGCCGATGACCTCGACGACGAGGTCGACGTCGTCGCGGGTGACCAGGCCGTGCGCGTCGGTGGTGAGCAGCCCGGCGGGCACGTCGGGGTGCCGGTCGGGACGGCGGACGGCGACCCCGGCGACCTCCACCGGGCGGCCGACGCGGGCGGTGAGGTCGGCGGCCTGCTCGCCGACCAGGCGCAGCACCGCGCCGCCGACCGTGCCGCAGCCGAGCAGGGCGACCTTCAGGGGCGTCACGACTGGGCTCCCACCGGGTGCTCGGGCGCGGGCTGGTCGACCGCCGGCGACGGCGCGGGGCGGTTCGCGAGGACGGCGTCGAGGGCGAACACGTCGGCCAGTGTCTGCCGCCGGACGATCTCGGTGGCGACGCCGTCCCGGACGGCGACCACGGGCGGCTTGAGCAGGTAGTTGTAGTTGCTGGCCATCGACCAGCAGTAGGCGCCGGTGGCGGCGACGGCGAGCAGGTCGCCGGCCCGCACGTCGGAGGGCAGCCACAGGTCGCGGACCAGCACGTCGCCGCTCTCGCAGTGCTTGCCGACGACGCGGCACAGCGCCGGCGGGGCGTCGGAGGTGCGGTTGGCCAGCACGCAGGTGTAGTCGGCGTCGTAGAGGGCGGTGCGGATGTTGTCGCTCATCCCGCCGTCGACCGAGACGTAGTTGCGCACCGGCGGCGCACCGTGGCTGCCGCTGCCCAGCCGCACCGGCTTGATGGTGCCGATCTCGTACAGCGTCACGGTGCCCGGGCCGGCGATGGCGCGGCCCGGCTCGACCGCCAGCCGGGGCACCGGCAGGTCCAACGCGGCGCACTCGGCGGCGACCACGGTGCGCAGCCGGCGGGCCACGTCGCCGGGGGTGACCGGGTCGTCGTCGGGCAGGTAGGCGATGCCGAAGCCGCCGCCGAGGTTGAGCTCCTCGAGCACCTCGCCGGTGGCCTGGTGCACCTGGCCCATCAGCCCCACCACGCGGTGCGCGGCGGCCTCGAAGCCGGCGGTGTCGAAGATCTGCGAGCCGATGTGGCTGTGCAGGCCGGTCAGGTGCAGCGCCGGCTCCCGGATGACCCGCACGGCGGCGGTCAGCGCGTCGCCCGTGGCCAGGGAGAACCCGAACTTCTGGTCCTCGTGCGCGGTGGCGATGAACTCGTGGGTGTGCGCCTCGATGCCGACGGTGGTGCGCACCAGCACCGGGACCGGGGCTCCCCCGGCCGCCACCCGCGCCGCCGCCATGGGCACCAGCCGGTCGATCTCGTCGAAGGAGTCGAGGACGACGTGCCCGATGCTGGCGTCGACGGCCAGCTGCAGCTCGACCAGGGACTTGTTGTTGCCGTGCAGCGCGATCCGCTCGGCGGGGAAGCCGGCGGCCAGTGCCACGGCCATCTCGTTGCCGCTGCAGGCGTCCAGGTGCAGGCCGTCGTCGGCGAGCCACCGGGCCACCTGGCCGCAGAGGAACGCCTTGGAGGCGTAGTGGACGTCGGCGCCGTCGAAGGCGGTGGCGAAGTCGGCGGCACGGCCGCGGAAGTCACCCTCGTCGAGGACGAACAGCGGGGTGCCGTGCGCGCGGGCCAGCTCGGTGACCGGCCGGCCGGCCAGGTGCAGCTCGCCGTCGACCCGGCGGGACGAGCGCGGCCAGACCTGCTCGTCGAGGGCGCCGAGGTCCTCCGGCGGCGTGCCGGCCGAGGGCGGCGGGGCCATGGCGCCGTGCAGCGGCCCCGCCGGGTGCGCCCTCACATCCGCTCCGGGGCGGAGACCCCGAGCACGCCCAGGCCGTTGCGCAGCACCACCGCGGTGGCGGCGCACAGCCACAACCGCGCGGTGGTGAGCGGCCCGGGTTCCTCGTCGCCGCGGGGCAGCACCCGGCAGACGTCGTAGAAGCGGTGGTAGGTGCCGGCCAGCTCCTCCAGGTAGCGGGCCACCCGGTGCGGCGCGCGCAGCTCCGCCGCGGAGGTCAGCACCCGCGGGAACTCGCCGATCGCGCGCAGCAGGTCGTTCTCCCGCTCGTGGGTCAGCAGGGCGACGTCGACGTCCCCCGCCTCCCCGAGCGCGATGCCCAGGTCGGCGGCGTTGCGCAGCACCGAGGAGATGCGGGCGTGCGCGTACTGGACGTAGAAGACCGGGTTGTCGTTGGTCTGCCGGCTCCAGAGGTCCAGGTCGAGGTCGATCTGCTGGTCGACCGAGGCCCGGGCCAGGGCGTACCGGGCGGCGTCGGCGCCGACGGCGTCCACGAGGTCCTCGAGCAGGACGACGGTGCCGGCGCGCTTGCTCATCCGCACCGGCTCGCCGTCGCGGACCAGGTTGACCAGCTGGCCGAGCAGGATCTCCAGGTTGGCCTCGGGGTCGTCGCCGACCGCGGCCACCAGCGCCTTGTAGCGGCCGACGTACCCGGCGTGGTCGGCGCCGAGCATGATGACGACCTTGTCGAAGCCCCGGGAGCGCTTGTCCAGGTAGTAGGCGCAGTCGGCGGCGAAGTAGGTCGGGTCGCCGTCGCTCTTGACCAGCGGCCGGTCCTTGTCGTCGCCGAAGTCGGTGGTGCGCAGCCACACGGCGCCGTCGGCCTCGTAGACGTGGCCGTTCTCCCGCAGCCGCGCGATCGCCTTCTCCAGCGCCCCGGTCTCGTGCAGGGTGCGCTCGCTGAAGTAGACGTCGAACTCGACGCCGAACGCGGCCAGCGTGCGCTTGATCTCGGCGAACATCAGCTCCACGCCGCGCTCGCGGAAGCGCTCCTGCTGCTCGGCCTCGGGGAGCTCGAGCACGCCGGGCTCGGCGGCGACCACCTGCGCGGCGATCTCGCCGACGTAGTCGCCGGCGTAGCCGTCCTCGGGCACCGGCCGCCCGGCCGCGGCGGCCATCAGGCTGCGGGCGAAGCGGTCGATCTGCGCGCCGGCGTCGTTGAAGTAGTACTCCCGCGTCACGGTCGCGCCGCTGGCCTCGAGCAGCCGGCCGAGGGCGTCCCCGACGGCCGCCCAGCGGGTGCCACCGATGTGCACCGGGCCGGTCGGGTTGGCCGACACGAACTCGAGGTTGAGCCGCTGCCCGGCCAGCGCGTCGGTGTGTCCGTAGGCGGCGTCGGCGGTGACCGCGTCGACCGCGATCCGGCCCAGGGCACCCTGCGTCAGGGTGATGTTGAGGAAGCCCGGGCCGGCGACGTCGACCCGCCCGATGCCCGGCCGGGTGCGCAGCTCCCCGGCGATCGCCTCGGCCACCTCGCGCGGCGGCCGGCCGGCCGGCTTGGCCAGCCGCAGGGCCACGTTGGTGGCGTAGTCGCCGTGCTCGGGGTTCTTGGGGCGCTCGACGACGACGTCGTCGGGGACGGCGACGGCGAGCGTGCCGCGCTCGACCACCGCCGCGACGACGGCCCGGACGAGGTCGCGCAACTGCTCCGGTGTCACCCGGGAAGCGTACGCAGCGGGCGCGACCCGGTTCCGCGCCGTACCCGCGGTGCCGGGGCACGCACAGGAACCCGACCTAGACTCCCGGGCGAGGGCGGGCGCGAGACCTGCCGCGCCGGCGCGCACCCATGCTGCGCCACGACCGGCGGACGCACCACTCGACGATCACCGAGGAGAGCACGTGGCCAAGGACCGCAAGCCCGATTCCGGCCGCGCCGGAGGCGGGGCGACCCGCTCCGGCGGCGGGACGGGCAGGGGCGGCTCCGGCGCGCGCCCCGCCTCGACGGGCAGGACGCCGAACCGCGGCACCGGCGGGCGTGGGCGCACCCGGCCGCCGACGCAGGTGGTCACCCAGCAGCGGCCGTGGGGCCTGATCGCCGCCGCGGTCGCCGTCGTGGTCTTCGCCGCCGCGGCGATCACCTACGCCGTCCTGCAGGTGCGCGAGGCCGACGAGGCGCGCATCGACTCGATCGACGAGATCGCGGGCATCGAGAGCTTCGACTACGCCGCCGGCCAGGAGCACGTGACCACCCCGGTGCAGTACGAGCAGTCGCCGCCGGTCGGCGGGCCGCACGACGGCGAGTGGGCCGACTGCACCGGCACCGTCTACGACGCCGACATCCGGCACGAGAACGCCGTGCACTCCCTCGAGCACGGCGCCGTCTGGATCGCCTACGACCCGGAGCGGCTCTCCGACGACGACGTCACGCGGCTCGAGGGGCTGGTCGACGGCATCTCCGGCCGGCTGCTGTCGCCCTACGCCGGCCTGGACGCCGCGGTGAGCCTGCAGTCGTGGAACCACCAGCTCAAGGTGGACTCGGCCGACGACCCGCGGATCGAGCAGTTCGCCGACTTCCTCACCTTCAACGGCGAGGTCGAGGGCGCCTACCCGGAGATCGGCGCCAGCTGCGAGAACCCCGACTTCGTCGCCGACCCGCTCGTCACCGGCGAGGGCAGCCGCGGCACCGACGCCATGACCACCGACGCCCCGACCACGCCGACCGCGGCGGCCGACGGGACCAGCACGGAGTGAGGCCGCGATGACCGCCACCGCCGTCCGCCCGGACCAGGACGCCCCGGCCCCGGGCCGCCGCGGCCTGCGCGCCGTCCTGCTGGCCGTCATCGCCGTCGCGCTGGTGGCCCTCGGCGGGGCGCTGGCGGTGGGGCTGGGCATCGGCCAGGAGGAGACGCCGACGGCCGACTCGGTCGACGCCGGGTTCTCCCGGGACATGGCGGTGCACCACCGGCAGGGCGTCGAGATGGCCAACCTGGCGCTCGAGCGGAGCACCGACCCCGAGGTCCGCCGGCTCGCCTTCGACATCTCCAGCACGCAGACCAACCAGGCCGGCCGGATGGAGGGCTGGCTGTCGCTGTGGGGGCTGTCGCGCTCCGGCGGCGACCACATGGCCTGGATGGGTGGGGAGCACGCCGGTCACGGCGCGTCAGGGGCCGACGGCGCGGTGATGCCCGGGATGGCCACCGAGGCGGAGCTGGCGCAGCTGCGGTCCCTGACCGGGACGGCGTTCGACGTGGAGTTCCTGCGGCTGATGACCCGTCACCACCAGGGCGGCTTCGACATGGCGCAGTACGCGGCGGAGAACGCCGCCGAGCCCGCCGTGCGGAGACTGGCCCGCTCCATCGCCGACACGCAGAGCGCCGAGGTGACGACGATGGTCGACATGCTCACCGCGCGGGGCGGGACGCCGCTGCCGGCGCCCTGACTCCCGGCGTCGGGGTGGCCGGGGACGGCTGGTAACTTCTCCCCTGCCCCGAGCCCCCGTAGCTCAGGGGATAGAGCACCGCCCTCCGGAGGCGGGTGCGCAGGTTCGAATCCTGCCGGGGGCACACCGGGTCGGAGGCCCCGCAGCGAGTCGCTGCGGGGCCTCCGTCGTGTCCGCGGCGCGGTGCCGCCGGACGGGTCAGGCCAGGAAGGACTCCCAGCCGCCGGCCGGGGCCGTGCCCACCGGCAGGGTCCGCAACCGGTCGAGGACGGCGGGGTCCTGCGCGTCCAGCCAGGCCACCAGTTGACGGAAGGACACCAGCCGCACCTCGGGCCGGCCGGCGATGGCCCGCAGGGTGTCCTCCACGGCGTCCATGTAGATCCCGCCGTTCCACTGCTCGAAGTGGTTGCCGACGAAGAACGGCGCGCGGTTGGTCGTGTACGCGCGCTCGAACCCGGCCAGGTAGGCGTCCCGGGCCTGCTGCCGCCAGGCGTCGTACATCGCCGGGTCACCGGACACGTCGCCCCGGGACTGCCGGTACATGAAGTTGTAGTCCATGGCGAGCGCGCCGCCGCTCGAGCCCGGATCGCTGCTCGGGAAGGGCACCGACGGCAGCGGGAAGTCCCAGAGACCGAGCTTCCTCCCGGGCCAGACCTGCTGCCCGCCGGGTGAGCTGGCGTCGTACCTCCACCCCAGCGCGGCAGCGGCCGGGAGCAGTCCGTCCTGGCCCTCGAGGCACGGGGTACGGCCCCCGATCAGCTCGACGTCGTAGTCGAAGGGGAGCGGCGGCAGGTCGCTGCGGCCGGTGGTGGTCTTCCAGGTCTGCACGAACCGCTTGGCCTGGGTGATCTCGCTGGTCCAGTCCTCCGGGGACCACGACCGGACGCCGGTCTCACCGCAGAAGTGGCCGTTGAAGTGGGTACCGATCTCGTGCCCGTCCAGCCAGGCGAGGCGGACCTCGGCCATGGTGTCGAGCACCTCCTGGGTCGACAGGAACCCGATGTCGGAGGAGCCGACCGGGTGCCGCGGCGGGGCGTACTGCATCCGGTGGTCGACCGGCAGCGCGTACAGCCCGGTGAGGAAGAAGGTCATCGAGGCGTGGATCTCCTGCGCCAGCCGCCGGAACCGGGGGAACTGACCCGAGGACAGGTTGGCCGCGCCGTCCCAGGAGAAGACGACGAACTGGGGCGGACGCTCGCCGGGCAGCAGCCGCCGCGGGACGGGCTGGTGGGGCTGCGGTCCGGTGTCGGCCGTCGACCCGTCGCCGATCAGCCGCACCGCGGGGACCGGAGCCGGCGGGGGTCCGGGAGGCGGTGGAGCCGGGGTGATGGCGGGCGCGGGCGCGCTCTCCGTCGCCGTCGTGAAGGACCGCACTCCGATACTGCAGCCGGTGGCGGCGAGCACGGAGGCCCCCGCCCAGCTCAGCAGTGCCCGTCGGCTCACTGCCCGCACGAGTCGTCACCGGTGATGCCCACGAGCTCCCCCACCACGCCGGCCCCCGTGCCCGCGCCACCCGGTCGCGGTGGCCCGACGGACGGTAGCGGCCCCGGGGAGGATCCGGAACTGCTCCGTGCGCTCCGGGACGACGACGCGCCGGAGCCGGGGTCAGCGGTCGCCGGTCCCGGACCACGACGCACGAGGCCGCGCCGGCCGCCCGGAGACGGCCACCGACGGGACCTTCCTCGTCCCGGCGGAGCGCTCGCCTCGAGTCGACGGGCCGGCGGCCGATGACGACGGGTACGCGGTGACCACCGCGGACGTCGTCCATCCAGGGAGGACCGCGATGCCCCGCCCCGACCCCCGCCAGGACCCCTGGCACGCCCCCGACCCGAGCTTCCTCGGCGAGGAGTCCCAGGGCGGGACGGGCAACCACGCCGGAGCCGAACTCGCTCTCGCGCGGCTGCTGCGCTGGTTCCTCGGCCGCACGGACGGCCGGGACACCCGCGAGGCGATCGAGACCCGGGCCCGCGAGGCCCGGCTCAAGGCCGAGCGCAGGGCCGCCAGGCGGTCCCGCTGACCCCGTGCCTCCTCGACCGCCCTCGGGGGAGGTCAGTGCGGGCGGTAGGGGACGTACGAGCCCGTCACCACCACCGCGGGCGCCGGGCCGGGCACGCCGTAGCCGTCACCGTCGACGTCGCCGTCCGCGACCTCCGGCCCGCCGCCCACGCCGAGCAGCGTGCGGGTGACCTGCTGGGTGGAGTCGAGCAGGTCGTCGAGCGCGCGGTCGACGTGCGCGGCGGTGACCTCGACCACCGGGTCCTGCTCGTGCAGCGCCTCCAGGACCGCGCGGCGCAGCAGCTCCTTGAGGAACGAGGCGGTCACGCCCTCGGTGCGCTCGACGGCACGCGCCACGTCGTCCTCCGCCAGCCGCAGCGGCACGTCGCGGCCGTACAGCTCCAGCAGCCGGCGGCGGGCCGCGGCGTCCGGGAGGTCGACGTCCACCGCGACGTCGATGCGGCCGGGCCGGGCAGCGAGCGCCGGCTCGAGCAGGTCGGCCCGGTTGGTGGTCAGGACGAACAGCAGGTCGGCGTCGGGAGCCGCGCCGTCCATGGCGTCGAGCAGGTCGAAGAGCACGGGGCTGCCGCCGGGGCCGAAGGACCGGTCCATGGCGACGAGGTCGACGTCCTCGAGCACCACCACGGCCGGCTGCAGGTCGCGGGCCAGCTCGGTGACCGAGCCGACCACGCCGAGCGAGCGGCCCGTGAGCAGCAGCCGGGTGTAGTCGTCCATCCGGCCGAGCAGGTAGCGCACGGTGTGCGTCTTGCCGGTGCCCGGCGGCCCGTAGAGCAGCAGGCCGCGCTTGAGGTGCTGGCCGGCGGCCCGCAGGCCCGCGCGGTGCCCGGCGACGCCCAGGGAGTGCCGCTCGACCCGGTCGAGGACGGCGGCGGGCAGCACGACGTCGTCGCGCTGCAGGTCCGGCGGGTCGAGGAAGGTCAGCACGACCTGGCCCATCGGCCCGGGAGTGACCTCGACCAGCCGGCCGCGGTACACGTTCAGCTCCCGGCGCAGCCGGTCGAGCTCGGCGAGCACACCCTGCGCCCGCTGCACCGGCAGCCCGGCGACCTCGACGCGCAGCGTCGGCTGCTCGTGCTCCCTGGGCCCCTGCACCAGCAGCACGTAGCGGCCGGCGTCGTCGCTGACCAGCACCAGGGCCAGCCGCAGGCAGGCGAGCGTGGACCCCGGACCGTTCGGCAGGTCGACCACCGAGGGCGCGCTCAGCCGGACCGGCGGCAGCCCCTCGCCGGTCATCAGCTGCTGCAGGTCGATCCCGCCGAAGTGCGGCGGGAGCACGACGCCGCGCACCTCCACGGTGCGTCCGTCGGCCGCGGCCCAGGCGTCGAGTGCGGTCTGCAGGTTGACGTGCTCGAAGGCCGCCAGCTCCCGCGCGACCACCGACTCCTGCAGACCGGCCGGTCCGAGCGTCTCCTGCACGAGCGCGACGACCTCGTTGCCCGCTCCCTGGCCCGGGACGTGCAGCCACTCGAGCAGCGACCGCAGCCCGGCGGCGAACTCCCTGGCCTCGGTCTCGGATGCCTCGCTCGCCACAGCGCCACCTGCTCCCGGTCGGTCGGACGTAGCGGCGCAGCGTAGCCATCACCGCACTCGCCCGCGGCTCCGCGGCCGGGGGTCCCTGGTCGCCCGGCGCCCGCAAGGGGACGATCCTGGGCGGACTCACCCGGGCCGATCGAGGAGGCCGTCCTGAGCCAGCAGCACGCAGTCGAGCGCCGCCATCCCCCGACCGCGCTCATGAGCCTGGTCAACCCCGTCGTGCGGCGCCTCGTGCGCCGCGGCCGGGCCGGCGGCCAGCTGCTCGTCCTCCACCTCACCGGTCGGCGCACCGGCCGGCGTTACGACGTCCCGGCCGGCTACCACCTCGTCGACGGCGTCCCGACCGTCTTCACCAACAGCGGCTGGCGCCACAACTGCGCGGGGGGCGCCGAGATCGAGGTGACCTTCCGCGGGCGGCGTCGTCCGGCCCACGCGGAGCTCGTGACCGATCCGGCAACGGTGGCCGCCGTCTACCGGCGGCTCATCGAGGAGATGGGCTGGCGGGCCGCGCAGCGCCGGATGGGCATCCGGATCACCGTGGGCCGCACGCCGACGCTCGAGGAGCTGCAGGACGCGATCAGCCGGTCGGGCCTGTCCCTGATCCGGCTCCAGCTGCGCTGAGGGCGCCCGGTTAGCGTGCGTGCCATGGAGCACACCGGGGTGCAGACCACCCGCGCCGGCGACGTCGAGCTGGCCTACGAGACCTTCGGCTCGCCCGAGGACACACCGCTGCTGCTGGTCATGGGCCTGGCCACGCAGATGATCGGCTGGCCCGACGACTTCTGCCGGATGCTGGCCGACCGCGGCCTGTACGTCGTCCGCTTCGACAACCGCGACATCGGGCTGTCCACCCACCTGGACGCCGCCGGCGCGCCCGACGTGCTCGCCGTCATGGGCGGGGACCACTCGCGCGTCGCCTACCGCCTGGCCGACATGGCCGAGGACACCGCCGGACTCCTCGACGCCCTCGGGCTGGACAGCGCGCACGTCGTCGGCGCCTCGATGGGCGGGATGATCGCCCAGTCCCTGGCCACCCGGCACCCGGACCGGGTGCGCAGCCTGACCTCGATCATGTCGACGACCGGCGACCCCGCGGTCGGCGCACCGGCCGAGGCCGCGCTCGGCGTGCTGCTCGCCCCGCCGGCGACCGACCGGGAGAGCGCCGTGCAGCGCGCGGTCGACACCTACCGCGTCATCGGCTCCCCCGGCTTCGAGTTCGACGAGTCCGGGCTGCGGGAGCGGGCCGGGCTGTCGTTCGACCGGGCGTACAACCCGGCGGGGGTGGCCCGCCAGCTCGCCGCGATCCTGGCCAGCCCCGACCGCACCGCCGACCTCGCGCGGGTCGCCGTCCCCACCCTCGTGGTGCACGGCGCCGAGGACGCGCTGGTGAACGTGTCCGGCGGCCGGGCGACGGCGGCGGCGATCCCCGGCGCCGAGCTGCTGGTGGTCGAGGGCATGGGCCACGACCTGCCGCGCGAGGTGTGGCCGCAGCTGGTCGACCGGATCGCCGCGCTGGTCGACCGGGTCGAGCGGGGCTGAGCCGCACCCGGGGCCCCGCCGCGACGGCGGGGCCCCGGGATGCCGGGCTCAGCTGGTGAGCATCCCGCCCTCCACCGGGATCGTCGTCCCGGTGACGTAGCCGCCGGCGTCGCTGACGAGGAAGACCAGGGCCGCGGCCAGCTCCATCGGGTCGCCGGCGCGGCCGGCGAGGACCCGGCCCATCTGCTGGTCGAGGTAGCCCTCCGGGTACTGGTCGGTCATCTCCGAGGCGAAGAAGCCCGGCGCCAGCGCGTTGACCCGGATGCCCTTGCGGCCGGTCCACTGCTGGGCGAGGTCGCGCGTCAGGCCGATCAGCCCGGCCTTGCTGGCGGCGTAGGCGGCCTGCGGCAGTCCCGCGGTGGTCAGCCCGAGGACGCTGGAGATGTTCACGATGGAGCTGCCCGGCTTCATCACCCGGCCGCAGGCCTGCGCCATCCAGTAGCAGCCGTTGAGGTTCACGTCGATGACCGCGCGGAACTCCTCGGGCTTCTCCCGGGTGGCCGGCGCGGCGGTGCCGATGCCGGCGTTGTTGACCAGCACGTCGACCCGGCCGAACTCCGCCATGGTGGCGTCGACCAGCGCCTGGCAGTCCTCCACCTCCGCCACGTCGGTGCGCACGGTGATCGCCCGCCGGCCCGCCGCCTCGACCGCCTCCTTCGTGGCGGCCATCCGGTCCTCGCGCCGGGCGCCGAGCGCGACGTCGGCACCGGCCTGGGCCAACGCCCGGGCGAACACCACGCCCAGCCCCGACGAGGCCCCCGTCACGATCGCCACCCGGCCGTCGAGCCGGAACATGTCCAGGATCGTCCTGTCCGCCACGCCGCTCTCCCCTCTCGCTGCTGCTCCCGTCCCCGGGACGGTAGCCGGGGGTGTGGTAGGCCACCCGGCGGGCGGGTAGGGCACCCGCGGACGAGAGGAGGCCGGCCATGACACCAGCCGGGACCCCGGGCAGCCAGCCGGGGCCGCCCCTGTGGCGGCAGGCGTTCGACGCCGCGGAGCGCCGGGTGACCCCGCACGCGGAGAGCCTCGTGCGCACGCCCGGCTTCGCCACCGGCGTGACCCTGCTGCGGCGGGCGCAGAACCTGGCCCGGGACACCGCGCGTGGCCTGTCCGCCCGCGCCTGGCACCTGGTCAACCTGCCCGCCGGCAGCGACCTCGCCCGGCTGCGGGCCCAGATCGGCGCCCTCGACCGCGAGGTGCGGCGCCTGACCGTGCAGCTGGAGACCCAGCGGCGGGCCACCGCCGCGATCCCCGACCCGATCCAGGAGGGACCCGATGGCCACGGTGCCGAGTCCGCAGGCGGTCCTCGACCGCGTCCGGCGCGACGTCGAGCGCAACGCCCTCCGCGCGCGTAACGGCATCAAGCTCGTCACCGGCGTCGACCGCCCCGGTGTCGGGCTGACGCCCAAGGACGTCGTCTGGGAGCGCGGCCGCACCCAGCTGTGGCACTACCGCAGCGACCGGGTGCGGTACTCGCCGCCGCTGCTGGTCGTCTTCAGCCTGGTCAGCCGTAGCTACATCCTCGACCTCACGCCGGGCAACTCGTTCATCGAGCAACTGCTCGACGCCGGCTTCGACGTGTACATGGTCGACTGGGGCGAGCCCGACGAGCGCGACGCGCAGAACCGGCTCGAGGACTACGTCGACGACTACATCCCCGCGGCCGTCGACCGGGTGCTGGAGATCTCCGGCGCCGACGAGGTCAACCTCTTCGGCTACTGCTTCGGCGGCGACCTCTCGCTGCTCTACGCCGCCCACCACCCCGACGCCCCGGTGCGCAGCCTGACGGTGCTCGCCACCCCGGTGGACTTCACCGAGATGGGCCCGATGGCCGACGTCTTCCGCGGCGGGCTGGAGGTCGACGACGTCGTCGACGAGAACGGCAACGTGCCGCCGCGGGTCGTCGTCCAGGGCTTCAAGACCCTCACCCCGACCGCCGAGGTCACCCGCTACGTGACCCTGTGGGAGCGGCTCTGGAGCGACGAGTACGTGTCGGCCTACCAGGCGATGACCGGCTGGTCCGACGACCACATCCCGTTCCCCGGCGCGGCCGCGCGGGAGACGGTGCAGATGCTCGTGCGGGACAACGGCATGGTCACCGACCGGCTGACCGTGGGCGGGGACCGGGTGCACCTGTCCGACATCCGGCTGCCGTTCCTCACGGTCCGCGCCGACCGCGACCACATCGTCCCGCCGGCGGCCACCGCGCCCTTGATCGACCTGGTGGGCTCCGAGGACAAGCACGAGCTGCGGCTGGCCGCCGGCCACATGGGCCTGGTGGTCGGCCGGACGGCGGCGAAGACCACGGTGCCGGAGATCATCGGCTTCCTGCGCACGCGCAGCGAGGAGAGCGCGCCCGCCCGGGCGGCCGGGCAGGAGGGATGAGCGTGGACGTCGTCGACCTGCGCCCCGAGCACGCCGACGCGCTGCTGCGCTTCTTCCGGGACCTGCCCGAGGGCGACCTGACCTTCATCGAGGAGGAGGTCACCGACCCCGCCGTCGTCCGGTCGTGGGCGAACGGCTCCGGCGGCGGGCGGCGCTTCGTCGCCGTCGACGGGGACGAGGTCGCGGGCTACGTCGCCGTGCGGCCGCTGCCGGGCTGGTCGGCGCACGTCGGCGAGGTGCGACTGGTCGTCTCCCCCACCCGGCGCGGCTCCGGCCTGGGCCGGCGGCTGGCCCGGCAGGCGCTGGTGACGGCGGTCGGCGACGGGCTGGCCAAGCTGGTCGTGGAGGTGGTCGCCGAGCAGGGCGCAGCGCTCGCCCTGTTCACCGACCTGGGGTTCACCGGCGAGGCGCTGCTGCGCGACCACGTCCGCGACCGCGAGGGGAACCTGCGCGACCTGATGGTGCTCGCCCACCACGTCGACGAGACCTGGGCCGGCATGGCCACCGTCGGCCTCGACGAGGCGCTCGGCCAGGACCTGAGCTGAGTCCGGTTCCGTCTCCCGGCCTCCCTGCAGGGGCCCGCCACGAGCCCGCGAGCGGTGGGGGGCAGGGAGGTCCTCCGACTCAGCTGAGGAGCCCGCCGGCTGTCGGAGGGGGCCGGGACTCCCGGCGGTCAGGACCCGCGAGCACGGGGTCGCGCCACGCCCGGCCTGCGACCGCCCGCGCCCGGACGACCCCCGGTGCCGGAGGGACCGGCGGACCCTCCGGGGATGGCTTCCTTCCTCCTCGTGCACGGTGCCTGGGGCGGCGGCTGGGTGTGGGACGACGTCGCCCGCCACCTGAGGGACCTCGGCCACCGGGTGACCGTGGTCGACCAGCTGCCCAGCGCCGGCACCGATCCGCGGACGCTGGGTGACCTGCGCGCCGACGCCGACCGCGTCCGGCAGGCCCTCGACGGGATCGACGAGCCGGTGGTGCTGGTCGGGCACTCCTACGGCGGCATGGTCATCACCGAGCTGGCCGACGACCCCCGGGTACGCCACAGCGTCTACGTCGCCGCCTTCTGGCCTCAGCGTGGCCAGTCGCTGCTGGACCTCGCGGGCGGGGACGCGCTCCCGGCGTGGGTCGAGCCGCGCGACGACGGCTCGCTGGCCGTGACCCGCGACGTCGACACCGTCCGCGAGGCGCTGTGCGCCGACCTGTCCAGCGAGCAGGCAGCAGCGTTCCGCGACCGGCTCGTCCTGCAGTCGGTCGCGGCGTTCACGGCGCCGAGCACCGCTCCGGAACGCGGTCATCCGACGACCTACGTGGTGTGCGCCCAGGAGTCCGACAACTGCATCCCGGTCCCGGCGCAGGAGGCGATGGGCGCGCAGGCCGGGCGGCTGGTGCGGCTGCCCTCGGCGCACATGGCGGCGCTGTCGGTCCCCGGCGAGCTGGCCCGGGTCCTCGCCGGCGTCGCCGAACCGGCCGGCGTGGGCTCCTGAGGGCTCAGACCTCCGTGACCCGGCCGGCGTCGACGGCGAACCGCCGGGTCACCGCCACCGCCTCGAGCATGCGGCGGTCGTGGGTGACCAGCAGCAGGGTGCCGGGGTAGGCGGCCAGCGCCGACTCCAGCTGCTCGATGGCCGGCAGGTCCAGGTGGTTGGTCGGCTCGTCGAGCACCAGCACGTTGACCCCGCGCGCCTGCAGCAGGGCCAGCGCGGCGCGGGTGCGCTCCCCCGGCGACAGCGTGGTGGCCGGGCGGGTCACGTGCTCGGCGGTGAGGCCGAACTTCGCCAGCAGGGTGCGCACGTCGGCGGTGGGCCAGTCGGGCACCTCGGCGCCGAAGGCCTCCAGCAGCAGCCGCTCGCCGACGAAGAGCCCGCGCGCCTGGTCGACCTCGCCCAGCCGCACCGCCGGCCCGAGGGAGGCGCTGCCCGACGCGAGCGGCACCCGGCCCAGCAGCGCGCCGAGCAGGGTCGTCTTGCCCGAGCCGTTCGGTCCGGTGATCGCCACCCGGTCGCCCCAGTCGACCTGCAGACCCACCGGCCCGAGGGTGAAGTCCCCCCGGTGGACGACGGCGTTGCGCAGCGTGGCGACGACGGCCCCGGCGCGCGGTGCCGCGGCGATGCTCATCCGCAGCTCCCACTCCTTGCGGGGCTCCTCGACGACCTCCAGCCGCTCGATCCGCCGCTCGGTCTGCTTGGCCTTGGCCCCCTGCTTCTCGGCCGTGGCCCGGTTGTGGGCCTTGATGAACTTGTCGGGGTCCTTCTGCTTCTTGACCGCGTCCCGCACGCCCTTGGCCAGCCAGTTGCGCTGCATGCGCGCCCGCGCCTCGAGTTCGGCCTTCGTCCCGGCGTACTCCTCGTACTCCTCGCGCGCGTGCCGGCGGGCGACCTCGCGCTCGACGAGGTAGCTCTCGTAGCCGCCGTCGTGCACCCGCACCAGCTGCTGGGCCAGGTCGAGCTCGACCACCCGGGTGACGGTGCGGGCGAGGAACTCGCGGTCGTGGCTGACCACCACGATGCCGGCGCGGTTGCCGCCGACGAACCGCTCGAGCTGGTCGAGCCCGGCCAGGTCCAGGTCGTTGGTGGGCTCGTCGAGCAGCAGCAGGTCGTAGCGGGACAGCAGCAGCGCGGCCAGCCCGACCCGGGCCGCCTGCCCGCCGGAGAGCCCGGGCATCGGAGCGTCGGGCGCGACACCCGGCGCCACCTCGGCCAGCACCTGCTCGAGGCGCTCGTCGAGGTCGGCGCCGCCCAGGGCCAGCCAGCGCTCGAGCGCCTCGCCGTAGGCGTCGTCGGTGCCGGGACGGCCGTCGGCGAGGTCGGCGGTGGCGGCGTCGAGAGCGGCCTGGGCGGCGGCGACGCCGGTGCGGCGGGCGAGCGCGGCGGCCACCGTCTCGCCTTCGCGGCGGTCCCGCTCCTGCGGCAGGTGCCCGACGGTCGCCGTGGGCGGGCTGAGGGTGACCGCGCCGGACTCGGCCGGCAGCTCACCGGCCAGCGTGCGCAGCAGCGTGGACTTGCCGGCGCCGTTGACGCCGACCAGCCCGACGACGTCGCCGGGGGCGACGACGAGGTCGAGGCCGGAGAACAGGACGCGCGCGCCGTGGCCGGCGGCCAGGCCGCGCGCGACGAGGGTGGCGCTCATGGGGGTGCTCCCGGGAGGACGGTCGGATCGAGGACGCCGTCGGCAGCGGCGCTGCCGGTTCCGGGAGTCACAGCACGCGCCCACGGTAGCGCGGGCGGGGTCAGCCGTCGTGCGGGTTCCCCTCGCACGGGGCCGCGTCGGGCTCCCCCGCCGCCTGCCGGCTGACCCGCCAGGGCTGCACCGACTCGTAGCCGCGCACCGCCACCGGCTCCATGGGCCGCACCCGGTACTGCGGTAGGCCGCGCACGTGCCCGGCGAGCACCCGGTCGACCAGCAACGCCCCGGCCGGGGCGATCGACGTGAGCCGGCTGGCGAGGTTGACCACCGGCGAGTAGACGTCGCCCAGGCGGGTGAGCACCGCCCCGTAGGCGGCGCCCACGCGCAGCGGCGGGCGGTCCCCGGCGTCCCAGGCGGTGGGCAGCCGCAGCCCGATCTCGACGGCGTCGACGGCGGAGGCGGCGGTGAAGAGGACCCCGTCGCCGACGGTCTTGACCACCCGGCCGCGCGAGCGGGCGATCACCTCGGTCGCCGTCGCCTCGAAGGCCTCGACCATCGCGCCGAGCTCGCGGCCGCCCATGCCGCGCGAGCGGGACGTGTAGCCGACCAGGTCGGCGAAGCCCACGGCCAGCTCACGCCGGTCCCCCGGCGTCTCGGAGGACAGCGCCCGGTCGACGTTCGCGGCGAGGTGGCGCCGCCACACGTAGTCCTGGGTGCGGCTCAGCAGCGGGATCAGCGCCTCGGCGGTGGCCACGACGTCGACCGGCGTCCCGGGGGCCTGCTCCCGGGCCCGGCGGACGAGCGCGTCGGCGAGCAGGTCGGTCTGCCAGTCGGCCAGCCGGGACAGCGCCTGGCCGGTGGCGCGGGCGATGGACGCCTCGCTGCCGCGGTCGACGAAGCCGGAGTCGATCAGCTCCGACACCGTGGCCAGGGCCCCGACGTCGGCGAGGGTGAAGGCGGGGTCATCGTCGGCGACGTCGGGGAAGCCCAGCGCCCGCCACAGCCGCTGGGTGCGCTCGGGGGGCATGCCGGCCGCCGCGGCGACCTCGAGCCGGGTCAGCCGGCGCGGGCCACCGAGCAGCAGCCGCTCCAGCGCCTCCCGGACGTCGGGATCGGGCGGGATCGGCTCGGGGTCGGGTCCGGCGGGGTGCACGGCGACCTGCCCCGGCTCAGCCCGTCGTCCGGCCGGCGGGGGCGCCGGAGACCGTTCCCGCCCGACAGCCGCTCACGGCAGCGCACTGTAGTGACCGGACGGCGGGCGCGTGTGCCCGTGGTCACGAGCGCGGCGAACGGCGGGTGGACGCCGGGTGGCCGGCGGGCGTCGGGCGGCACGCCGGAGGCCGCGGGCCTCGGTCGGCGGCGGGCGGTGCGCTTGGATGACGGGGCACGGGGGTGCGGACGGCGGCAGGGCGCGACGAGGAGGACCGATGGCCAGCGGCACCACCGCAGGACCCCGACCCGTGCGGATCGAGGTGTCCGGCCTGACCAAGACCTTCGGCACGGTGCGCGCCGTCTCCGACCTCGGGTTCACCGTGGAGCCCGGCTCGGTCACCGGCTTCCTCGGCCCCAACGGCGCGGGCAAGACGACGACGCTGCGGATGGTCCTCGGCCTGATCACCCCCGACACCGGCACCGCCACCTTCGACGGCGTCCCCTACGCGGCGCTGCGCGAGCCGGTGCGCACCGTGGGCGCGGTCCTCGAGACCGCCTTCCACCCGGCCCGCTCCGGCCGCGACCACCTGCGCGTCTACTGCCGCGCCGCCGGGATCCCGGTCGCCCGCGCCGACGAGGTCCTCGAGCGGGTGGGGCTCGCGACGGCGGGACGGCGCCGGGCGGGCGGCTACTCGCTGGGCATGCGGCAGCGGCTGGCGCTGGCCACCGCGCTGCTCGGCGACCCGCCCGTGCTGGTGCTCGACGAGCCGGCCAACGGCCTGGACCCCGAGGGGATCCTCTGGCTGCGCGGCTTCCTGCGGCACCTCGCCCACGACGAGGGCCGCACCGTCCTGGTGTCGAGCCACCTGCTCGCCGAGATGGAGCAGACCGCCGACCGCGTCGTCATCGTCGGCGCCGGCCGGCTGGTGCGGCAGGGCTCGATCGCCGAGCTGCGCTCGGGCGCCCAGGGCGCGGGGACCGTGCTCGCGCGCAGCCCGGAGGCCGACCGGCTGGCCGCGGTGCTCGCCGCCGAGGGGCTGGCGGCCACCCGCAGCGACGACGGCCTGGTCACCGTCGAGGGCGCGACCCCGGCCGAGGTCGGCGCGCGGGCCTTCGCCGCGCGGGTGGAGCTGCACGAGCTGCGCGCCGAGACCACCGGCCTCGAGGACCTCTACTTCCGGCTCACCGCCGGCCAGGAGCAGTTCGCGGCCGGCTCCCCCGCCGGGCCCGCGCAGTACACGACCGAGGGAGCGGCCCGATGAGCGCGCTCGTCCGCGCCGAGTGGACCAAGCTGGTCACCACCCGCGTCTGGATCGGCCTGGTCATCGGCGCGTGCGTGATGGCCGGCGGGTTCGCCGCGCTGTTCACCGGCCTGGCCGGCGCCGAGCCGGACGGCGGTCAGCCGGGCCTGCCGCCGGTGGGGACGCCGCAGTACGAGGAGGTCGTGTTCTCCGTCGCGGCCAACGCCAGCGTCTTCCTGCTCATCCTCGGGATCATCGGGATGACCCAGGAGTACCGGCACCGGACGGCGACGCCGACCTTCCTCACCACCCCGCGCCGCGGCCGCGTCGTCGCCGCCAAGCTGCTGGCCTACGCCGCCGCGGCGGTGCCGGTCGCGCTGCTGGTGCTCGCCGTCGTCGTCGTCGTCGTGCTGCTCTACGCCGGCGCGCGCGGGGCGGCGCCGTCGCTGGACGGGGACAACCTGCGCACGCTGGGCACCGCGGGCCTGGTGCTGGTCGTGTTCGCCGTGATCGGCGTCGGCGTGGGCGCGCTGCTGCGCAACCAGGTCGGCGCCATCGTCGGCTCGCTGGTGTACCTCTACGTCGTCGAGCCGATCATCTCCTCGATCGGCGCGATCCAGGGCGCCTACAAGTGGCTGCCCGGCGGCGCGGTGCAGGCCGTCACGTCGGACTTCCAGGCGCCCGAGCTGCTCGACCCGTGGCAGGGCGGCCTGCTGCTGCTCGGCTACGGCCTGGTCGCGGCGCTGCTGGGCACCCTGCTGGCCGTCCGCCGCGACGTCGTCTGAGCCCCGGCCGGCGCGCACCCCACACCGAGGACGAGGGACCCCTGCATGACCACCCGCATGACGGTGCAGCGACTCGCACGCCTGGTGCAGACCGGCGACGTCGAGGCCGTGCGCGCCGCCGTCACCGACGCGCCGCGGCTGCTCGCCGGGACCGTGGAGCAGGCCGGCGAGAGCGGCTGGACGCCCCTGCACCTGGCCGTGGCGGCCGGCCGCGAGGACGTCGTCCGCGAGCTCGCCGCGGCCGGCGCCGACCTCGGGGCGCGCACCGAGTCCGGCCGCACGCCGTTGCACGTCGCCGTCGAGCACGCCTCCGGGCTGGTGCCGGTCCTCGACGAGCTCGGCGCCCCGGTCGACGCCCCCGCCGCCGCCTACCTCGACGACGTCGGCCGGCTGGCCGGCGAGCTCGACGGCGGCGCGCCGCTCACCGACCCGGGCACCGGGCTGGACCTGCTCACCGTGGCCGCGGCCGGTGGGGCGGCCGGCACCCTGCGGCTGCTGCTCGACCGCGGGGCCGACCCCGACGGCGGGGCGCTGGCCGCGGCCGCGGCGGTGCGCCGGCCCGACCTGGTGCGCGTGCTGCTCGACGCCGGCGCCCGCGTCGACCGCCGCGACCCCGACACCGGCCGCACGCCGCTGCACGAGGCCGTGGCCGCCGGACCGGGCGGCGACGCGCCCGAGGTCGTGCGCCTCCTGCTGGCCGCCGGGGCCGACGTCGACGCGACCACCTCCGACGGCGCGAGCGCCCTCGACATCGGCCGGGTCGCCGCCGCCCGCCACCGGCGCGACGACGCAGGTCAGGCCGGTGCCCGCGACGCGCTCGTCGACCTGCTCGTGGCCGCCGGCGCCCGCAGCTGAGCCCGCGCGCGAGGATCCCCCGGGCAGGCCCGGCGCGCGAGCCGGACGGCAGGTCGGGCGGGACCGACCGGCGTAGAGTCAACGCCCGGTCCAGAGACGTCCACCGACGACGAAGAAGGCACTCGACCCCGTGTCACGCGACAACTCATCCCGGCCGTCCTCCACCGGTACCTCCTCGGCGGTGGCGGGCTTCGGCACCAACGAGTGGCTGGTCGAGGAGATGTACCAGCAGTTCCTCGCCGACCCGTCCAGCGTGGACCAGGCGTGGCACGAGTTCTTCGCCGACTACCGGCCGGGCAGCCCGGTCGCGGCGAGCGACGACCGTGAGCAGGCGCCCGCCCCGGCCGAGGCCGTGGCGACCGCGCCCGCGAGCCCGTCGCCGAAGCCGGCCCCGGCCCCCGCGCCGGCCGCGGGCAACGGCGCCGAGCCCGCCGCGCGCCCGGCCGCCACCGACGCCGCCGCCTCCGCCCCCGCGGCGGCCGCCCCGGCAGCGCCCGCCACCCGGTCGACCCCGGTGCCCGAGCGCACCGAGGACACCGTCGTCGACCGCGCCGCCGACCGCGCCGAGCAGAAGGCGAAGGCCGCCCCGGCCCCGGCCGCGCCGCAGCCGGCGAAGGCCCCCGCCGGCGACGGGCCGAAGCGGACGCCGCTGCGCGGTGCCGCCGCCAGCGTCGTCAAGAACATGAACGCCTCGCTCACCGTGCCCACGGCGACGAGCGTGCGCGCGGTGCCGGCCAAGCTGCTGGCCGACAACCGCATCGTCGTCAACAACCACCTCAAGCGCTCGCGCGGCGGCAAGGTCTCCTTCACCCACCTGATCGGCTACGCGCTGGTCCGGGCGCTGGACGACTTCCCGAACATGAACGCCGCCTTCGCCGAGGTCGACGGCAAGCCGACCCTCGTGCAGCCCGAGCACGTCAACTTCGGCCTGGCCATCGACCTGCCCAAGGCCGACGGCTCCCGCTCGCTGGTCGTCGCCTCGATCAAGGCCGCCGAGGAGATGGACTTCGCCCAGTTCTGGGGCGCCTACGAGGACGTCATCCGCCGGGCCCGCGCCGGCAAGCTGACCCTCGAGGACTTCTCGGGCACCACGATCAGCCTGACCAACCCGGGCACGATCGGCACCGTCCACTCGGTGCCGCGGCTGACCGCCGGCCAGGGCGCGATCATCGGCGTCGGGGCCATGGAGTACCCGGCCGAGTTCCAGGGGATGAGCCCCGAGGCGCTGACCGAGCTCGGCGTCTCGAAGATCATCACGCTGACCTCGACCTACGACCACCGGATCATCCAGGGCGCCGAGTCCGGCGACTTCCTGCGCCGCCTGCACCAGCTGCTGCTGGGCGAGGACGGCTTCTACGACGAGGTCTTCCGGTCGCTGCGCATCCCCTACGAGCCGGTGCGCTGGATGCCCGACGTGCGGGTCAGCCGCGAGGGGCAGATCGACAAGGAAGCCCGGGTCATCGAGGTCATCGAGTCCTACCGGCGCAACGGCCACCTCATGGCCGACACCGACCCGCTCGAGTTCAAGGTCCGCAGCCACCCCGACCTCGACATCCTCCAGCACGGCCTGACGCTGTGGGACCTCGACCGGACCTTTCCCGTCGGCGGCTTCGCCGGCGAGAAGGTGATGCCGCTGCGCGACATCCTCGGCGTGCTGCGCAACTCCTACTGCCGCACCGTCGGCGTGGAGTACATGCACATCACCGACCCCGAGGAGCGCGAGTGGCTCCAGCAGCGCATCGAGGTCAAGCACGAGCAGCCCGACCGGGAGAAGCAGAAGCACATCCTCGGCCGGCTCAACGCCGCTGAGGCCTTCGAGACCTTCCTGCAGACCAAGTACGTCGGCCAGAAGCGGTTCAGCCTCGAGGGCGGCGAATCCGTCATCCCGCTGCTCGACGAGGTGCTCATCGCCGGCACCGACCACGGCCTCGACGAGGTCGCGATCGGCATGGCCCACCGCGGCCGGCTCAACGTGCTGGCCAACGTGCTCGGCAAGAGCTACGCCAAGATCTTCGGCGAGTTCGAGGGCAACATCGACCCCGGCACCGTCCAGGGCTCCGGCGACGTCAAGTACCACCTCGGCGCCGAGGGCACCTTCGAGAACCCGTTCACGCCGGGTGCGGAGATCGCCGTCTCGCTGGCCAGCAACCCCTCGCACCTGGAGACGGTCAACCCCGTCCTCGAGGGCGTCGTCCGCGCCAAGCAGGACATGATCGACAAGGGCGAGCAGGGCTTCACCGTCCTGCCGGTGCTGCTGCACGGCGACGCCGCCTTCGCCGGCCAGGGCGTGGTGCAGGAGACGCTGAACCTGTCGCAGCTGCGCGGCTACCGCACCGGCGGCACCGTGCACGTCGTCATCAACAACCAGGTCGGCTTCACCACCAGCCCGGCGGCGTCGCGCTCGAGCCTGTACTCCACCGACGTCGCGCGGATGGTCAACGCGCCGGTCTTCCACGTCAACGGCGACGACCCCGAGGCGTGCGTCCGCATGGCCCGGCTCGCGGTCGAGTACCGGCAGGCGTTCAAGAAGGACGTCGTCATCGACCTCGTCTGCTACCGCCGCCGCGGGCACAACGAGGGCGACGACCCGTCGATGACCCAGCCGCTGATGTACGAGATCATCGACCGCAAGCGCTCGGTCCGGAAGCTCTACACCGAGGCGCTCATCGGCCGCGGCGACATCACCCTCGCCGAGGCCGAGGAGGCCCTGAAGGACTACCGCGACCAGCTGGAGCGGGCGTTCGCCGAGACGCACGACGCGAGCGAGACCCCCAAGCCGCAGCCGGTCATGGACCAGCCCGGCGAGCAGGGGACGGCCGTCGCCACCGCCATCACCCCCGAGGTGATGAAGGCGATCGGCGACGCGCACGTGTCCCTGCCCGCCGAGTTCACCGTGCACCCCAAGCTCAAGCGGATGCTCGAGCGGCGCGCGGCGATGGTGAGCGAGGGCGGCATCGACTGGGCGATGGGCGAGCTGCTCGCCTACGGGTCGCTGCTGATGCAGGGCATCCCGGTGCGGCTGGCCGGCCAGGACTCCCGCCGGGGCACGTTCGTACAGCGGCACGCGGTCCTCATCGACCGGGAGACCGCCGCCGAGTACACCCCGCTGGCCCACCTGTCCGAGGACCAGGCGAAGTTCTTCGTCTACGACTCGCTGCTGTCCGAGTACGCCGCCCTGGGCTTCGAGTACGGCTACTCGGTGGCCAACCCGAGGGCGCTGGTGCTCTGGGAGGCGCAGTTCGGCGACTTCATCAACGGCGCGCAGATGGTCATCGACGAGTACATCAGCTCCGGCGAGGCCAAGTGGGGCCAGCGCTCGGGCGTGGTGCTGCTGCTGCCGCACGGCCTCGAGGGCCAGGGCCCCGACCACTCCAGCGGCCGCATCGAGCGCTTCCTGCAGGTCTCGGCGGAGAACAACATCACCGTCGCCAACTGCACGACGCCGGGCAACTACTTCCACCTGCTGCGCCGCCAGGCGCTCTCCGACGTGCACCGGCCGCTGGTCGTGTTCACGCCGAAGTCGCTGCTGCGGGCCAAGGCGGCGGTCAGCCCGGTCGCGGACTTCACCGACGAGGGCTTCCGCCCGGTGCTCCCCGACCCGGGTGTCGGCGGCGAGCCGCTCGACGACGCCGCGGTGCGCCGGGTGCTGCTGTGCAGCGGCAAGGTCGCCTACGACCTCCTGGCGCAGCGCGAGGCCGAGGGACGCGCCGACACCGCCGTCGTCCGCGTCGAGCAGCTGTACCCGCTGCCCGGCGAGCAGGTCCGGCAGGCCCTCGACCGGTACCCGAACGCGACCGACCTGGTCTGGGTGCAGGAGGAGCCGGCGAACATGGGCGCCTGGTCGTTCATGGCGCTCAACCTGCCCGAGCACCTCGGCGGCCGGACCCTGCGCCGGGTCAGCCGCCGGGCCTCGGCCAGCCCCGCCGTCGGCTCGGCGAAGGTGCACGAGGTCGAGCAGAAGGAGCTCGTCGCCCAGGCGTTCGCCGACTGACCGGGTACTCCACGACGTGTACTTCACCGACAGGGGCCTGGAGGAGCTGGCCGACCGGCGGGGCGGGGAGCAGGTGACCCTCGCCTGGCTGGCCGACCAGCTGCAGGCCTTCGTGGACCAGCACCCGGACTTCGAGGTGCCGATCGAGCGGCTGGCGACCTGGTTGGCGCGCGGCGGCACCGACGACGTCGACGACCTCGACGACTGACGGCGCCTGCCCGCGCGATGATCAGGTGACCTGATCGTGGCGCGTCCTCCCTCACGTCCCACCGCGAGGGAGGACGCGC
>NZ_JBJGZA010000020.1:0-82319 GCF_054050255.1 Geodermatophilus sp. SYSU D00700 | reverse complement strand
CGGCCCGCCCCCGACCCCCCCCCCCCCCCCCGCCGCCCCCCGCCCCCCCCCCCCCCCCCCCCCCCCCCCCCCCCCCCCCCCCCCCCCCCCACGCCCGTTCAGAGGAGGGTGCCGCCCTCGGGCTCGAAGGCGGCCAGCGCGGCGTCGACGCGGCGCAGCGTCCCCGCGTCGAGGGCGACGCGGGCGGCCTCGACGTTCTCGACCACGTGCGCCGGCGTCCGGCTCCCCGGGATGGGCACCACGTGCGGGTCCTGCGCCAGCAGCCACGCCAGCGCGAGCTGGCCCGGCGCCAGCCCCAGCTCCGCGGCCAGGGCGCGGACCGGCGCGTACCGGTCGTTGTTGCGGGCCAGCGCCGCGCCGGAGAAGCGCGGCGCGTTGTGCCGGAAGTCGCCGTCGGCGAGCGCGGTGACGGTGCCGGTCAGGAAGCCGCCGCCCAGCGGTGACCAGGCCACGATCCCGATGCCGAGCTCGCGGGTGGTGGCGAGCAGGTCCGGGTCGACCGGGCGCCACATCGACCACTCGGTCTGCACGGCCGCCACCGGGTGCACCGCGTGCGCCTCGCGCACCTGCGCCGCGGTGACGTTCGACAGGCCCAGGTGACGCACCAGCCCGGCGTCGACCAGCTCGGCGACCGCGCCCACGGTGTCGGCCAGCGGCACCTGCGGGTCGGGGAAGTGCGGGTAGTACAGGTCGATCCGGTCGGTGGCCAGCTCGCGCAGGCTCTGCTCGGCGTAGGCGCGCACGTGCCGGGGATCGGCGTTGACGGCCAGCTCGCCGTACGCGTAGCCGACCGGGAAGCGGTGCGCCGGCGCCCCTTCGGGGATGCGGAACCCGAACTTCGTCGCGAGGACCACCTCGTCACGCCGCTCCCGCACGGCGCGGCCGACCAGCCGCTCGTTGTGCCCGTCGGGTCCGTAGCCGTCGCTGGTGTCGACGAACGTGGCCCCCGCGTCCAGCGCCGCCGTCAGCGCCTGCTGCGCCCGCTCCTCGTCGACCTCGCCGTACATGCCGGGGCTGAGCACCATGGCGCCGAAGCCGACGGCCGGCACCGCCAGGTCGCCGAGGGTCCGGGTGGGCAGCGGGTCGGTCACGGGTCCTCCTGGGTTCCCGGGTGCGTCGGTGCCCAGCCTCGGGGAGCCGCGCACGGCGGGACCAATGCCTGCCGTCATGCCTGGCGGGCATGCCCCGGCGTCAGACGGGGTCGGGCTCGCGCAACCGCTGGCTGATGACGCCGGTGATGCCGTCGCCGCGCATGCTCACGCCGTAGAGCGCGTCAGCGATCTCCATCGTGCGCTTCTGGTGCGTGATGACGATGAGCTGCGAGGTCGCCCGCAGCTGCTCGACGAGGGTGAGCAGCCGGCCCAGGTTGACGTCGTCGAGGGCGGCCTCGACCTCGTCGAGCACGTAGAACGGCGAGGGTCGGGCGCGGAAGATCGCCACGAGCAGCGCGACGGCGGTGAGCGAGCGCTCGCCGCCGGACAGCAGCGAGAGCCGCTTGACCTTCTTGCCCGGCGGGCGCGCCTCGATCTCCACGCCCGTGGTGAGCATGTCCTCGGGGTCGGTGAGCACCAGCCGCCCCTGCCCGCCGGGGAACAGCGTGGCGAAGACGCCCTCGAACTCGCGGGAGACGTCGGCGAACGCCGAGGCGAAGACGTCGTGGATGCGCCCGTCGACCTCGCGGACGACGGTGAGCAGGTCACGGCGGGTGGCCCGCAGGTCCTCCAGCTGCGTGGCGAGGAAGGTGTGCCGCTCCTCCAGGGCCGCGAACTCCTCCAGCGCCAGCGGGTTGACCCGGCCCAGGGTGGCCAGGTCGCGCTCGGCGCGGGCGGCGCGGCGCTCCTGGGCGGGCCGGTCGTAGGGCACCGGCGCGGGCTCGGGCTCGCCCGCGGCCTCGGCGGCGGCCAGCTGCGCGGGGGCCGGCGGCACGGGCGCGGCCGGGCCGTACTCGGCCACCAGCGTGGGCAGGTCGACGCCGAACTCCTCGGCGGCGCGCTCCTCCAGCGCCTCGATGCGCAGCCGCTGCTCGGCGCGGGCGACCTCGTCGCGGTGCACCTCGTCGGTCAGCCGCTCGAGCTCGGCGGTCGCGGCGCGGACGCGGGTGCGCACCTCGAGCAGCTCGGCCTCGCGGGTACTGCGCTCGCCGGCCAGCCGGTCGCGCTCGGTGGCGGCCCGGGCCAGCGAGGTGGCCAGCGCGGTGAGCGCCTCCTCCGCGCCCGCGCGCACGCGGGCGGCCACCTCCGCACCGCGGCGGCGGGCGAGCGCGGCGGCGGCGGCGCGCTCGCGGGCGGCCCGCTCCTGGCGCGCCTGGCGGCGCAGCGCCTCGGCGCGGCCGGACAGCGCCCGGGCGCGCTCCTCGGCGGTCCGCACGGCGAGCCGGGCCTCGGTCTCGGCCTGCCGGGCGGCGGCGGTCTCCAGCCGCAGCCGGTCGCGCTGCTCGGAGGAGGGCTCCGCCGCGGCCGGGGCGGCCTCGGCCTCGGCCAGCCGCGCCTCCAGCTCGGCCAGCCCGGCCGCGGACTCCTCCAGCGCCCGCTCGGCCCGCCGCTGTGCGGCCGCGGTGCGCTCGGCCTCGGCGGCGGCCGAGCGGGCGGCGGCTCCGAGCTCGGCGAGCTCCGCGGCCAGCTTCGAGCGGCTGCGGTCGGCGGCCTGCCGGGCGGCCAGGGCCGTGTCGACGTCGGCCGACCGGGCGCGGGCGGTCTCCCGGGCGGCGGCCAGCCGGTCGGCGAGGTCGGCGGCCCGCGCGGCGGCGGCGGCGAGCTCGCGCTCGGCCTCGTCGACCCGGGCCCGCACCTCCAGGCCCGACGGCGCGTCGGCCGACCCGCCCGACGCCCGGTCGGCGCCCACGACGTCGCCGTCGACGGTCACCGCGCGGACGCGGGGGTGGGCGGCGACCAGCGCGGCGGCGACGTCCAGGCTCGGGACGACGGCGACCCGGTCCAGCGCCCGCACGAGCGCCGGCCGCAGCTCCTCCGGGGCCTCGACGAGGTCCAGCGCCCACCGCAGGCCCTCGGGCAGCACCGGCCAGCCCTCTCGCGGCAGCGGCGGCGGACCGCCGGTGACCAGCAGCCCGGCCCGGCCCCCGCCGGTGCCGCGCAGGTGCGCCAGCGCGGCGGCGGCGTCGTCGACCCCGGCGACGACGACCGCCTCGGCCAGCCCGCCCAGCGCCGCCGCCAGCGGCACCTCCGCGCCAGGGGCGACGGTGACCCGCTCGGTGACCGGACCGAGCACGCCGGGCAGGCCGGAGGCGAGGACGGCCGCGGCGCCGTCGGCCGGGGCCAGGCCGAGTGCGAGGGCGTCGCGGCGGGCCGCCCAGGAGGCGCGGTCGCGCTCGGCGGCGCGCTCGGCGTCGGCGAGCTCGGTCACCGCGCGGGCGGCGGCGGTGTGCGCGCTCACGGCGTCGGTGTGCGCGGCGACCAGCGCGACGTCCTCGTCGTCGGCGTCGGAGACCCCGGCCCGGCGCTCCTCGAGGCGGGCCTGCGCGGCCTCGGCCCGGCCGGCCGCCTCCGCGGCCGCCTGCGCGAGCCGCTGCGCCTCGGCCTGCCCCGCGGCCGCCCGGGAGCGGCCGGCGGCGACCTTGCCCGAGAGCCGGGCCAGGCCCTCCCGGCGGTCGGCGAGCGCGCGGGTGGCGGCCACCCAGGCGCGCTCCTCGGCGGCCAGCGCCTCCTCCAGCTGCGCGCGGGCAGCGACGGCAGCGGCCAGCCGGCCGCGCTCGGCCTCCAGCCCGGCCGCGAGCTCGGCCTCGGTGGCGGCGACCCGGTCGGCCTCGGCGTCGAGCTGCTCGGGGTCGCGGCCGCCGCTGCCCGCCGGGCCCGGCGCGGACAGGTGACGGTGCCGCTCGGCGGCCAGCTGCGCGACGCCGCGGAAGCGCTCGGTCAGCGCGGAGAGCCGGTACCAGGTGTCCTGCGCGGCGCCCAGCCGCGGGGCGTCGGCGGCCAGCGCCGCCTCCAGCTCGCTCTCCCGGCGGGAGACGCCGCCCAGCTCGGCCTCCACGACGGCGCGGCGCGCGCGGGCGGCGGCCTCGTCGGCGACGTCCTTCTCCAGCGCGTCGCGCAGGCCGACCAGGTCGTCGGCGAGCAGCCGCAGTCGCGCGTCGCGCAGCTCGGCCTGGACGCCGGCGGCCCGGCGGGCGACCTCCGCTTGCCGCCCCAGCGGCTTGAGCTGGCGGCGCAGCTCCGCGGTGAGGTCGGCCAGCCGGTCGAGGTTGGCCTGCATCGCGTCGAGCTTGCGGAGGGCCTTCTCCTTGCGCTTGCGGTGCTTGAGGACGCCGGCGGCCTCCTCGATGAAGGCGCGGCGGTCCTCGGGGCGCCCGGACAGGACGGCGTCGAGCTGCCCCTGCCCGACGATGACGTGCATCTCCCGGCCGATGCCGGCGTCGCTGAGCAGCTCCTGGACGTCGAGCAGGCGCACCTTGTCGCCGTTGATCTCGTACTCGCTCTCGCCGGAGCGGTACATGCGGCGGGTGACCGAGACCTCGGTGTAGTCGATCGGCAGCGCGCCGTCGGCGTTGTCGATCGTCAGCGTCACCTCGGCGCGGCCCAGCGCGGGGCGGCCGGCGGTGCCGGCGAAGATGACGTCCTCCATCTTGCCGCCGCGCAGGGTCTTCGCGCCCTGCTCGCCGAGGACCCAGGCGATGGCGTCGACGACGTTGGACTTGCCCGAGCCGTTGGGGCCGACGACGGCGGTGATGCCCGGTTCCAGGCGCAGCGTCGTGGCCGACGCGAAGGACTTGAAGCCCTTGAGCGTCAGGGCGGAGAGGTGCACGGGATCAGGGACCTGGCCACGGGACGCAGCCCGCGGTCGGCCCCCTGCAGGGTCCCGCCGCGAGCGTGCGAGCGGCGGGGGGCAGGGGGTCCTTCAGCTAGGCGAGAGCCGGCTGGGCGTTGTCGCCGGCCAGGCTGAGCAGCTCGGAGGCGATCACGGCGTCGCGCGCGGCGTCCCGCTGGGCGCGCAGTTCGGTCAGCTCCTGCTCCAGGCGGCGCACCTTGGCGCGCAGGACCGCGTTCTCGTCGAGGACGCGGAGCTCCGCGGGGGATACGACAGAACCGAAGAGGGCCTTGGCCATGGCGGAAACGGCCTTTCCGACAGCGAGAGGGAGTGCCCGCCGCCCCGGGAAGTCGGTCGGCGCGGGCTCGGTACCCCCAGGGTGACACCCCCGGACACGCAGGTCAACGGCACCACCGGAGGGCCGCCGTGTCGGGGGGATGTCGCCTTCGTCACGCCGTCGTGAACCCGGCACTCCCCTGCACCGCGCGCTGCTCGTGCACCACCGCGGTGACCGCTCCGGGCGCGCGGGGCCCGTCGAGGGCGGCGACGACGGTGCGCACCGTGTCGGCCGGCCCCTCGAGCTCGACCTCGACGCGCCCGTCGGGCAGGTTCCGCGCCCAGCCCGACAGCCCGGCGGCGTCGGCCAGGCCGCGGACGAACCAGCGGTAGCCGACGCCCTGCACGTGCCCGGAGACCAGCGCGTGCACCCGGACGACGTCGTTCACGACCGCCTCGCCCGCGGGCGCGGCTGGCAGGTCGGGCAGCTGTAGCTCGACCGGTTCATGAAGGACTCGCGCACGATCGGCGTCCCGCACCGCGGGCAGGGCCGGTCGGCCTGGCCGTAGACGGCCAGGTGCCGGGAGAAGTAGCCGCTCTGCCCGTTGACGTCGACGTAGAGCGAGTCGAAGGAGGTGCCGCCCTGCGCCAGGCTCTCGGTCAGCACGTCCCGGACCCCCTCCAGCAGGTCGGACACCTGGGCCCGGGTGAGCCGGTCGGTGGGGCGGTTGCCGTGCAGCCGCGCCCGCCACAGCGCCTCGTCGGCGTAGATGTTGCCGACCCCGCCGATCAGGGTCTGGTCGAGCAGCGCGCGCTTGACCTCGGTGCGGCGGCGGCGCAGGGCCGCGCTGAACGCGTCGGCGTCGAAGGAGCCGTCGAGCGGGTCGATGGCGATGTGCGCCAGGCGGTCGGGGATCGCGTGCCCGTCGGCGTCCTCCACGGCGAGCCCGCCGAATGTCCGCTGGTCGACGAAGCGCAGCTCGCGGCCGCCGTCGGTGAAGGTGAACCGGGCGCGCAGGTGGGTCTCGTCGGGCTGGGAGCGCTTCTCGACCAGCAGCTGCCCGCTCATGCCCAGGTGGGCGACCATGGCCCGCCCGGACGGGGCGCCGTCGGGCTCGGTGAGCGGCAGCCACAGGTACTTGCCGCGGCGGTGGGCGGCGGCGAAGGTGCGGCCGGTGAGCGCCTCGACGAAGTGCTCGGCGCCCTCGAGGTGCCGGCGGACGGCGCGCGGGTGGCGCACCTCGACGCCGGCCACGGTGCGGCCGGCGACCCAGCGCTCCAGGCCGCGCCGCACCACCTCGACCTCGGGCAGCTCGGGCACGTCGCTACTCCCCGGCGGGGGCGCCCGGCTCCTCGGCCGAGATCGCCTGCCAGGCGGCCTCCGCGGCCTCCTGCTCGGCGGCCTTCTTGGTGCGGCCGGTGCCGGTCCCGCGGACGACGCCGGCCAGCGACACCGCCGCGGTGAACTTCTTGGCGTGCGGCGGGCCCTCGTCGGTGACGTCGTAGACGGGGGCGCCCAGGCCGCGGGCGGCGCCGAGCTCCTGCAGGCTGGTCTTCCAGTCCAGCCCCGCGCCGCGCGTGGCGGCCACGACCAGCAGCGGGTCGAACAGCCGGTGCACGATCGCGCTGGCGACGTCGAGCCCGATGCCCAGGTGCACCGCCCCGATCAGCGCCTCCAGCGCGTCGGCGAGGATCGAGTCCTTCTCCCGCCCGCCGGTGGTCTCCTCGCCGCGGCCGAGCAGCAGGTGCGGGCCCAGTCCACCGGCGCCCAGCCGCCGGGCCACGCCGGCGAGGGAGTTCATGTTGACCACCGAGGCGCGCAGCTTGGCCAGCCGGCCCTCGGGCAGGTCGGGCTGGCTGCGGTAGAGCTCGTCGGTGACGACCAGGCCGAGCACCGCGTCGCCGAGGAACTCCAGGCGCTCGTTGGTGGGCAGGCCGCCGTGCTCGTACGCGTAGGAGCGGTGGGTCAGCGCCAGCGCCAGCAGGCCGCCGGGCAGCTCGACGCCGAGGGCGTCGAGCAGCCAGGCGGCCGCGCGGTCGGCGTGCGCCTGCCCCGCCGGGGAGTCGCCCACGGGGATGACCGGGGTACGGGCGGCGCTGCCCACGTCCGGCCGGGTCAGACGGAGAGGACCTGGCGGCCGGCGTGCTGGCCGCAGTTCGGGCAGGCCTGGTGCGGCGGCTTGAGCTGGCCGCAGGCGCGGTTCGGGCAGGGGGCGAGCGTGGGGGCGCTCGCCTTCCACTGCGACCGGCGGGCGCGGGTGTTGGCGCGGGACATCTTCCGCTTCGGGACGGCCACGGTCAGTTCTCCTCAGGGTCGCCCGGACGGTCGTCGACCGCTCCGGTGGTGAAACGGCCGGCGAGGCCGGCCCAGCGGGGGTCGACCAGCTCGTGGGAGTGGTCGGCCGGGAGGTCGTCGAGGCGCTGCCCGCAGCCGGAGCACAGCCCGGAGCAGTCCTCGGAGCAGGTGGGCGAGAGCGGCAGGGCGAGGACGACGGTGTCGCGGACCATCGGCTCGAGGTCGATGCGCTCGCCCTCGACGAGGCGGACCTCGTCCTCCTCGCTCGTGGCCTCGGTGGTGCTGCCCGGGTAGGCGTAGAGCTCCTGGACGTCGAGCTCGAGGGTGTCCTCGACCGGGTCCAGGCAGCGGGCGCACTGGCCCTCGACCGGGACCTCGACGTCGCCGGAGACCAGCACGCCCTCCATCACCGACTCCAGCCGCAGCCGCAGGTGCACCGGGGCGCCCTCGGGCACGCCCACCAGCTCGAGCCGCCAGCCCGCGGGCGCCGGGACGGTGCGGTCGAGCTCCTGCATGGAGCCCGCCCGGCGCCCGAGCTCGCGCAGCTCGACGGCCCAGGGGTTGGCGGCGGGGCGCCGGGCGTCGGTGGACGCGGCGCCTCGTCGATCGGATGGTGCGGCAGGCATGTCGGTACTCGCGGTCGTGGGGGGTGGAGGGAGCCCGGCCGGGGACGGGCACCGGCAGTCGGACCAGCATCCGAGACTACCCGATCCCACGGCGACACCGTCCGGCCGTTGGTGGGCCACGATCAGGGTCCCTTATGGTGGAGCGTCCTCCCTCACGGTGGGACGTGAGGGAGGACGCCCGGGGATCAGGTCACCTGATCGTCGCGCGACCGGCCTCAGGGCTCCCGGAGGGTCTCCCGGGCCTTCTCCACGGAGCGCAGCATCCGCTCGAGCGTGCTGCCGAAGTCGGCCAGCCGGGTGTCGACGTACTCGTCGACCTCGGCGCGCATCCGGTTGACCTCGGCGACGGTCTGCGCGCCCATTTCGTCGGCGCGGGCGACCGCCCCGCGGTAGACCTCGGTCTCGGTGACCAGCCGCTCGTGCTCGGCCTCGGCGGCGGCGATCATCTCCGCCTGCTGCGCCGCGCCGTCGGCGAGCAGCGCCTCGTGGTGGGCGCGCGCCTCGGCGACCAGCCGGTCGGCCTCGGCCTCGGCCTGGGCGAGCAGGTCCTCGGCCTCGGCCCGGGCGCGGGCGAGCAGCTCGTCGCGCTGCCGGCGGGCGGTGCCGAGGACCTCCTCGCGCTGCCGACGGGCGGCGGCGACAAGCCGGTCGGCCTCCTCGCGGGTGCGACCGGTGAGCTGCTCGGCCTCGGCCTGGGCCTGCTCGAGGATCTCGGTGCGCTGCTCCACGATCGCGCCGGCGGCGTGCACCTCGTCGGGGAGGTTCTCCCGGAGGTCGTCGAGCAGGTCGAGCAGCTGGTCGCGCGGCACCATGCACGAGCCCGACATGGGCACGCTGCGGGCGCTCTCGATGACCCGGCTGAGCTCGTCGACGGTCTCGTAGAGCCGGTACACGACCTCGGTCACGGCGCGGCGTCCCGCTTGGCCAGCAGCCGGTCGAGGACGGCCTTCGGCACCAGCCGGGAGACGTCGCCGCCGAAGGTGGCGATCTGCTTGACCAGGCTGGAGGACAGGTGGCCGACCTGCGGGGCGGTGGGCACGAACAGCGTCTCGACGCCGGCGAGCTCGCGGTTCATCTGCGCCATCTGCAGCTCGTACTCGAAGTCGCCGACCGCGCGCAGGCCCTTGACCACCACCGGGATGCCGTGGCTGCGGCAGTAGTCGACGAGCAGTCCGCTGAAGCTGTCGACGACGACGTTCGGCAGGTCGGCGACCGCGTCGCGCAGCAGGTCCATCCGCTCGTCGAGGCTGAACAGCCCGGCCTTGCCGGGGTTGACCAGGACGGCGACCACGAGCTCGTCGTACAGCGCGGCGGCCCTCGTGATGACGTCGACGTGGCCGTTGGTGACCGGGTCGAACGACCCGGGACAGACCGCTCGCCTCACGGCAGCCGACCGTACCGGAGCAGCGCCTCCCCGTAGCGGCGGTCGCGGATCCCGGCGAGGGGTGTCGGCCACTCCCACGGCTCCTCGCGGGCCGGCCGCTCCACGACGACGACCGCCCCCGGCGCCAGCCACTCCCCCGCGACCAGCGCCTCGAGCACGCCGCGCACCTGTGCGGCGGGGACGGCGTAGGGCGGGTCGGCGAGCACGAGGTCGAAGCGCTCCGGCGGCCGGCCCGCGACGAGGGCGGGCACCGAGCCGGTGACCACCCGCGCGCCGGGCAGCCCGACGGCGGCGACGTTGGCGCGCAGCACCGGCAGCACCCGCGGGCCGTTCTCGACGAGGACGACCCGGGCCGCGCCGCGGGAGAGCGCCTCCAGGCCGAGGGCCCCGGAGCCGGCGTAGAGGTCGAGCACGGTGGCGCCGTCGAGGTCGAGCAGCGTGCCCAGGCTGTTGAACAGCCCCTCGCGGGCGCGGTCGCCGGTGGGCCGCACGCCGCTGGGCGGCACCTTCAGCCGCCGCCCGCGGGCCGCGCCGGCGATGATCCGGGTCACGCCTTCTCGAGGTAGCCGGCCCGCTCGTCGGTGGCCAGCGCGGCGACCTCGGCGGCCAGCCCCGGGTGGTCGGCGAGCCCGCGGTCGGTGGCCAGCAGCGCGGTGGCCTCGGCGCGGGCGGCGGCGATCAGTTCCTCGTCCTCGAGCAGCGACAGCAGCTTGACCGTCGAGCGCCGGCCGGACTGGGCGGCGCCGAGGACGTCGCCCTCGCGCCGGGTCTCGAGGTCCACGCGGGCGAGCTCGAAGCCGTCGGAGGTGCCTGCGACGGCCGCCAGCCGCTGCCCGGTCGCCGTCGTCTCGCGGACCTCGGTGACCAGCAGGCACAGGCCGCGGTGCTTCCCGCGGGCCACCCGGCCGCGCAGCTGGTGCAGCTGGCTGACCCCGAACCGGTCGGCGTCCATGACGACCATCACCGTGGCGTTGGGCACGTCGACGCCGACCTCGACGACGGTGGTGGCGACCAGGACGTCGACCTCGCGGGCGGCGAAGGCCCGCATGGTCGCCTCCTTGGCCTCGGGCGTCATGCGGCCGTGCAGCACCGCCAGCCGCAGCCCGGCGAGCGGTCCCTCGCCCAGCGCCTCGGCGACGTCGAGGACGGCCAGCGGCGGGCGCCGGTCGCCGTCGCCGCCGCCCTCCTGCGGAGCGTCGGTCTCGTCGGGCTCGTCCTCGCTGCCGGCGTCCTCGTCGCCGATCCGCGGGCAGACGACGTAGGCCTGGCGCCCGGCGGCCACCTCCTCGCGCAGCCGCTCCCACGCGCGGTCGAGCCAGGCGGGCTTGTCGCTGACCGGCACCACCGAGCTGGCCACGCCGCCGCGGCCGCCGGGTAGCTGGCGCAGGGTCGAGGTCTCCAGGTCGCCGTAGACGGTCATGGCGACGGTGCGCGGGATCGGGGTGGCCGTCATGACCAGCACGTGCGGCGGGCGGTTGCCCTTGGCGCGCAGCGCGTCGCGCTGCTCGACGCCGAACCGGTGCTGCTCGTCGACGACGACCAGGCCGAGGTCGGCGAAGTCGACGCCCTGCTGCAGCAGCGCGTGCGTGCCGACGACGATGCCGGCGCTGCCGTCGGCCACCGCGGCGCGGGCCTCGCGGCGGGCCGCGGCCTTCAGCGAGCCGGTGAGCAGCACGACCCGCGTCCCGGCGGGGTCGCCGTCGAGCTCCCCGGCGCGGGCGAGCGGGCCGAGCATCGCGCCGATGCTGCGGGCGTGCTGCGCGGCGAGCACCTCGGTGGGGGCCAGCAGCGCGGCCTGACCGCCGGCGTCGACGACCTGCGCCATCGCCCGCAGCGCGACCACGGTCTTGCCCGACCCGACCTCGCCCTGCAGCAGGCGGTGCATCGGGGTGTCGCGGGCGAGCTCCGCGGCCAGCTCCTCGCCCACCTCGCGCTGGCCCTCGGTGAGCGCGAACGGTAGCGCGGCGTCGACGGCGTCGAGCAGCCCGCCGGGACGGCGCGGGCGCGCGGTGCCCGGCTCCAGGGCGGCCGCGCGGCGGCGGGCGCCCAGGACGAGCTGGAGGGTGATCGCCTCGTCCCACTTGAGCCGGTCCTGGGCGCGCTCGACGTCGTCGGCCGTGGTGGGCCGGTGGATGTCGAGCAACGCGGCCGGGAGGCTCAGCAGCCCGTGCCGGGCGCGCAGGTCCTCGGGCAGGGGGTCCTCGACGAAGCCGAACCCGCCGGCCGCGTCGAGCAGCAGCTTCACCGACTTCTGGAGCACCCAGCTGGAGACGTCCTTGCTCGCCGGGTAGATCGGGATGAGCGCGCGCGCCCAGTCCTCGTCGTCGTCGCCGCTGATGAGGTGGAAGTCCGGGTGGGCGAACTGCTTGGACCGGCGGTACTCCCCCACCGTGCCGGCGAACAGTCCCCAGGCGCCCTGCTCGAGCTTCCCGAACTTCCGGTTGAAGAAGACCAGCTGCATCTCACCGGCGCCGTCGCCGACGGTGACCTCGGTGAGCGTGCCGGGCCGGTTGCGCATCTTCCGGCTGGTCACCCGCCTGACCTGGGCGAGCACGGTCACCCGGTCGCCGACCTGCAGGTCGTCGAGGCGGGTCATCTCGCCGCGGCGGGCGTAGCGGCGCGGGTAGTGGCGCAGCAGGTCGCGGACGGTGCGCAGGTCCAGCGACTCGGCCATCGCCTTGGCCGTCTTGGCGCCGAGGACCCGGGACAGCTCGGTGTCGAGGGTGACGGCCACTCACTCCACCCCGATCTGCAGCGGGATCGCGGCCCCGCCCTCGTAGCGCACGACCTCGACGGTGGGGTGCGCGGCGGCCAGGTGCGCGCAGGCGGCGTCGCCGAGCGCGGGGTCGGGGCCGACCAGCAGCGTGGCCATCTCCCCGCCGGCCGAGAGCAGCCGGTCGAGCAGGTCGCAGGCGACGGCGGCGAGCTCCCGGCCCACGACCACGACGTCGCCCTCCGCCGCGCCCAGCACGTCACCGGGACGGCAGGGGCCGGCGCTGGTCAGCGCCTCCTGCTCGGCGACGGTGACCTCGGCCCAGCGGGTGGCGGCCGCGGCCTCGGCCATGCCGATGACGTCGTCGCCGAACCGGCGGGCGGGGTCGGCGACGGCGACGGCGGCCAGCCCCTGCACCGGCGACCGGGTGGGCACGACGGCGACCTCCCTGCCGAGCTCGCGGGCACGCTCGGCGGCGCGGGAGGCGGCGCGGGTCAGCGCGGGGTCGTTGGGCAGCACGACCACCTCGGCGGCCGAGCACGCGACCACCTCGGCGAGCACCTCGTCGGCGGTGACGCCGGCGGGCCCGCAGGGGACCGCGCGCACGCCCACGGCGGCGAACAGCCGGGCCGGCCCCTCGCCGGGGACGACGGCGACGACCGCCCGGCGGCCGGGCACCGGCGGGGGCGGGAGCACGGGGGCGAGCGGGGTGACGCTGATGCCGTGCGGCCGGCCGGCCTCGATGCCGGCCTCGATGGCGGCGCCGATGTCGCTGGTGTGCACGTGCACGTTCCACTGCCGGCCGGACGGGGTGTCCACGCCGACCACGACCAGGCTGTCGCCGAGGGCGGCCAGGCGGCTCTGCAGCACGGCGACCGCGGCGTCGTCGGCGTCGGCGAGCAGGTACTGCACCTCGCTGCCGGGGCCGGCCGGGGGCTGCGCCGGGACCGCGGCCGGGTCGGCGGGGCGGGACCGGCGCGGCACCAGCGGCGGGCGGGCCGGCTCGACGCCGGTGACGGTGGTGACCAGCGCGTCGAGCACCACGCACAGGCCCGCGCCGCCCGCGTCGACCACGCCGGCGTCACGCAGCACGTCGAGCTGGCCGGGGGTGGCCTCCAGCGCCGTCCGCGCGCCGTCGGCGGCCGCGGTGACGACGTCGGCCAGGCCGGTGCGCTGCTCCGCGACGGCGGTGACCGCGGCCTCGGCGCCGGCGCGGGCGACGGTGAGGAAGGTGCCCTCCTCGGGGTCGGCGACCGCCGAGTAGGCGCCCTCGGCGGCCTTCTGCAGCGCGGCGGCGAGGGAGGGCCCGTCGGCGGGTCCGGCGTCGGCGAGCTGGTCGGACAGGCCGCGCAGCAGCTGGGCGAGGATGGTGCCGCTGTTGCCGCGGGCGCCCAGCACCGCGCCGCGGGACAGCGCGGCCCAGGCCGGCTCGGCGCCCTCGCCGCGGTCGTCCAGCGCGGCGAGGGCCGCCTGCGCGGTGAGCAGCAGGTTGGTGCCGGTGTCGCCGTCGGGCACGGGGAAGACGTTGAGCTCGTCGAGCCGGTCGCGGGCCGCGGACAGCGCCGCGACCGCGGTGCGGCACCACTGTCCGACCGCGGCGTCGTCGAGCGCCTGCAGCACGGCCGGAGGGTACCCAGGGACGCCGACGGTGCGGCCCCGGCGACGGCGACCGGAGGGCTCGGCGGCGTCCGCGCGCCCGAGCGGTTAGGATGGTCGACGGTCTCGCGGTCGCCGTCGGCGCACCGCCGTCTTTCGAGCGATTCTCTGGGAGTGATCCACCGTGGCTGCCGTGTGCGATGTCTGTGGCAAGGGGCCCGGTTTCGGTATGTCGGTGTCGCACTCGCACCGCCGCACGCCGCGCCGTTGGAACCCGAACATCCAGTCGGTGCGGGCGCTCGTCGCCCCCGGCACCCGCAAGCGGATCAACGCCTGCACCTCGTGCATCCGCGCGGGCAAGGTCGTCCGCGCATAGTTGAAGGACCACCCTTCCCCCCACGCCTCGCTCCGCTCGGCGCGGGCCCCTGAAGGGTGGCCGTTCCAGCATCTCGCCAGGACCCCGGAGGTCGCCGACCTCCGGGGTCCTTCCCGTGCGCACCCGGGTCAGGCCCGGGTGACGCCCTTCGCGCGGGCGGCGGTGACCACCAGGTCCACGACCGCCGGCAGCGGCAGCGCCGTCCCGTCGACGACGAGGTGGTAGTGCCGCGCCGCCGCCGGGTCGCACCGGTAGTAGTGGCGCACGTAGGCCTCGCGGGTGCGGTCGTTGGCCTCCATCTCCTGCCGCAGCTCCTCCTCGGGCCGGCCGTAGCGCTCGACCGCCGCCCGCAGCCGCGCCTCCGGCGGGCCGTCGAGCCGCACGTGCAGCACGTCGGGCCGGTCCCGCAGCACCATCGCGCCGGCGCGGCCGAGGACCACGCCGCCGGCGCCGTCGGCGATCTCCCGCAGCACCCGCTCGGTCTGCTCGCGGTAGGCCCGCTCGTCAGGCTCCCCCGTCGTCGGCATGACGCCGCCCACCGGGTCGGGCATCGCCCCGAGCGAGGCGACCAGGCGCCACAGCCCGCGGACGACGCGCTCGTCGTTGGCCTCGGCGTCGTCCTGGGAGACCCCCAGCCGGCCGGCGACCTGCGCCGGGATCGCGCGGTCGTGGAAGGCCAGCCCCAGCCGCTCGGCGACGGCGGCGCCCACCTCCGGGCCACCCGCCCCGTACGAGGCGGAGATCGTCACGACGCCCACGGCCGCTCCTCTCCCGCCGGGGCCCGGCCCAGGTCCCGGCCCAGGAACACCGCGCCCGGCTCACCGGCGTAGATGCCGTACCCCGGGACGGGCCGGTAGCCCATCGCCGCGTACAGCGCGAGCGCCTCGGGCTGGCGGTCCCCGGAGTTGAGCACCACCGATCGGTACCCCGCGTCGCGGGCGGAGTCCTCCAGCGCCCGCACCAGCACCTGCGCCAGGCCCAGCCGGCGGAACGCGGGGTCGACGTAGACCCGCTTGACCTCGACGACGCCAGGGGCGTCCTCCTCGGTGTGCCGGCGCCAGGCGCCGCACCCGGCGGGCCGGCCGCCCACCTCGGCCACGAGGAACAGCCCGGCCGGCGGCACGAACTCGGCGGGGTCGACGACGGCGCCGTCGGGCCCGCCGTACCGGTCGACGTACTCCTGCTGCACCCGGGCCACGAGGTCGCGCGCGACGGGGTCGTCGTAGGGCACCGCGCGCAGCCGGGCGGCCGACCCGTCGCGCAGCCGGTGCTCAGCCGAAGTGGACATGCCCGGTCCTCCCCGCTCCCACGGCCAGCGCGACATCGGCCGCCGGCTCGCCGCTCACCGTCACCCCGGGGGTGCCCTCCCGGACCTCCCCGACCACCGCCCAACCCCCCGGCAGCACGGTGCCCGGCGGGAAGGTGGCCAGCAGCGCGTGGTCCTCGCCGCCGGTGAGGACCCAGGCCAGCGGGTCGGCGCCGAGCGCGGCCGCCACCTGCTGCAGCGGGCCCGGCGGCTCGAGCATCGTGCGCACCAGCGCCGCCCGGTCGACGTCGACGACCACACCGCTGTCGGCCGCGAGGTGCCCGGCGTCGGCGAGCAGCCCGTCGCTGACGTCGCACATGGCGGTGGCACCGGCGTCGGCCGCCGCCGGGCCGGCGGCGTAGGGCGGGCTGGGCCGCCGGTGCGCGGTGACCGCGGCCAGCGGGCTGCTGAAGCCGCGGCGCAGCACGGCCAGCCCGCAGGCCGACCAGCCCAGCCGCCCGGCCACCGCCAGCAGGTCGCCGGGACGGGCGCCCGAGCGCAGCACCGGCGCGCGCCCGCCGAGGTCGCCCAGCGCGGTGACCGACAGCACGACCGCGCCGCTGCCGGGGGCCGAGGCCACGGTGTCCCCGCCGACCACGGCGGCGCCCAGCGGCGCGCACTCGGCGGCCATGCCGGCGGCCACCCCCTCCAGCCACGACGTCGGGGTGTCGGCCGGGCAGGCGAGGCCGACCAGCAGCGCGGTGGCCGTGCCGCCCATCGCGGCGACGTCGGCGAGGTTCGCGGCCGCGGCCTTGTGGCCCACGTCCTCCGCGGAGGACCAGTCGCGGCGGAAGTGCCGCCCCTCGACCAGCACGTCGGTGGTGGCGACCACCCGCCCGTCGGGCACCCGCAGCACCGCCGCGTCGTCGCCCGGGCCGACGTCGGCCACCGCGGCCGACCCGGCGCGGGCCACGACCCGGGCGATCACGCCGAACTCGCCGACCACCCGCACGGTGTCGGCGAGGTCGCCGCGCCCGGTCAGCGGTCGGGGCCGTGTCACCGGTGCCCTCCCCCTGCTGCGGTAGGTTGCGGGCGAGTCCACCAGCCGGGGCCGGGGAGCCGCCGGACGTGCTGCCCGAGGAAGGTCGATCCGTGGTCCACGCCTACATCCTGATCCAGACCGAAGTCGGCAAGGCCGCCCAGGTGGCCACGACGATCGCCGAGATCGCCGGGGTGACGAAGGCCGAGGACGTCACCGGCCCCTACGACGTGATCGTCCGCGCCGAGGCCGAGACCGTCGACGAGCTCGGCCGGCTGGTCGTGGCTCGGGTGCAGTCGGTCGACGGGATCACCCGCACGCTGACCTGCCCCGTCGTCCACATCTGAGCCGCTGAGCGAGCACTCCCCCGCCGAGGACGCGCCCCGCGACCGGGAGCCCGCGCCCGCCCCCGTCCGCCCCGACCCGCTGCGCCGGCTGGCCCTGCTCAGCGTGGCCGTCGTCGTCCCGGTGCTCGTCGTGGTGCTCGTGCTGGTGCGGGTCCTCGGGGACGACGCGGGCGGCGGGGACGACGGCTCCCCCGTGGCCGACGTGAGCGGCTCCGGCGAGCAGCGCGAGGACCTGCCGGTGCTGCCGGTCGACGTCCCGCCGCCGACCCCCGAGGCCGACGCGAACTGCCCGGCGCTGATGGGCGCGCTGCCGCTGGACCTGCTCGGCGAGCCCGCGCGCCTGGTCGACTCCGACACGCCCTACGCCGCCGCCTGGGGCGACCCCGCCGTCGTGCTGGTGTGCGGCGTGCCGCAGCCGGAGGGCCTGGTCCCCGGCGAGGGCCTGTTCACCATCAACGGCATCACCTGGTTCGTCGACCAGTCCGACCCGGGCGCCACCGTGTGGACCGCGGTCGACCGGGTCGTGTACGTGCAGGTGAGCCTGCCGCCCGACGTCGACAGCGCCCCGGTGACGGCGCTCAGCGACGTCCTCGGCGCCACGCTCGCGCCCCGCTGAGCCCGCTCAGGCCGGGGGCAGCTCGGCCAGCTGGGCGAGCACCACGTCGCGCGCCTGCTCGGTGGCCGCCTGCTCGCTGTCGGCCACGACGGTCACCGCGACGCTGAACGCGCCGTGCCCGCACCAGGCGAAGGCGGCGGGTCCGGCCAGGCCGGTCTCGGGGTCGGCCTCGGGCACGGTGAGCGTGCTGCAGCCGGCGGGCAGGTCGTCGGGGTCGTGGCTGAGCACGCCGTCGTAGACCTCGGCGTCGTTGCCGGCGAGGTCGCGGGCGTAGGTGCTCGCGCCGCCGTGGTCGTCGAACTGGTCGAGGAAGACGCTGGTCAACGGGCCGGTGGTGGAGCCCCAGAACCGCTCCCAGCCGTAGCGGTAGCCGTAGTCGCGCAGCACCGTCCGCTCCCGCTGCGGGTCCTCGGCGTAGGAGGCGACGTCGTCGACGGTCTTGGCGCCGGCGGGGGGCTGCAGGTCGCCGTCGGGGATCCGCGGCAGGCCGGAGGGGACCTCGGTGAGCACCAGGTCGCCGAGCTCCTCGGCCGACCCCGGTGTCGGCGAGGCCGGGCTCGCGGTGGCGGTACCGGCCTCGGTGGGGGTGCAGCCGGCCAGGGCGAGCGCCCCGGCCAGCAACGCGGCCGCCGGCGCGGCGCGCGCGCCGGCGGTCACCGGAGGGCCGGCCGGCCCGCCCGCGCCAGCGCGGAGGCGACCAGCCGGTCGACCAGCTCGGGGTAGGACACCCCGCTGGCCGCCCACATCCGCGGGTACATCGAGATCGGGGTGAAGCCGGGCATGGTGTTGACCTCGTTGACCACCAGGCGGTCGACACCGTCGGGGCCGGTGGCGAGGAAGAAGTCGACCCGCGCCAGGCCCTCGCAGTCCAGGGCGCGGTAGGCCCGGCAGGAGGCCTCCTGCACCGCCCGGGTCTGCTCGGGGGTCAGGTCGGCCGGGACGTCGAACTCGACGGCGTCCTCGAGGTACTTGGCGCTGAAGTCGTACCAGTCGGTGCCGGGCCGCAGCCGGATCTCGGCGGGGAGGCTGGCCTCGGGCGGCCCGCCGTCGGGGCCGGCGAGCACCCCGCACTCGATCTCCCGGCCGGGGACGGCGGCCTCGACGACGACCTTCGGGTCGACGGCGGCCGCGGTGGCCACCGCCTCCGGGAACTGCGCCCAGTCGGTGACCTTGGTGATGCCGATGCTCGACCCGGCGCGCGAGGGCTTGACGAACACCGGCAGCCCGAGGCGCTCGCGGTCGGCCGCGGTGAGCACGTCGGGGTCGGGGCGGACCGCGCCGCCGGCGTCGCGCAGGACCACGTGGGCGCCCTGGGGCAGCCCGGCGGAGGCCAGCAGCTTCTTGGTGAACTCCTTGTCCATCGAGGCGGCGCTGGCGAACACGCCCGACCCGACGTAGGGCAGCCCGCTCGTCTCGAGCAGCCCCTGCACGGTGCCGTCCTCGCCGTAGGCGCCGTGCAGGACGGGGAAGACGACGTCGACCTCGGTGAGCGCCGGCCCGATCGCGGCCGTGGGCTCGAGCACGGCCAGTCCGCGTGCGGCCGGGTCGCCGACCAGCGACACCGCCGTCCCGCCGGTGACCTCGGGCAGCTGCCCGTCGGTGATCGCCAGGCGCTGGCCGGCCTCGGGGAGCACCCACCGGCCGTCGCGGGCGATGCCGACCGGCACGACCTCGTAGCGCTCCGGGTCCAGGGCGGCGATCACGCTCCCCGCCGAGATGCAGGAGATGGCGTGCTCGGCGCTGCGCCCTCCGAACACGACCGCGACGCGCACCCTGCCTGTCCCGCTCATCGCGGCCGACCCTAGTCGACGCCCCCGCCCCTCCCGCGGCTGCCGCGGGGGTTCCGGCCCGCCGGGTGTGGGAACCTCCTCGCGATGCGGGAGAACGCGGCCCCTCCGGTGGACCCCCGGCCTCCGGCGGCGACGGCGCACCAGGGGGATCCCGGGACACCTCGCCATCCGCTGTCCCTGCGGCTGGCCGGTGCCGCGGTGCACGCCTACACGGCCCTGGGCTCGGTGCTGGCGCTGCTGGTCGTGCTCGCCGCGGTCGAGGGCGAGGCGGTCACCGCGCTGTGGATCGGGCTGGCCGCGCTGGTGGTCGACGGCACCGACGGGATGCTCGCGCGCCGCGCACGGGTCAAGGAGACGATCCCCTGGTTCGACGGCGCCCTGCTCGACAACATCGTCGACTACCTGACCTACGTCTTCGCGCCCGTGGTGCTGCTGTGGACCACCGGCGCCCTCCCGCACGGCCCGCTCGGCTGGCTGCTCGGCGCACTGCCGCTGCTGGCCTCCAGCTACCAGTTCTGCCGGGTCGACGCGAAGACCGACGACCACACCTTCCTGGGCTTCCCGAGCTACTGGAACGTCGTCGCCTTCTACGTCGTCGTCCTCGACGTGCCCCAGCCGGTGGTCGCCGCCGCGCTGGTCGTCTTCTCGGTCCTGGTGTTCGTCCCGGTGCGCTACCTCTACCCCTCGCGCACCGAGGCGCTGTGGCCGGTGAGCATGGGCCTGACCGTGGTGTGGCTGGTGACCTACGGCGTCCTGCTGGTGCAGTACCCCGACCCGCACCCGGTCGTGGTGGTGCTCTCGTTCGCCTACGTCGTCTACTACCTGGCCTTCAGCGGCTGGCTGACCGCCCGTGCCGCCCACCGCCGGCGCAAGGCGGCCCGCAGCGCGGCCTGACCCCGCCGGGGAGCAGGGCGGTGCCGCGGTGATGTGCGCCCGCGGCACATCCCGGGCGCAGGACGCACCGGAAGCGCACACCACCCCGGCGGCCCGGGCTCAGAAGGGGGCGCGCACGACCAGCTCGACGTTGCGGTCGGCGGGCGTGCCCGCCAGCGCCGAGCCCAGCCCCGTCCCGGGCACGTTGGCCGCCAGCTCGCGGTGCAGCGACGCCAGCGCGGCCGGCTCCCGCGCGGCGGGGTCGCCGGCCTCCGGCGGCCGGGCCGGGCTGCCGTGGTCGACCATCGTGCAGACCAGCGACAGCGTGCCGTCGCCGTTGTCGAGGACCTCGACCAGCCGGGCCTGACCGGGCCAGTCGACGACGGCGCAGGTGGCCACCTCCCACAGCCCGCGGCCGGGCTGGTCGGGGTGCGCCCACGCCCGCACGGCGCTGACGTGGGTGTGCCCGTTGAGCCACAGCACGACGTTCGGCCAGCGGTGCAGCAGCCGGAGCAGCTCCGGGGCGCCGAGCGCGTCGTCGCCGGCCACGGGGCGGCCGCCGAGGGCGTCGGAGCGGGTCAGGGTGCTCGAGCCGTGGTGGGACAGCAGCACCACGAGCCGGTCGGCGTTCCCGGTGGCCACCCGCGTGCCGTCCGGGCCGGGCGCCGACGACGACACCTCCCGCAGCCGCTCCTCCAGCCACCGCGCCTGGACGGCGTCGACGGAGCCGGCCGCACCGCCGGTGACCCGGGTGGTGTCCAGACAGACGACCCGCACGCCGGGCACGCCGTCCCAGGCGTAGTAGGCGGTGCCGGCACGCAGGTTCTCCTCGGTGAACCCGTGCCCGGCCGGCTGCCCACCGTCGGCGAGGTGGGCGGCGACGAAGGCGCGGCGGTCGATGAACCGGCGGTCGGCCACGGGGGTGACCGGCCGGGAGACGGCGGTGGTGAACACCTCCGAGGAGTGCGTGAACAGCGCCAGCGCGTCCTCCAGCGGCACGGCCGGGTCGACGTCGACCGGCTTGCGCCCGGCCTCGAGCACCGCGGCCAGGGCCGGCGTGGGCACGCCGACGCCCTGGATGAGCGCCTCGTGGTTGCCGTGGCAGCTCAGCCACGGCACCCGCAGCCCCTCGGCGGCGAACGCCGCGAACGCCGCCTCCAGCAGGCCCGGCCGCGCCGGGAAGCCGAACCGCTCGCGGTACAGCCCGCCGTCGTCGTCGGGCCGCCAGAACAGGTCGTGCGGCCAGCCGGAGGCCTGCACGCCGTCGTAGGCGGTCAGCCCCGCCCCCGGGTGGACCGCTCCCCCACGCAACACGGCCAGGAACAGCTCCAGCTCGTTCCACTGGGCGTTGTCGATGGCGTCGCCGGTGGTGACCACCAGCTGCAGCGGCTCCCCGGTGCGCGGGGCGCCGGCCAGGCCGTTGAGGGTGCGCACCAACGCGTCGACGGCGTGCGCGGTCAGCGCCTCCTGGGGCCGGTGCATCGGCACCAGCGCGCGCATCCGCGGATCGGCCTCGAAGCGGTGGAAGAACTCGAACCGCGCCGGGGAGCAGACGTCGGCCAGCTGCAGGTCGGTGACGTGCGCCAGGCACGCCAGCGCCCGCACGCCCCGCCGCGGCGGCTGCCAGGTCGGGCCGACCAGGTCCCGGCGGACGCGGTGCGGCTCCCCCGCGGCCCACGCCAGCGCCCGGTAGGCGCCCTCGCGCCCGTGGTGGAGCACCGGGCCGCCGGCCAGGACGCGGTCGAGGGTGGTGCGGCTCATCCGGGTCAGACGGCGGCCGAGACGGCGTCGAGCGCGGCGGTGAGGTCGGCGACGACGTCGGCGGTGTCCTCGATGCCGCAGGAGAAGCGCAGGAACCCCCCGGGCACCGCGTCACCGCCCCACTGCGCCCGGCGGTCGACCGTGCTGTGCACCCCGCCGAAGCTGGTCGCCGCCGTCCACAGCCGGGCCGCGGCGAGGAAGCGGGACACGGCCGCCTCGTCGGCGAGCTCGGCGGAGACGACGCCGACCGGCCGCAGCATCTGCCGCGTCGCGAGCGCGTACGAGGGGTCCCCGGGGCGCCAGGGCCACCGGACGCCGGTGACCGCCGGGTGCGCGGCCAGGACCTCGGCGACCGCGGCGGCGGTGGCGCCCTGGCGGGCCAGCCGCAGGTCCAGCGTGCTCATCGACCGGTGCCCCAGCCAGGCGTCGAACGCGCCCGCCGTGGCCCCGGTGTGGTCGCGCCAGCCCCTGAGCCGGTCGTGGACCTCCTCGGAGGAGGTGCTGACGTGCCCCAGCAGCAGGTCGCTGTGCCCGGTGAGCGCCTTGGTGTCGGCGCCGACGGTCAGGTCGGCGCCCAGCACGAGCGGCCGCTGCCCGAGCGGGGTGGCGGTGGTGTTGTCGACGGCGAGCAGCGCCCCGGCGGCGCGGGTGGCCCGGGCGACGGCTGCGACGTCGCACACGTCGAGCTGCGGGTTGCTCGGCGTCTCGAGGAACACCATGCGGGCGCCGTCGAGGTCACCGCGGGCGGCGACGTCGGCGATCTCGAGGGTGGACACGTACTCGACCCGGATGCCGAGCCGCTCGAGCTCGTCGCGGGCGAGCAGCCGGGTCGTGTAGTAGCCGTCGGAGGGCAGCACCAGCCGGTCCCCGGCCGAGACCAGCGCCAGCACCGCCGCGGTGATCGCCGCCATGCCGGTGGCGAAGGACAGGCAGCGGCCGCCGTCGAGCTCCCCGACGGCGGCCTCGAACGCGCGGGAGGTGGGGTGCTCGGTGCGGGCGTAGGCGTCGGCCCCGCCGGCACGGGGCGGGAGGTCGCCGAGGTGGAAGGGCGCCGCGAACACCGGCGAGGGACGCAGCGGCGTCCCGGGCACCGGGGGCGCCTCGCCGGCGCGGACCGACCGGGTGCCGTCCCCCCACTCGGCGAGGCTCACTCGGGCTTGGCCTCCCGGCTCATGATCTCCTTCAGCACCGCCCCGGCGGGGACGCCCTCGTGGCACACCTTGACGACCGCCTCGGTGAGCGGGACGTCGACCCCGTGCGCGCGGGCCAGGTCGAGCACCGGCCGGCAGCTCTTCACGCCCTCGGCGGTCTGGCGGGTGGTGGCCTGCACCTCCTCCAGCGACTGGCCCCGACCGAGCTTCTCCCCGAACGTGCGGTTGCGCGAGAGCGGCGAGCTGCACGTGGCCACCAGGTCACCGAGACCGGCCAGCCCGGCGAAGGTGGTCAGCTCCGCGCCCAGCGCGATGCCCAGCCGGGCGGTCTCGGCCAGCCCGCGGGTGATCAGCGAGGCGCGGGTGTTGTCGCCGAAGCCCATCCCCTCGGCGATGCCGCAGGCCAGCGCGATGACGTTCTTCACCGCCCCGCCGAGCTCGCAGCCGACCAGGTCGGTGTTGGTGTAGGGCCGGAAGTAGGGCGTGTGGCAGGCGGCCTGCACGGTGGCCGCGCGCTCGGGGTCGGGACAGGCGATCACGGTGGCCGCCGGCTGCTCCTCGGCGATCTCGCGGGCGAGGTTGGGGCCCGACAGCGCCGCCACCCGGTCCGGGCCGGCGCCGGTGACCTCGCAGATGACCTCGCTCATCCGCTTGGTGCTGCCCAGCTCGATGCCCTTCATGAGCGACAGCAGCGTGGCGCCGTCCGGCAGCAGCGGCGTCCACTCCCCGAGGTTGGCGCGCAGCGACTGCGAGGGGACGGCGAGCACGACGACGTCGGCGCCGTCGAGCGCCCGGGCCGCGTCCGTGGTGGCCTTCAGCGAGCCGGGCAGCCGGACGCCGGGCAGGTAGTCGGGGTTCTCGCCGGTCTCGGTGATCGCCGCGGCCAGCTCCGCGCGGCGCGCGTGCAGGGTGACCGTGCAGCCGGCGTCGGCGAGCACCTTGGCGAAGGTCGTGCCCCAGGACCCCGCCCCCAGGACGGCGGCGCGGACCCCGCTCACGCGGCGCTCCCCGGGACGTCGCCGGGCAGCTCCCGGCGCGGGCGGGGGGCGAAGCCGAGCGGCGCGGGCTCGCCGCGGAGGTCGGCCAGGAGGTCACGCACCCGGCCCATGATGAGGTCGGTCGTCTCGCGCAGCAGGTCGGGCGTCAGCGGGCGCCCGGCGCGGACCTCAGCGCGCAGCGCCGCCAGGTCGACCGGCTCGCCGACGGAGTAGTGCGTGGGCGTCCGCAGCCGCAGGTGCAACTGCTTGGTGTGGTAGTCGTGCACCCGCTGCGGGCCCCACTGGGCCACCGGCAGCACCACCGCGTCGGTGGTCAGCGCCAGCCGCGCCACGCCGGTGCGGGCCTGCATCGGCCACCACTGCGCGTCGCGGGTCACCGACCCCTCCGGGTAGATGACGACGACGTTGCCCGCCTCGAGGTCGGCGGCCGCCGCGGCCAGCGCGCCCCGCGCCTCCGACGAGCCGCGGGCCACCGGGATCTGCCCGGCGTCGCGCAGGATCCTCCCGGCCAGTCCCCTGAACACCGCCGCCTTGGCCAGGAAGTGCGGGATCCGGCCGTTGTCGTACACCAGCCGGGCGCAGGCCAGCGGATCGAGCACCGAGACGTGGTTGACCACCAGCAGCACCGGCCCGGTGCGCGGCAGCCGCTCGCCGTGCCGGTAGCGCAGCCGGAACAGCAGCGAGGCCACCGGGTAGACCACGACGACGGCCAGCCGGAGCGACCAGGGCAGCCGCCCGCGCTCGTGCAGCACCCGCGGTGCCGGCTGCCCCGGGACCGCGGGGGTCCCCGGGCTCGGGTCCTCGGTCACCGGCATCCCCACTCCCTCGTCGGAACGACCGGCCCATGATCGACCCTGACCGGGGCCGGTGTGCGCACCGGGGGTCCCGCGTCGTCGGCGGTGTGCTCACATGGGGCCGTGCGGTGGTCCCTGGTCGTCCCGGCGAAGCGGCTCGGCGCGGCCAAGACCCGCCTGGCGCCCCTGACCGGCGGCGACCGGGCCGGCGGGCCCGGCCTGCACGCCGAGCTCGTGCTGGCGCTGCTCGCCGACACCGTCGCGGCGGCGCTGGCCTGCCCGGCGGTGACCGACGTCGTGGTGGTCACCGACGACGAGCGCGCCGCGGCCACGGTGCGGGTGCTGGGGGCGCGGACCGTGCCCGACGAGCCCGACCGCGGGCTCAACCCGGCGCTGGCGCACGGCGCGCGGGCCACCGGGTCGGCCGCCGTCGCCGCCCTCTCCTCCGACCTGCCGGCGCTGCGACCCGGGGAGCTGGCCGGCGCGCTCGCGGCGGCCGCCGCCGTCCCGCGGGGCTTCGTCGCCGACGCGGCCGCGACCGGCACGACGCTGCTCAGCGCGGTCGGCGTGCCGCTGGACCCGCGCTTCGGCCGCGGCTCGGCCGCCGCGCACGCCGCCTCGGGGGCGCGGGCGCTGACCGGGGACTGGCCGGGGCTGCGCCGCGACGTCGACACCCCGGCCGACCTGCGCGAGGCCGCGGGGCTCGGCCTCGGGACGGCGACGGCGGCCCTGCTCCCGCGGCTGCCCCGGCCGGCGGCCTGAGTCCGGCGCCCCTCGTCGTTCACCCGCGTGGGGCACGATGACGTCGTGGTAGCCGAGACGACCTCCCCGATCGCCGGGCCCGAGCGCCCCGCCGCGCCGGAGGCCGGCGCGGCCCTGCCGCCCGACCGCTTCCTCAACCGCGAGCTGTCGTGGCTGGACTTCAACGCCCGGGTGCTCGAGCTGGCGGAGGACGTGTCGCTGCCGTTGCTCGAGCGGGTCAAGTTCCTGGCGATCTTCGCGGGCAACCTCGACGAGTTCTACATGGTGCGCATCGCCGGGCTGAAGCGGCGGCTGAGCACCGGGCTGACCGTCCGCTCCCCCGACGGGCTGACCATCCGCGAGCAGCTGGCCCGGGTCACCGAGCGCACCCAGGAGCTGGTGCACCGGCACGCGGTGTGCTTCGAGCAGGACGTCACGCCGCGGCTGGAGGCCGAGGGCATCCGGATCGTCCACTGGGACGACCTCGCCGAGACCGAGACCCGGCGGCTGCGCGAGTACTTCCGCGACCAGGTGTTCCCGGTGCTCACCCCGCTGGCGGTCGACCCGGCCCACCCGTTCCCCTACATCAGCGGCCTGTCGCTCAACCTCGCCGTCGTGGTGCGCGACCCCGAGACCGGCGCGCCGCGGTTCGCCCGGCTCAAGGTGCCCAACAACGTGCCGCGGTTCGTGCCGGTGGGGTCGGCGGACCCGCAGGCGACGTTCCTGCCGCTCGAGGACCTCATCGCCGCGCACCTGTCGCAGCTGTTCCCGGGTCTCGACGTCATCGACCACCACCTGTTCCGGGTCACCCGCAACGCCGACCTCGAGGTCGAGGAGGACCGCGACGAGGACCTCCTGCAGGCCCTCGAGCGCGAGCTCGCCCGCCGCCGGTTCGGGCCCGCGGTCCGGCTCGAGGTCACCGAGACGATGGACCCGCAGATCCTCGACGTCCTCGTCTCCGAGCTCGAGGTCAGCCCGCAGGACGTCGTCACCGTGCCCGGACTGCTCGACCTGGCCTCGCTGTGGGCGCTGTACGACATCGACCGTCCGGAGCTCAAGGACGAGCCGTTCGTGCCGGCCACCCACCCGCGGCTGTCGGAGGGCGAGACGCCCAAGAGCGTGTTCGCCACGCTGCGGGAGGGCGACGTCCTGGTGCACCACCCGTACCACTCGTTCGCCACCAGCGTGCAGCGCTTCATCGAGCAGGCCGCCGAGGACCCGCACGTGCTGGCGATCAAGCAGACGCTCTACCGCACCTCCGGCGACTCCCCCATCGTCAACGCGCTGATCACCGCCGCGGAGCTCGGCAAGCAGGTGGTCGTCCTCGTCGAGATCAAGGCGCGGTTCGACGAGGAGGCCAACATCAGCTGGGCCCGGTCGCTGGAGCGGGCCGGCTGCCACGTCGTCTACGGCCTGGTGGGCCTGAAGACGCACTGCAAGACGGCGCTGGTCGTGCGGCGGGAGAGCGGCGTGATCCGCCGCTACTGCCACATCGGCACCGGGAACTACAACCCCAAGACGGCGCGGCTGTACGAGGACCTGGGCATCCTCACCGCCGACCCGCGGGTGGGCGCCGACCTCACCGACCTGTTCAACGTGCTCACCGGGTACTCCCGCCAGACCGCCTACCGGCAGCTGATGGTGGCCCCGCACGGCATCCGCACGGGGCTGGTCGAGAAGATCCGCCGCGAGGCCCGGCACGCGGCCCAGGGCCGGCCGGCCGGCATCCGGATCAAGGTCAACTCGCTGGTCGACGAGCGGATCATCGACGCGCTCTACGAGGCCTCGCGCGCCGGCGTGCCGGTGGAGCTGTTCATCCGCGGCATCTGCACCCTGCGCCCCGGCGTGCCCGGGCTGTCGGAGAACGTGCGGGTCCGCTCGGTCGTCGGCCGCTTCCTGGAGCACTCGCGGGTCATGGCGTTCGTCAACGGCGGCGAGCCGGAGTGGTGGATCGGCAGCGCCGACCTCATGCACCGCAACCTCGACCGGCGGGTGGAGGTGCTGCTGCGGGTGTGCGACGACCCCGCGCAGCGCGAGCTCGGGCGGGTGTTCGACGCCGCCATGGCACCGGGCGTGCAGTGCTGGGAGCTGGGTCCCGACGGCGCCTGGGCCCGCACCGGCGAGGTCGACTACCAGGCCGCACTGGTCAAGGCGGTGACCGAGCATGCCGGCTGAGCGGACGCGGACCGTCGTCGCGGCGGCCGGGGGCGCGGTGTGGCGCCCGGCCGAGGGCGGGGGCATCGAGACCGTCGTCGTCCACCGCCCGCGCTACGACGACTGGTCGCTGCCCAAGGGCAAGCTCGACGCCGGGGAGAACGCGCTGGCCGCCGCGGTCCGCGAGGTGTGCGAGGAGACCGCGCTGGAGGTGGTGGCCGGCCGGCGCAGCGTGCGCACCCACTACGAGGTGGCCGCGGGCCCCAAGCACGTCGACTACTGGCTGATGCAGGCGGTGGGCGGCAAGACGTTCGAGCCCGGCGACGAGGTCGACGAGCTGCGCTGGCTGCCGGTGGACGACGCCGCGGCGCTGGTCACCCACGCCCACGACCGTGCGGTGCTCATCGACCTCGCCCGCGACGACGTCCCGCGGGCGCCGTCGCTGCTGCTGGTGCGGCACGCCAAGGCCGGCAGCCGCAAGAACTGGGACGGGCCCGACGAGGAGCGCCCGCTCGACGCCCAGGGCCGGCGGCAGGCCGCGCAGCTGGCCGCGGTGCTGCCGCTGTTCGGCCCGCTGGAGCTGTACAGCGCCGAGCGGGTGCGCTGCCGGCAGACGCTCGAACCGCTCGCCGAGCGGACCGGGCTGGAGATCCGGCCGCTGCCCGAGGTCGGCGAGGAGGAGTACGACGCCGACCCGGAGGCAGGGCTGACCGCGCTCTCCCGGCTGCTGGAGCGCGGGGACGACGACACCCCGGGCGTGCGGGTGGTGTGCAGCCAGGGCGGGGCGATCCCGTCGGCGCTGCTGTCCCTGGGCGTGCGCTTCGGGGGCACCGAGGTGCCCCCGCCCGCGGCCAAGGGCAGCGTCTGGGCGCTCGGGGGGCCACCCGGGCAGGTGTCGGCCGACTACTACCGCGACCTCGGCACCGACCCCGACGCCCCCGCCTAGGCGGGCAGCGTCCGGGGCAGCCAGGACGGGCGGCGGGCCTCGTAGGCCTCGACGTCGGCCAGGTGCCGCTCGGTGAGCCCGACGTCGTCGAGCCCCTCGAGCAGCCGCCAGCGGGTGTAGTCGTCGATCTCGAACGGCACCGACGTGTCGCCGTAGGTGACCCGGCGGGCCTCGAGGTCGACCGTGACCGGGGTCGCCGGATCCGCCTCGACCGCCTGCCACAGCGCCTCGACGTCGGCCTGCGGGAGGACGACGGTGAGCAGGCCGGACTTGGTCGAGTTGTTCTTGAAGATGTCGGCGAACCGCGAGCTGACCACCACCCGGAAGCCGCCGTCGAGCAGGGCCCACACCGCGTGCTCGCGGGAGGAGCCGGTGCCGAAGTCGGGGCCGGCGACCAGGATCGAGGCCTCGGCGTACTGCGGCTGGTTGAGCACGAAGTCCGGCTCGTTGGTGCGCCAGGCGACGAACAGGCCGTCCTCGAAGCCGGTGCGGGTGATCCGCTTGAGGTACTCGGCCGGGATGATCTGGTCGGTGTCGACGGCGCTGCGCCGCAGCGGGGCCGCGGTGCCGGTGTGCGTGGTGAACGGCTGCATCTCAGACTCCGGCGCTGGTGAGGTCGGCGGGCTGCAGGTCGGCCGGGGCGGTGAGCCGCCCGGTGAGCGCGGTGGCCGCGGCCACCGACGGGGACACCAGGTGGGTGCGCCCGCCCTTGCCCTGCCGGCCCTGGAAGTTGCGGTTGCTGGTCGAGGCCGAGCGCTCCCCCGGCTTCAGCTGGTCGGGGTTCATGCCCAGGCACATCGAGCACCCCGCGCCGCGCCACTCGGCCCCGGCCTCGGTGAACACCCGGTCCAGGCCCTCGGCCTCGGCCTGCGCCTTGACCCCGATCGACCCGGGGACGACGAGCATCCGGGTGTCCGGGTCGATGCGCCGGCCGCGCAGCAGCTCGGCGGCGACCCGCAGGTCCTCGATGCGGCCGTTGGTGCACGAGCCGAGGAAGACGGTGTCCACCTCGATCTCCCGCAGCGGGGTGCCCGGGGTCAGGCCCATGTAGGCCAGCGCCTGCTCGGCGGCGCGCCGCTCGTTGTCGTCGGCGAACGAGGCCGGGTCGGGCACCTGGCCGGTGATCGGCAGACCCTGGCCGGGGTTGGTGCCCCAGGTGACGAACGGCGCCAGGTCCGCGGCGTCGATGACGACCTCGGTGTCGAAGACGGCGCCCTCGTCGGTGTGCAGCGAGCGCCAGTGCTCGACGGCGGCGTCCCAGTCGGCGCCCTGCGGGGCGTGCGGACGGCCCCGCAGGTAGGCCAGCGTCGTCTCGTCGGGGGCGATGAGCCCGGCGCGGGCACCGGCCTCGATCGACATGTTGCAGATCGTCATCCGCGCCTCCATCGACAGCGCCCGGATGGCGCTGCCGCGGTACTCGATGACGTGGCCGGCGGCGCCGTTGGTCCCGATCCGGGCGATGACGGCGAGGATCACGTCCTTCGCCGAGACACCTTCGGGCAGCTCACCCTCGACGGTGACCGCCATCTGCCGGGGCCGGTTCTGCGGCAGCGTCTGGGTGGCCAGCACGTGCTCGACCTCGCTGGTGCCGATGCCGAAGGCCAGCGCGCCGAACGCACCGTGGGTGGAGGTGTGGCTGTCGCCGCAGACGATGGTCATCCCCGGCTGGGTGAGCCCCAGCTGCGGGCCGATGACGTGCACGATGCCCTGGTCGCGGTCGCCCATCGGGGCCAGCCGGATGCCGAACTCCGCGGCGTTGGCCCGCAGCGCCTCGACCTGCGCGCGGCTCACCGGGTCGGCGATCGGCGCGAGCACGTCCAGCGTCGGGACGTTGTGGTCCTCGGTGGCCATGGTGAGCTCGGGACGGCGGACGGGGCGGCCGGCCGCGCGCAGCCCGTCGAAGGCCTGCGGGCTGGTGACCTCGTGCACCAGGTGCAGGTCGATGTAGAGCAGGTCGGGCTCGCCCTCGGCACGGCGTACGACGTGCGCGTCGTAGACCTTCTCCGCCAGCGTCTTCGGCACGGGTCCTCCAGGTGGGTGGTCCCACGGTGGCCATCCCACTTAGTGAGATGGGAGTATCGCGGTGTGGGACAGCCTAACCCGGTGGCCGTGTTGGACAAAGCCGTGGCGATCCTCCGCGCCGTCGCGCACGAGCCGGCCTCGCTCGCCGACCTCGTCGGCCGGACCGGGCTGCCGCGGGCGACGACCCACCGCCTCGCCGTCGCGCTGGAGGGCCACCGGCTGCTGCGGCGGACACCGGCGGGCGCCTGGGCGCCGGGCCCGGCGCTGGTCGAGCTCAGCCACGGCAGCGTCGACCTCGCCCAGGTGGCCGGTCGGCACCTGGTGGCGCTGCGCGACGCCAGCGGCGAGAGCGCCCAGTTCTACGTGCGCGAGGGCGGCTCGCGGGTGTGCGTGGCCGTGGCCGAGCGGGCGCACGGCCTGCGCGACACCGTCCCGGTCGGCGCACGGCTGCCCATGACGGCGGGGTCGGCGGCGCACGCGCTGCTGGCCTTCGCGCCGGCCGAGGAGGTCACCCCGCTGCTGCCGAACGCCAGCTTCACCGCCCGCACGCTGCTCGACGTCCGCCGTCGCGGGTGGGCGCACAGCGTCGCCGAGCGCGAGGCCGGGGTGGCCTCGCTGTCGGCGCCGGTGCGGGACCCGGCCGGCGCGGTGCTGGGCGCGGTGTCGATCTCCGGCCCGGTCGAGCGGCTGGGCCGCCGGCCCAGCCCCGAGGTGGTCGGCGCGGTGCTGGAGACGGCGGCGGCGATCGCCCGCGCCGCCTCCTGAGGGGGTTCACCGACGGCCCGATGGGGCGGACACTCCCCGGGCATGACGACGACGGAGCCGGTCCACCGCGGCCGCGCCCGCATCGCCGGGACCGGGGAGGGCATCGGCCTCGACGAGCTCGCGCTGGCCACCCGCAACCACGGCATGCCGCTGGAGGCGCTGCGCTACGACGTGACGCCGCCCGGCCTGCACTACGTGCTCACCCACTACGACATCCCCGCCGTCGACCCGGGCGGCTGGTCGCTCGAGGTCACCGGCGCGGTCGAGCGGCCGCTGCGGCTGGACCTCGGCGACCTGCGGCGCCGGCCGGCGGTCACCGCGCGGGTCCTGCTGGAGTGCGCCGGCAACGGCCGGGCCCGGCTGGAGCCGCGGCCGGTGAGCCAGCCCTGGCTGCTCGAGGCGGTCGGCAGCGCCGAGTGGACCGGGACGCCGCTGGCGCCGCTGCTCGAGGAGGCCGGCGTCGCGCCCGGCGCGGTCGACGTCGCCTTCACCGGTGCCGACCACGGCGTCGAGCGCGGGGTGGAGCAGGACTACACCCGCGGCCTGCCGCTGCCCGAGGCGCTGCGTCCCGACGTCCTGCTGGTGTGGGCGATGAACGGCGCTCCGCTGCCGCCGCAGCACGGCGCTCCGCTGCGGCTGCTGGTCCCCGGCTGGTACGGCATGGCGCACGTGAAGTGGCTGACCCGCGTCGAGGTGCTCGACCGCCCGTTCGACGGCTTCCAGAACGCCGTCGCCTACCGGCTGGAGGTCGATGCGCAGGAGGCCGGGGTGCCGGTCACCCGGATCGCGCCGCGGGCGCTGCTGGCCCCGCCCGGCTTCCCGGACTTCATGACCCGCGAGCGGTTCCTGCGCCCCGGTCCGGTGACCCTCACCGGGCGGGCCTGGTCCGGGCGCGCGCCGGTGACCGGCGTGGAGGTCAGCACCGACGGGGGCGTGACGTGGGCGCCGGCCGACCTCGCCCCCGCCGACCCCGCGCACCCCCACGCCTGGCGGGCCTGGACCTGCACCTGGGACGCCCGCCCCGGCGCCCACGAGCTGGTGGTGCGGGCGGCCGACGAGCAGGGCGCCCAGCCGGTCGAGCAGCCCTGGAACCGCCAGGGCATGGCCAACAACCTCGTCCAGCGGGTGCCGGTCACCGTCCTGGACGGCTGACCCCGTCGACGGTGGGCCGCGGGGCGTGCGGGAGCGCCCGCGCGGCCGCCTCGGCCAGCGTGTGCGTCCCGCACTTCTCGCGGATGTGCTCGGCGTGCTTGCGCACCGTCCCGCGGGCGATCCAGAGCGCGGCGGCGATGTCGTCGGTGGACAGCCCGGCACCGGTCATGGCCAGCACCTCCCACTCCCGCCGCGTCAGCCGGGGCACTCCGGCCCGCCGCCGTTCGCCCAGCAGGAACAGCTCCTGGACGTGCGGGCGGGCGAGCTCGAGCAGCCGCCGGTCCCGCTCGGTGAACGGGGTCCCGTCGGCTCGCATGAACAGCAGCCGGCGGGCCTCCCCCGGCGGCGCAGGCAGCGACACCATCAACTCGGCGGTGACGTCGGCCAGGCACTCCGCACTCATCGGGTCGGCCCGCCGGGCGCGCTCGGTGGGGAACAGGTCGCCGCTGTGGATCACGCTGCGCAGGTCGCCGGTGCGCTGTGGCCAGCTGCACATCGAGGACCAGAACAGCTGCCAGAAGCGGTCGTGCTCGGGGTTGAGCTCCGGCGTGAGCTCGGGCCGCACGACGTGCCGGGTGCCGTCGGGTTCGAGCCCCTGGAGCAGCAGGCTCTGCCGGCGCCGGTGGTCGTGGACCTGGTAGCTGACGTCGACGTCGCCGGGGACGAGCCGCAGCAGCCCCTCGAACAGGACCCAGGGCAGCGCCGGGCCGGGATCGTCGCGCTCGGCGGCCTGCAGCACCCCGAGCAGGCGGTCGGCGTCCCCCTCACGCAGGTGGCCGGTGCCCATGGCCGCTCCCGACGTCGACCGGGTGCCGACGACGGTAGACCGGCGCGCCGCCCGGCGGGGATACGCCCGGCGGCGTATGTCCCTGCGCCGCCGCGGCGGTCACCGTCGTCGGCACCCGGGCGCCCGCCCGGGAACCCCAGCCCAGGGTCGGTCCGCCGCACCCGGAGAGGCCTCCCCATGACCACCGCCGTCCGCCGGCCCGCCGCCGCGTGGGCCGCCGCCCACCGCACCCTGCTCGTCCTGCTCGCGTTCGCCACCACCGTGGTCGTCACCGCCGCCGTCGTCGTCACCGTGCTGCTCACCGGCGACGACGCCGTCCCGCGGCCGGTCCCGCAGACACCCCCGGCCTCCGACGACCCCTGCGACCTGGGGGCCGCGCTGGTGCTCGGGCCGTTCTGCTGAGGCGCCGCCCCGCTCAGTGCCCGTGCGGGGCGGTCCGCCCGGTGCCGTCGTCCTCGGGGTCCTGCCGGTCCGGCGGGGCCTCGACGACGATCGGTCGCAGCCGCGACCACAGCGCGAACGCGGCGGCGAAGACCAGCATCGCGAGCCCTGCCCACAGGTTGGCGTTGACGTCGCCGGTCTTCTCCTGCTCGGTCCCCGAGTCGGCGAACAGGCCCATGACGACCAGCACGACGCCGTAGAAGCCGATCAGGACGGCGATCACGTTGCGGACGTCGAACGCGCCGGCCGCGTGCGGCGACCCGCCGGTGCGGGAGGTGCTGCTGCTCATGACCGTGCTCCTGACGTCAGCGGAAGATCACGTTGAGGATGATGACCATGACCAGCGCGATCCCGGCCAGCTTGGTCGGCGACTGGTACCAGGGCAGCCGGTGCGCGTCGGGGTCGGTGCGCTGCTCCTTGGGCGTCTCGGAGTAGACCAGCCCGGCCAGCTGGGCCACCGGCTTGGGCGCGGTCACCTGGCTGACCACCACGCTCACGAGGATGTCGACGACGAACGCGGCGCTGGCGGCGACGAAGCTGGCGCCCTGGCCGCTGAGCGGGAGCACGCCGAGGGACACCGTGCCGAACGCGTCCTCGCTGAGGAAGGCGACGGCGACCGCGGCGAACGTGCCCGACACCAGGCCCGCCCAGCCGGCGGTCGGCGTCATCCGCTTCCAGAACATGCCGAGGATGAACGTGGCGAACAGCGGGGCGTTGAAGAAGCCGAACAGCGTCTGCAGGTAGTCCATCAGGTTCGTGTAGCCCGACGCGATGATCGCCGTCCCGATGGCGGCCACGGTGGCGCCGACGGTGGCCCACCGGCCGATGGCGAGGTAGTAGCCGTCGGGCCGGTCCTTCACCACGTACTGCTGCCACAGGTCGTAGCTGAAGACGGTGTTGAAGGCGGAGATGTTGGCCGCCATGCCGGCCATGAACGCCGCCAGGAGCCCGGCCAGGGCCACGCCGAGCAGACCGTTGGGCAGGGTGTCGCGGATGAGCAGCAGGATCGAGTTGTTGTAGTCGAACTCCGGGTCGGCGGTGGCCCGGGCCTCGACCACCTCCGGCACCAGGATCGTGGCGATCATGCCGGGGATGACCACGATGAACGGCACGAACATCTTCGGGAAGGACCCGATGACCGGCGTGCTGCGCGCCGCGGACATCGACTTGGTCGCCATCGCCCGCTGGACCTCGACGAAGTTCGTCGTCCAGTAGCCGAACGACAGCACGAACCCGAGGCCGAAGACGATGCCGATCACCGACAGGACGGGGCTCTCGATGCCCGACAGGTCCGTGGCCGGCCACGAGGTGAGCTCCTCGGCGCGGCCCGCGTCGTTGTAGGAGTCGATCAGCCCGTCGACGCCGCCGACGCGGCTCAGGCCGATGAGGGTCAGCGGCAGCAGCGCGGCGACGATGACGAAGAACTGCAGGACCTCGTTGTAGATGGCCGCCGACAGCCCGCCGAGGGTGATGTAGCTGAGCACCACCGCGGCCGCGACGATGAGCGCGAGCCACAACGGCCAGCCCAGCAGCGCCTCCACGATCGTGGCCAGCAGGAAGAGGTTGATGCCGGCGATGAGGATCTGCGCGATGGCGAAGCTCAGCGCGTTGACCAGGTGGGCACCGGTGCCGAACCGGCGGCGCATGAACTCCGGGACGCTGCGGACCTTCGACCCGTAGTAGAAGGGCATCATCACCACGCCCAGGAACAGCATGGCCGGGACCGCGCCGATCCAGAAGTAGTGCATGGTGCTCATGCCGTACTGAGCGCCGTTGGCCGACATGCCGACGATCTCGACCGCGCCCAGGTTGGCCGAGATGAACGCCAGGCCGGTGACCCACGCCGGCAGCGACCGGCCGGAGAGGAAGAAGTCCAGGCTGTCGGACACCCGCCTGCGGGCGGCGAAGCCGATCATCAGCACGACGGCGAAGTAGGCGGCCACCAGCAGGTAGTCGACGAACGACGCGTCCAGTCTCAGGTCGTCCACGAGGACCTCCAGTCCGGATCGGTCACAGCAGGCGCCGCGCCCCCGCGGAGGGGACCACGGCGTAGGAGCGGGGGGCGCCGGCGCGCTCGGCCACGGCCGTGCCGACGGCGTCCACGGACCCGGCGTCGACCAGCGCGACGGCGCTGCCGCCGAAGCCGCCGCCGACCATCCGGGCGCCGTGGGCGCCGGCGTCCAGGGCCACCTCGACGACCGTGTCGAGCTCGGGGACCGACACCTCGAAGTCGTCGCGCAGCGAGGCGTGCCCGGCGGTGAGCACCGGGCCGATGGCGCGCGGGTCGGCGCCGCCGCGCAGCAGGTCCACCACCTCGGCCACGCGGGCGTCCTCGGTGACGACGTGGCGGGCCCGGCGCAGCAGGACCGCCCCCTCCGCGGTGCCGTCGTCGAGCGCGGCCAGGCCGGCCACGTCGCGCACGTCGCACAGCAGCTCGACGCCCAGCCGCCGGGCGGCCTCCTCGCACTGCCGGCGGCGATCGCCGTAGCCGCTCTCGGCGTGGTCGTGGGTGGTGCCGGAGTCGACGACGAGCAGCGCGAGGCCGGCGGCCTCCAGGTCGAGCGGTACCTGCTGCCAGGTGCGGTCGCGGGTGTCGAGGTGCAGCGCGTGGCCGGCGGTGCACAGCACCGACGCCGACTGGTCGAGGATGCCGGTGGGCGCGCCGACGAAGTCGTTCTCGGCCCGCCGGGCGACGTCGACCAGGTCGTCGGGGCGCAGCCCCAGGCCGAACAGGTCGCTCACCGCCAGGGCGACCGCGCACTCGAGCGCGGCCGAGGAGGACAGCCCGGCACCGGCCGGCACGTCGCCGTCGACGAACAGGCTCAGCCCGCCCGGCACGGACGCCCGCACCTGCTCGACGACGCCGGCCGGGTAGCCGGCCCAACCGCCGGGGGTGCCCGGGGTGAGGTCGGCGACCGCCACGTCGGCGTCGGCGCCCGGGTGCTGGGCGGAGGCGAGCACCAGCCGGCCGTCGTCGCGGCGGGCGACCGCGGCGCGGGTGGTGTGCGGCAGGGCGACCGGCAGCACGTGCCCGCCGTTGTAGTCGGTGTGCTCCCCGATGACGTTGACCCGGCCGGGCGCGGCCCAGACGCCCTCGGGTGCGGTGCCGAAGCGGCCGGTGAAGGCGTCGGCGGCGCGGGCGGCGGCCTCGGCGTCGGTGGGGACCCCGCTCACTCGGCTGTCACCTTCACGGCGCGCAGCTGCTCGGCGACGTCCTCGGGGTTGGTGTCGGTGATGAAGGCGCCCATGCCCGACTCCGAACCCGCCAGGTACTTGAGCTTGCCCGGTGCGCGGCGCAGCGAGAACAGCTGCAGGTGCAGCCACCAGTCCTCCCGCCCGGTCCGCACCGGCGCCTGGTTCCACGCGGCGATGTAGGGCATCGGGGTGTCGAAGCGGTGCGCGAAGCGGCCCAGCACGTCGAGGTACAGGGCGGCGAGGTCGTCGCGCTCGGCGTCGTCGAGGGCGGGCAGGTCGGGCACCCGGCGGGTGGGGAACAGCAGCACCTCGTAGGGCCAGCGGGCCGCGGCGGGCACGAAGGCCACCCAGGAGTCGTTGGCCGCCACCACGCGGGGGCCGGTGCGCTCGGCCTCGACCAGCTCGGCGAACAGGTCGCCGCCGGTGGCCTCCCGGTGCCGGCGCACCGAGGCGAGCACCTTCTCCACCCGCGGCGTGACGAAGGGGTAGGCGTAGATCTGCCCGTGCGGGTGCGACAGCGTCACCCCGATCTCCTCGCCGGAGTTCTCGAAGCAGAACACCTGCTCGACGCCGTCGAGCGCGCCGAGCTCGGCGGTGCGCTCGGCCCACACGTCGACCACCAGCCGCGCCCGTTCCTGACCGAGGCCGGCGAAGTGCTGGTCGTGGTCGCTGGTGAACAGCACCACCTCGGTGCGGCCGAAGCCGGGGCGCAGCTCGGTCAGCGGGGCGCCGGGCGCGGTCGGCTCGACGTCGGTGTCGACGGCGGTGGCCAGCGACGGGAAGCGGTTCTCGAAGACGACGACCTGGTAGTCGCTGTCAGGGACCTCGGTGGGCCGCCCCGGCCGCGAGGGGTCCAGCGGGCACTGGTCGGCCGGCGGCAGGAACGTGCGGGTCTGCCGGTGGGCGGCGACCACCACCCACTCCCCGAGCAGCGCGTCCCAGCGCAGCTGCGAACGGGTGCTGATCGGCGGGAGGTCTCGTGTGTCCTCGGCGTCGTGGGCCCCCTCGGCGGGGACGCTGCCGTCGGCGTCGTAGTAGAGGATCTCGCGACCGTCGGCCAGCCGGCGAGAGGTTCGGATCACCCTGCGACCTCCGTTCGCGGCCCGAGGAGGAGGGGCCCCGGGAACGCTATGCCCCCCGGCGATCATGGGCCACTCGGGGCCGGGAACGCCGAGAGCCCCCGGCCGGGTGGCCAGGGGCTCTCGCCCGCGCTGTAGCCCCGAAGGGATTCGAACCCTCGCTACCGCCGTGAGAGGGCGGCGTCCTGGACCGCTAGACGACGGGGCCGGACGACGGACAGTCTGCCACGGCCGGGACGCGCCGCCGCAGCCGGGTCGGAGACGGCGAGAGCCCCCGGCCGGGTGGCCGGGGGCTCTCGCTCGCGCTGTAGCCCCGAAGGGATTCGAACCCTCGCTACCGCCGTGAGAGGGCGGCGTCCTGGGCCGCTAGACGACGGGGCCGTGCGGTGGTGCTGTCGTGCAGGTGGTGCTGAGGAGGTGGTGCTTCCTCGCTGGGGTACCAGGACTCGAACCTAGACTAACGGAGCCAGAATCCGTCGGGCTGCCAATTACCCCATACCCCAAGGTCTTGGCCGGCACCTCGCGGCGCCGGAGAAGACGATACCCGACCTCCCGGACGCACGTGTCACCACCCCCGGACCCGCGGGTCGCCGGCCGGCACGCGCAGGTCCCGGGCGTCGGTGAGCACCTCCGGGCGCAGCCGCGTGCGCGAGCGCGCCACCGCCGTCACGTAGGCACCCATCGCCAGCAGCGTGAGCAGCAGCGACACCAGGCCGACGCCGGCCGGGACCTCCTCGGTGGCGACGCCGTCGCCCAGCGTCCCGGCCAGCAGGAACACCAGCACGTTGTTGACCGCGTGCAGGACGATCGCCGCCTCCAGGCCGCCGGTCAGCCACACCACGGCCGACGCGGCCAGGCCGAAGACGAACCGGTCGAGGAAGGTGACGACGTCACCGGGCGCGTGCGCCAGCGAGAACAGCGCGGCGGTGACCACCGCGGCGGTGACCGCGCCGGTGCGCGGGTTGCCCATCCACCCGGCGATCGCCTGGCTGAGGTAGCCGCGGAACACGTACTCCTCGGCGGCCGACTGCAGCGGTGTGGTGAGCACCACCACCAGCAGCAGCCAGGCCAGGTCGTCGACCGGGCCGGTGACCTCGGTCTCGCCGAACGCGAAGCCCAGCCCCACCGACAGCGCGATCCCGATCCCGAGCGTGGCCAGCGCCAGCACGGTCATCGGCACGAACAGCCGCCAGCGCACCCGCGCCAGCACCGACGACGACCAGCCCGGCCGCATGCCGTGGGCGACCACCCACAGCAGCCAGACGATGGGGATCGCGACGATGAGCGAGAGGTTGGTGATGAGCAGCACGCCCGGGTCGACGAGGTCGAGCAGCTGCAGGTCGGGCTCGACGCCGGTCAGCAGCACCAGCAGGACGACGACGAACGCCGCGACGGCGTAGGCCACGGTGAACAGCAGCAGCCCCAGCAGCGGCCGCCACCACGCCCAGTCCCGCGCGCGCATGACCAGCAGGTAGGGCACCGGCACGTCGTGCGGCGGGGTGCCCGGCGGCGGCGCCAGCGCGACCCCGGGCGGGAGCGCGCCCGGCGGCGCGGGCCACGGCGGACCGTGCGGCCCCGGCGGGGGCGGGGCGGGCCAGGCGTGGCCCGGCGGCAGCGGCACCGGCCCCAGCGGCCACGGCACCGGGCCGGCGGGCGCGCCGGGCCCCGGGGCCACCCAGGGCGGCACTCCCGCGCCGAGTGCCCCGGGCACCCGCGGCGGCGCCCCGTAGGGCCCGGTGGGCGGCGGGCCGGTGTAGGGCTCCTCGCCCGGGTCACCGGGCCACGGCCCCCCGGGGAACCCGCCGGGCGGGGTGCTCATCCGCCGGTGGCGGCCGCGCGGGCGCCCTCGAGGCGTCGCACCGTGCGGTCCCGGCCGAGCAGCTCGATCGACTCGTAGAGCGGCGGGGACACCGTGCGGCCGCTGACCGCCACCCGCACCGGCCCGAACGCCTGGCGCGGCTTGCGGCCCAGACCCTCGACCAGCGCCTCCTTGAGCGCCTGCTCGATCCCCGGCGTCGTCCACTCCGCCAGGTCGCGCAGCGCGGCGGCCGCGGCGTCGAGCACCTCGCCGTCCTCCGGGCGCAGGTTCTTCGCGGCCGCCGCGGGATCGATCTCGACGTCCTCGGTGAACAGGAAGCCCAGCAGGCCGACGGCGTCGGAGAGGACCACCGTGCGCTCCTGCGCCATCGGTGCGATGGCGCGCAGCACCCGGTCCTGCTCCGGCGTCGGCGGGTCGCTGACCAGGCCCGCACCGGCGAGGAAGGGCACCACGCGGGCGACGTAGTCCTCGATCGGCAGTGCGCGCACGTGGGTGGCGTTGATCGCCTCGGCCTTCTTCAGGTCGAAGCGCGCGGGGTTGGCGCTCACCCGGGTGACGTCGAAGGCCGCCACCATCTCCTGCGGGCTGAAGACGTCGCGGTCGTCGGCGATGGCCCAGCCCAGCAGCGCCAGGTAGTTGACCAGCCCCTCGGGCAGGAAGCCCCGCTCCCGGTAGACGTCGAAGTTCGACTGCGGATCGCGCTTGGACAGCTTCTTGTTGCCCTCGCCGAAGACGAGCGGCAGGTGCCCGAACCGGGGCGTCCCGGCGGCGACGCCGACGTCGGTGAGCGCCTGGTACAGCGCGATCTGCCGCGGTGTGGAGGGCAGCAGGTCCTCGCCGCGCAGCACGTCGGTGACGCCCATGAGGGCGTCGTCGACGGGGTTGGTGAACGGGTAGAGCGGCACGCCGTTGCCGCGGAGCAGCACGAAGTCGGGCACCGACCCGGCGGCGAAGCGCACCTCGCCGCGGACGAGGTCGGTCCAGGCGAGGTCGGTGTCGGGCATCCGCAGCCGCAGCACCGGCTCGCGGCCCTCGGCGCGGAAGGCCGCCTTCTGCGCGTCGGTGAGGAACCGGTCGGCGTTGTCGTAGCCGAGCTTGGGGTCCTGCCCGGCCGCCCGGCGCCGCGCGTCGACCTCCTCGTTGGTGGAGAAGGACTCGTAGGCGTGCCCGGCCTCGAGCAGCTTCGCGGCGACCTCGCGGTACACCTCGTGCCGCTCGGACTGCCGGTACGGGCCGTGCGGGCCGCCGACCTCGGGGCCCTCGTCCCAGTCCAGCCCGAGCCAGCGCATGCAGTCGAGCAGGTGCCGGTAGGACTCCTCGGAGTCGCGAGCGGCGTCGGTGTCCTCGATGCGGAAGACGAACGTGCCGCCGGTGTGCCGGGCGTGCGCCCAGTTGAACAGCGCCGTCCGCATGGCGCCGACGTGCACCAGGCCGGTCGGCGAGGGGCAGAAGCGGGTGACCGTCACCGGGCACCGCCCGCGGTGGAGACGGTGTCGGCGCCGCTGACGCCGTTGACCAGCGAGCCCAGCCCCTCGACCGCGCACTCGACCCGCTGGCCGGGCCGGATCGGGCCGACGCCGGCCGGGGTGCCGGTGAGGACGACGTCGCCGGGCAGCAGGGTCATGACCTGGGAGATGTAGGAGACCAGCGTCGGGACGTCGAAGAGCAGCTGGCTGGTGCGGCCGGCCTGGCGCTGCTCGCCGTCGACGGTGCAGGTGATCTCCAGGTCGGCCGGGTCCTTGCCCAGGCCGCGCAGGTCGGTCTCGATCCAGGGGCCCAGCGGGCAGAACGAGTCGAAGCCCTTGGCCCGGGTCCACTGCCCGTCGGCCTTCTGCATGTCCCGCTCGGTGACGTCGTTGCCGATCGTGTAGCCGAAGACGCTGCCGGGGACCTGCTCCGGGGTGAGGTTGCGGGCGCCGCTGCCGCCGATGACGACGGCGAGCTCGACCTCGTGGTGCACGTTGGTGCTGCCGGCCGGGATGCGGATGGCGTCGCCCGGGCCGATCACCGACGTCGAGGGCTTGAGGAACAGCAGCGGCCGCTCCGGGGCGTCCCCCGTGTTCATCTCCCGGACGTGCTCGGCGTAGTTCTTCCCGACGCAGACCACCTTGCTCGGCAGGATCGGGGAGAGCAGCCGGACGTCGGCCTGGGCGAAGCGCCGGCCGGTGAACGAGAGGGTGGCGAACGGGTGACCCTCGATCTGGGCGACCTGGCCGTCGCCGTCGAGGACGCCGAAGGACAGGCCCGAGGGCGAGGCGAAGCGGACGATGCGCACGCCGTCGAGGCTACTGACCCCGCGCCGACCGGCCGTCCCGCCTACGGTGCCCCTGTGGCCTGCCGCCTGAGCGAGATCGTCGTCGACAGCCGCGACCCCGAGGCGCTGGCCGCCTGGTGGGCGGAGGTGCTCGGCTACCGGGTCCTCGGCCGCGACGAGGACGGCGCCGTCGAGATCGGCCCGGAGGCAGGCTTCGGCGGTCCGGCCCCCACCCTGGTCTTCACCCCCGTCGACCACTGGGAGCCGGCGAAGCCGCGGCTGCACCTCGACGTCAACGCCACCGACCGCGACCAGGACGCCGAGCTGCAGCGGCTGCTCGACCTCGGCGCCACCCGGGCCGACGTCGGGCAGACCGGCGAGGAGAGCTGGCACGTGCTCGCCGACCCGGAGGGCAACCCCTTCTGCCTGCTGCGCACCCGGCTCGACCCGCTGTGACCCGCTTCGACCACAGGAGGACCCCGTGATCCTGATCGTCATCAAGTTCCCCGTCCGCCCCGACCGGATCGACGAGTTCCGGGCGCACGCCGACGAGTACGCGGCGGCGGTGAACGCGGAGGAGGGCAGCCTGTTCTTCGAGTGGTCGCGCAGCGTGCTCGACCCGAACACCTTCGTCTGCATCGAGGGCTTCCGGGACTCCGAGGCCGGCGCCTCGCACGTGGCCACCCCGCACGCCAAGGCCGCCTTCGACTGGATGTCGGACCTGGTCGCCGAGCAGCCGGAGATCATCTACGTCGACGCGCCGGAGGTCAGCGGCTTCGGCCCGATGGGCGAGGTCAAGCCACGCAGCTGACGCCGCTCGGCCCCGTGCGGCGACGGGGTGGTCAGCGGCAGTGGACGGCGTAGGTGAGGGCGTCGACGAGGGCGTGCCAGGACGCCTCGACGATGTTGGCGTGGACGCCCACGGTGGTCCACTCCCCCACCCCGTCGGTGGTGTCGACGAGCACCCGCGTGGTCGCGCTGGTGCCGCCCTTCCAGCCGAGGATGCGGACCTTGTAGTCGGCCAGCGCGACGTCGGCCAGCTCCGGGTGGCGGCTCACCAGCGCCTGCCGGAGTGCGTTGTCCAGCGCGTTGACCGGGCCGTTGCCCTCCGCGGTGCTGATCACCCGCTCGCTCGTCCCGTCGGCGCCCGGCAGGTGCACCTTCACGGTCGCCTCGCTGACGACCACGCCGTTGCCCCAGTGCTCGACCGTCGTCCGGTAGCTCTCCAGCTGGAACAGCGGCGCGGGCGCGCCGGGCAGCTGGGAGCGCAGCAGCAGCTCGAAGGAGGCGTCGGCGGCCTCGAACGACCACCCCTCGGACTCGAGGACCTTGACCTGGTCGACGACGCGGCCGACGGCGTCGGCGTGCCCGGAGAGGTCCACGCCGAGCTCGCGGCCCTTGAGCTCCACCGAGGCGCGGCCGGCCATCTCGGTGACCAGGATGCGCATGTCGTTGCCGACCACCGCCGGGTCGAGGTGGTTGTAGAGCTCGGGGCTGACCTTGATCGCGCTGGCGTGCAGGCCGGCCTTGTGCGCGAACGCCGACGCGCCGACGTAGGGCTGGTGGTCGTCGGGGGCGATGTTGGCCAGCTCGGCGATGGCGTGGCTGACCCGCTGCAGCTCGGCCAGGCACTCGGCGGGCACCACCGGCAGGCCCATCTTGGTCACCAGGTTGGCCACCAGTGCGAAGGTGTCGGCGTTGCCGGCCCGCTCGCCGTAGCCGTTCGCGGTGCCCTGCACGTGGGTCACCCCGGCCTCGACGGCGGCCAGCGAGTTGGCGACCGCGCAGCCGGTGTCGTCCTGGCAGTGGATGCCCAGCCGCCCGTCGACGCGCGACCGGACGTCGGCCACCACCCGGCCCACCCCCATCGGCAGCATGCCGCCGTTGGTGTCGCACAGGACGCCGACCTCCGCGCCCGCGGCGAACGCCGCCTGCAGCACCGCGACGCCGTGATCGGGGTCGGCGGCGTAGCCGTCGAAGAAGTGCTCGCAGTCGACGAACACCCGCCGGCCGTGCGCGACGAGGTACGCGACGGTGTCCGACACCATCGCGAGGTTCTCCTCGAGCGTGGTCCGCAGCGCGTCGCGCACGTGCCGGACGTCGGACTTGGCGACCAGGCACACCACCGGCGTCCCGGCGTCGAGCAGGGCGCGCACCTGCGGGTCGTCCTCCACCCGGACGCCGGCCTTGCGGGTGGCGCCGAAGGCGACCAGCACCGCGTGCCGCAGCTTGAGCTCGGTGCGGGCGCGGGCGAAGAACTCGGTGTCCTTGGGCAGCGCCCCCGGCCAGCCGCCCTCGATGTAGCCCACGCCGATCTCGTCGAGCAGCCTCGCTGTGGCGAGCTTGTCGGCGACGGAGAAGCTGATCCCCTCGCGCTGGGCGCCGTCACGCAGCGTGGTGTCGAAGACGTGGAAGTCGCTGCCGGCGGAGAGGACGGGGCTGTCGGTGGCCACGGGTGCTCCCGGGGGTTCGACGGCGATCGGGCCCCTCACACGAGAAAGACCCCCCAGGAACGGGAGGTCTGCGCGCGGTCGGGGAGGTGACCGCGCGCTAGGCGATGATGGGGGTGCTGCCGTTCAGGTGCATCGCCGGGGAGTCTAACCCCGGGACCGTCAGCCCCCGGCGAGGGCGGCCAGCCGGTCGCCGACCTCGACCGTGCGCACCCGGCCCCGCGGGTCGCGGGTGGAGAGGTCGAAGGCGACGGCGGCGCCGACCTTGCGCGCGAGGTCGGCGTGGCCGAGGTGCTCGAGCAGCAGGGCCACCGACAGCACGGTCGCCGTCGGGTCGGCGACCCCCTGCCCGGCGATGTCGGGCGCCGAACCGTGCACCGGCTCGAACATGGCCGGGTTGGTGCCCGAGACGTCGAGGTTGCCGCTGGCCGCCAGGCCGATGCCGCCGGTGACCGCGGCCGCGACGTCGGTGACGATGTCGCCGAAGAGGTTGTCGGTGACGATGACGTCGTAGCGGCCCGGGTCGGTGATGAAGAACATCGACGCGGCGTCGACGTGCTGGTAGGCGACGGTGACCTCGGGGAACTCCGCGGCCACCTCCTCCACCGTCCGCGACCACAGCGACCCGGCGTGGGTGAGCACGTTGGTCTTGTGGATCAGCGTGAGGTGCCGCCGCGGCCGGGCGGTGGCCCGCTCGAAGGCGTAGCGCACCACCCGCTCGACGCCGAAGGCGGTGTTGAGGCTGACCTCCGTGGCCACCTCGTGCGGGGTGTCGCGACGCAGCACGCCGCCGTTGCCCGCGTAGGGGCCCTCGGTGCCCTCGCGCACGCACAGCATGTCGATCTCGCCGGGCTCGGCCAGCGGGCTGCGCACGCCGTCGTAGAGCCGGGCCGGGCGCAGGTTGACGTGGTGGTCGAGCTCGAAGCGCAGCCGCAGCAGCAGGCCCCGCTCGAGGATGCCCGGCGGCACGCCGGGGTCGCCGATCGCGCCGAGCAGGATCGCGTCGTGCCCGCGCAGCTCGTCGAGCACGGTGTCGGGCAGCAGCTCCCCGGTGCGCTGCCAGCGGGCCGCGCCCAGGTCGTAGGGCGTCGTCTCCAGGTCCGGCACGACCGCACCGAGGACCTTGAGCCCCTCGGCCACCACCTCGGGGCCGATGCCGTCTCCCGCGATCACAGCCAGGCGCATGGCGACGACCCTAGGTCAGCGCGGGTCGAGATCCGCCGAGCGGGCCTCGCGCGCGCCGATGCGGCCGGCGATGTCGCCGAGCAGCTCCGCGCCGACCGGGCTGTCGACGACGACGGCCATCAGCGCCTCACCGCCCCGGGTGGTCCGGCTGACCTGCGCGCCGGCGATGTTGATCCCGGCCTCGCCCAGCGCCGCGCCGACGGTGCCCACGACGCCGGGCCGGTCCTGGTAGAGGAAGAACAGCAGGTGGCCCGAGAGGTCGAGGTCCATGTCGAAGCCGTCGACCTCGACCAGCTTGGGCACCTGGTTCTTGCCGAACAGCGTCCCGGCGACGGCGATCTCGCGGCCGTCGGCCATGACGCCGTGCACCCGCACCAGGTTGCGGTAGTCGGGGCTCTCGACGTCGCTGGTCAGCGAGACGTCCAGGCCGCGCTGCTCGGCCAGCAGCGGGGCGTTGACGTAGGTGACCTGCTCCTCGACGACGTCGGAGAAGACGCCCTTGAGGACGGCGAGCTGCAGCACCGAGTCGTCGAACTCGGCCAGCTTGCCCCGCACGTCGACGGTCACCGACTGCGCGAGCCCGCCGGCCACGGCGGTGAACACGGTGCCCAGCTGCTCGGCCAGCGGCAGGCCGGGCCGGACGTCCTCGGCGACCACGCCGCCGGCCTGCACGTTGACCGCGTCCGGCACGAACTCGCCCTGCAGCGCCAGGCGCACCGAGTGGGCCACGGCGGTGCCCGCCTTGTCCTGCGCCTCCGTCGTCGAGGCACCCAGGTGGGGGGTGACCACGGTGGTGGGCAGCCCGAACAGCGGGCTGTCGGTCGTGGGCTCCTGCGCGAACACGTCGATGCCGGCGGCGGCGACCTGGCCCGACCGCAGCGCGTCGGCCAGCGCCGCCTCGTCGACCAGCCCGCCGCGGGCGGCGTTGACGACGATCACGCCGCGCTTGGTGGTGGCCAGCTCCGCGGCGCCGATGAGCCCGAGCGTCTCCGGCGTCTTCGGCAGGTGGACGGTGATGAAGTCGGCCTCGCGGAGCAGCTCCTCCAGCGACACCATCCGCACCCCGAGCTGCGCGGCGCGGCCGGGCTGGATGTAGGGGTCGTAGGCGATCAGCGTGGTGCCGAAGGCGGCCAGCCGCTGGGCGACCAGCTGGCCGATGCGGCCCAGGCCGACGATGCCGACCACCTTGTCGGTGACCTCGACGCCCATGAACCGCGACCGCGCCCACCGGCCCTCGCGCAGCGACGCGTCGGCCGCGGGGATCTGCCGGGCGGCGGCCAGCAGCAGCGCGACGGCGTGCTCGGCGGCGCTGACGACGTTCGACGTCGGGGCGTTGACCACCATGACGCCGCGCTCGGTGGCCGCGGCGACGTCGACGTTGTCCAGGCCGATGCCGGCGCGGGCGACGACCTTCAGGTTGGGTGCGGCGGCCAGCGCCTCGGCGTCGATCCGGGTGGCGCTGCGGATCATGACGGCGGCGGCGTCGGCGAGCGCGGGCAGCAGCGCCGAGCGATCGGCGCCGTCGACGTGGCGGACCTCCACGTCGTCGCCGAGCACCTCCAGCACGCTGGGGGCGAGCTCCTCGGCGATCAGGACCACGGGGGCGCGCTCGGTCACGGGGCCACAGCCTAGGGACGAGGCGGGTCCGACCCGGTCACGGGCCGGGAACTTCCCGTCCCAGGGGCCACGACATCCCGCTGACGGGGTAGTGCCTGTTTGCCGCCGTCCCTGATACCCCAGCATCCTGGCGGCCAGCAGCGCCGGCACGGGCCGACGCCTCCGGAGGGGACCATGACCGACTTCAGCAAGGACCAGGGCCAGGGCCGCGACCCCGGGCGTGACCCCGGCGAGGGCGGTGCCACGCCGTACGGCCGGCAGGACCAGCCGTCCGGCTCGTCGCAGTACGACCCGCAGGGGCAGTCGTCCGGCGAGACGGCCGGGCAGTCCTACGGGCAGCAGCCGGGGCAGTACGGCCAGCCCGGCCAGTACACCCAGCCCTACACGCGGCAGCCCCAGCCCCCGCAGCAGTACGGGCAGCAGGAGTACGGGCAGCAGGAGTACGGCGGCCGGTCCTACGGACAGCAGTACGGGCAGCAGCAGTACGGCCAGCAGTACGGGCAGCAGGGCTACCCGCAGCAGTACGGGCAGCAGGGCTACGGCACCGAACAGTACGGGCAGTACGGGCAGGCCTACGGCCAGCAGTACGGGCAGGGCGGCGTCCCGGCCAAGCCCGGCAGCGTGGTGACCGCCGTGGTGCTCGGGTTCGTCTTCGGCGCCATCGGCGTGCTGTTCAGCCTGCTCCTGATCTTCGCCGGGGCCCTGGCCAGCGGCGCCGGTGACGAGCTGGACAACGAGATCCCCGGCTTCGGCTCGGTCGCCGGCGCCGTCGGCGGCGTCATCCTGGTGTTCGGCCTGCTGGCGCTCGTGTGGACGGTGCTCATGATCTGGGGATCGGTCTGGGCGCTCACCGGCCGCAGCCGCGTGATGCTCCTCGTCGGCGGCTCGATCGCGCTGGCGGTCACCCTGCTGGGCCTGATCGGCAACCTGGCCGACGCCCAGAACGCGGGCGCCGGCGGGATCATCACCAGCCTGCTGTTCTTCCTCGGGTCGCTGGCGATCGTCGTCCTGCTGTCGATGAAGCCGGCCGCGGCGTTCTTCGCCGCGCACCGCGCCCGCCGCGGCCGCTGACCATCCCCCCGCCGGGGGACCGCCCGCGACGGCGGGCCCCCACGGGGCGTGGTCCCAGCCCTACACTCCGCCAACCACCGACCCGGCGCCGTCCGTCCGTCCAGAGGAGATCCGCAGGCACATGACCAGCCCGAGCTTCGACAACAACACGCCGCCGGGTGGTCAGCCCGGGTCCGGGGTGCCCGGCCAGCAGCCCTACGGCCAGCCCGCCTACGGGCAGCAGCAGGCGTACGGGCAGCAGCCCCACGGCCAGCAGCCGTACGGGCAGGCCCCGTACGGCCAGCCGGCGCCCTACGGCAACTTCACCGGCCCGTCCCCCTACGGCGGTGGGCCGTCGGGCCGGCGTCCCGGCCAGGTCACGGCCGCCGCGGTCATCGGTGTCGTCATCGGTGGCCTCGGCTCGCTCTTCGGCCTGCTGGCGCTGCTGGGCATCGGCCTGCTGTTCGCGCTGAGCCCGCTGCTCGGGCTGGTCACCCTCCTGGCTATCGCCACGGCCGTGGTCGTCCTCGTCGGCGGTATCCAGGTGCTCACCGGCAAGGGCCCCCGGCTGCTCCTGCTCGGCAGCTACGCCTCGGTCGGCATCCAGCTGCTGACCCTGGTCATCTCACTGGCCGTCGGCGGCGGGTTCGAGTTCTCGGCGCTGCTGGGCTTCCTGCTGCCGGGGCTGATCATCTTCCTGCTGCAGCAGCCGCAGGCGAAGCAGTACTTCGCCTCCCGGGGCCTGTCGTACTGAGTCCCACCCCGTCCCGACGCGCAACGGCCCCCGCTGCCAGTGGCAGCGGGGGCCGTTCGCGTTGCCGGACGCTACGAGCGGGCGGCGGTGCCGGTGTAGTCGTCGGAGGCCGACACCCAGCTCATCAGGCCGCGCAGCTTGCGGCCGGTCTCCTCGATCGGGTGCGCCTCGGCCTCGGCGCGGCGCCGCTTGAAGTCGGGGGCGCCGGCGTCCTGGTCGGCGATGAAGGCCGCGGCCCACGAGCCGTCCTTGATCGCGGCCAGGACCTCCTTCATCGACTCCTTGACGCGGGCGTCGATGATCTTCGGGCCGGAGGTGTAGTCGCCGTACTCGGCGGTGTCCGACACCGACCAGCGCTGCTTGGCGATGCCGCCCTCGTACATGAGGTCGACGATCAGCTTGAGCTCGTGCAGGCACTCGAAGTAGGCGACCTCGGGCTGGTAGCCGGCCTCGGTCAGCGTCTCGAACCCGGCGGTGATGAGCGCGCTGGCCCCGCCGCAGAGCACCGCCTGCTCGCCGAACAGGTCGGTCTCGGTCTCCTCGGCGAACGTCGTCCGGATGACGCCGGCGCGGGTGCCGCCGATGGCCTTGGCGTAGGACAGCGCGAGCGGCAGGGCCTGCCCGGTGGCGTCCTGCTCGACGGCGACCAGGCAGGGCACGCCCTTGCCGTTCTCGAACTCGCGACGGACCAGGTGACCGGGACCCTTGGGGGCGACCATGGCGACGTCGACACCGGCCGGGGGCTTGACGTAGCCGAACCGGATGTTGAAGCCGTGGCCGAAGAACAGCGCGTCGCCGTCCTGCAGGTTGGGCTCGATCGACTCGGTGTAGAGGGTCCGCTGCACGTGGTCGGGGGCGAGGACCACGACGAGGTCGGCCTCGGCGGCGGCCTCGGCCGGCGTCACGACGCGCAGGCCCTCGGCCTCGGCCTTGGGCCGGCTCTTCGAGCCCTCGGGCAGGCCCACCCGGACGTCGACCCCGGAGTCGCGCAGCGACAGCGCGTGCGCGTGCCCCTGGCTGCCGTAGCCGATGACGGCGACGGTGCGCCCCTGGATGATCGACAGGTCGGCGTCGTCGTCGTAGAAGATCTCGGCGGCCATGCGGTGGTGCTCCTTCGATGGGTTCGGATCGGGGGTTCAGGCGGTCGCGCTGCGGTCGACCGGGCGCAAGGTACCGGCGCCGCTCATCGACCGCGGTCCGCGGCCCAGGGCGACGGTGCCCGACTGCGCCATCTCCTTGATCCCCAGCGGGGCGAGGACGGCGAGCAGGGCCTGCAGCTTGTCCGGGGTGCCGGTGGCCTCGAGGGTCACCGTGTCGGTGTTGACGTCGACGACGCGGGCGCGGAACAGCTCGGCGGTCTGCAGCACGGTCGTGCGCTCGGCCAGCGGCGCGCGGACCTTGACCAGCAGCAGCTCGCGCTGCACCGCCGCGCCGCCGTCGAGCTCGACGATCTTGATGACCTCGACGAGCTTGTTCAGCTGCTTGGTCACCTGCTCCAGCGGCGCGGACTCGGCGTCGACGACGATCGTCATCCGGGACAGGTCGGGGTTCTCCGTCGGGCCGACGGCGAGGGACTCGATGTTGAACGCGCGCCGGCTGAACAGCGCCGAGACGCGGGCGAGGACACCGGCCTTGTTCTCGACCAGGACCGACAGGGTGTGGCGGCTCATCAGACCTGTCCCTCTCCGAAGACCGGGCGCAGGTCGCGCGCGGCCAGGATGTCGTCGTTGCTGGCGCCGGCGGCGACCATCGGCCAGACCTGGGCGTCGGCGCCGACGACGAAGTCGATGACCACCGGGGCGTCGGTGATCGCCATCGCCTTCTCGATGACGGCGTCGACGTCGTCCTTGGACTCGCAGCGCAGTCCGACGCAGCCCAGTGCCTCGGCCAGCATCACGAAGTCGGGGATGCGCACCGGCTTCGGCCGGCCCTCGTCGTCCACCGCGTGCAGCTTGGTGTTGGAGTAGCGGCCCTCGTAGAACAGGGTCTGCCACTGCCGGACCATGCCGAGGTTGCCGTTGTTGATGACGGCGACCTTGATCGGGATGCCCTCGATCGCGCAGGTGGCCAGCTCCTGGTTGGTCATCTGGAAGCAGCCGTCGCCGTCGATGGCCCAGACGGTGGCGTCGGGACGGCCGTACCGGGCGCCCATCGCCGCGGGCACGGCGTAGCCCATGGTCCCGGCGCCGCCGCTGTTGAGCCAGGTGCCCGGCTTCTCGTACCGGATGAACTGCGCGGCCCACATCTGGTGCTGGCCGACCCCGGAGGTGTAGATCGCGTCGGGGCCCGCGATCGCGCCGATCCGCTCGATGACGTACTGCGGCGACAGCGAGCCGTCCTCGGGCCAGTCGTAGCCGAGCGGGTAGCGGGTGCGCCAGTCGTCCAGCTGCGCCCACCAAGCGGCGAGGTCGGGCGTGCGGCCGGCCTCGTGCTCGGCGCGCAGCGCGCCGACGAGCTCGGCGATGGTCTCCTTGGCGTCCCCGACGATCGGGACGTCGGCCTTGCGGTTCTTGCCGATCTCGGCCGGGTCGATGTCGGCGTGCACCACCAGCGCGCCGGGCGCGAAGGTCGACAGCTTCCCGGTCACCCGGTCGTCGAACCGGGCGCCGAGGGCCACGAGGACGTCGGCCTTCTGCAGCGCGGTCACCGCGGCCACGGTGCCGTGCATGCCCGGCATGCCCAGGTGCTGCGGCGAGCTGTCGGGGAACGCGCCGCGGGCCATGAGGGTCGTGACGACGGGCGCGCCGGTCAGCGCGGCGAGCTCGGCCAGCTCCTCGGTGGCGCCGGCCTTGAGCACCCCGCCGCCGACGTAGAGGACCGGCCGGCGGGCGCCGGCGATCAGCACCGCGGCCTCGCGCACCTGCTTGCCGTGCGGGCGGGTGGTCGGCCGGTAGCCGGGCAGGTCCAGCCGCGGCGGCCAGGCGAAGTCGGTGGTGGCCTGCAGCACGTCCTTGGGGATGTCGACCAGGACCGGGCCGGGGCGACCGGTGGCGGCCAGGTGGAAGGCCTCGGCGATCCGCTGCGGGATCTCCGCCGGGTCGGTCACCAGGAAGTTGTGCTTGGTGATCGGCATCGTGATGCCGCGGATGTCGGCCTCCTGGAAGGCGTCGGTGCCGATCGAGGCGCTGGGCACCTGGCCGGTGATGGCCACGATCGGGACCGAGTCCATGTGGGCGTCGGCCAGCGGCGTGACCAGGTTGGTCGCGCCCGGCCCGGAGGTGGCCATGCAGACGCCCACCCGGCCGGTGGCCTGGGCGTAGCCGGTGGCCGCGTGACCGGCGCCCTGCTCGTGCCGCACCAGGACGTGGCGGACGTGGGAGTCGAACAGCGGGTCGTAGGCGGGCAGGATCGCGCCGCCGGGGATGCCGAAGACGACCTCGACGCCGACGGCCTCCAGCGAGCGGACCAGGCTCTGCGCGCCGGTGATGCCCGAGGCCGGCCGGGCGGCGGACTCGGCGATCGAGCGGGCCGTCGTCTCGACGCCGGTGAGGGCGGCGGCGGCCTCTCGGGTGGCGGACTCACTCCGGGTGGTGGTCATGCGGGGCGTCTCCTGGGCCGGACGTGCGGGGGTCGTGCGGTTCGGGTGCCTGCTCGGGCAAGAAAAAACCCCTCGTGCCGCGGGCACAGAGGGGCGTAGCGCGTCGGTCGGTCGACCGGCGCGCTAGGCGACTACGAGGAGCAGGCAGGCGGAGGGCACGACGACACTGTGCGCCTCCCCCGCCGGGACGTCAACCACACCGTCCCACTCAGTGGGACCGATTCGCCCGCGTCATGGGACGGCGACGGGCTCCCGGACGGCGTCGGGCTCCCGCACGGCGTCGGCGAGCAGTGCGGGGTCGAACCCGTCGACGAGCGCAGGCAGGTCGGCGGCCGGCACCGGGCGGCCGATCAGCCAGCCCTGGAGGAAGGTGCAGCCCAGCCGCGTGAGCACCTCGAGCTGGGCGGGGGTCTCGACGCCCTCGGCGACGACGTCCATGCCGAGCGTGCGGCCGAGGTCGACGACGCTGCCCACCAGCGCCGCGCCGCGGGGGTCGGTGTCGATGCCGGAGACGAACCCGCGGTCCATCTTCAGCACCTGCACGGGCAGCCGGGCGAGGTAGGCCAGCGAGGACCAGCCCTTGCCGAAGTCGTCGAGGGACACGATGCAGCCCAGCGCCGACAGCTCGGCGAGCTCGCTGAGCAGCCGCTCGTCGTCGTCGATGAGGACGCTCTCGGTCACCTCGATCATCAGCATCCGCGCGGGCAGCCCGGAGCGGCGCAGGGCGCGGGTGACGTCCTCGACCAGGCAGCGGGCCTGCAGGTGGCGCACGGAGATGTTGACGCCGAGCTTGAGGTCGCGGCCGCCGGCGACCAGGCGCGCGTGCTCGGCGGTCGCGGTGTCCAGCACCCAGCGCTGCAGCGGGACGATGAGGCCGTCCTCCTCGGCCAGCCCGATGAACTCCTCGGGGGAGACCGGGCCGAGCTCGGGGTGGTCCCAGCGGGCCAGTGCCTCGACGCCGAGGACGCGCCGCTCCGCGGTGCCCGCGACCGGCTGGTAGACCAGCCGGAGCCGGCCCTGCTCGATGGCGGCGGGCAGGTCGCGGGCCAGCCGGCTGCGCCGGGCGGACTCCTCGACGAGGGCCTCCCCCGACGCCCGGACGCCGTTCTTGCCCTGCGCCTTGACGGTGCGCAGCGCCAGGTCGGCCTCGCGGACGGTCGCCGAGACGTCGGCGCCGGGCAGCACCTCGGTGACCCCGACGCTGGCCGAGACGTGCAGCAGCGCGCCGGAGTCGTCGTGTCGGCGGGTGTGGTCCAGCCGCCGGACCAGCCGCTCGGCCAGCGCGAGCGCCTGTTCGGGCCCGGCGTCGACGACGAGGGCGAACTCGTCGCCGCCCAGGCGGGCGACCAGGTCGGTGCCGCGGGCCTCGGCGCGCAGCGCGTCGGCCACCTCGCACAGCAGCCGGTCCCCCGCGTCGTGGCCGGCGACGTCGTTGACCGCCTTGAAGCCGTCGAGGTCGACCAGCAGCACGCAGGCGCTGCGGCCGCGGCCCGCGCGGTCGAGGGCGGTCTCGAGCGCGGCCATGAAGCGGGCCCGGTTGGGCAGGCCGGTGAGGGAGTCGGTGTAGGCCAGCCGCTCCAGCTCGCGGTGGGTGGCGCGGCGCTCGGTCACGTCGCGCAGGTGCAGCACCAGGCGCTCGGAGCGGCCGCCGTCGCGGACCGCGCCGGAGACCTCGACGTCCCGCCAGGTCCCGTCGGCGGTCTGCAGCCGGCCGGCCAGGGGCAGCGCGGCGGCGGAGTCGTCGCCGAGGGCGGCGGCCACGCGGTCGAGCAGGTCGGCGTCGTCGGGGTGCAGCAGGGTGGCGAACGACCGCCCGACCAGCTCCTCCTCCGGCCGGCCGAGCTGCGCGGCGACCGGCCCGGACACCGCCGAGACCCGGCCCGCGGCGTCGAGGACGACGGTGACCGCGTCGCCGCTGTGCACCAGCGCGCGGAACGACCCCTCGGTCCGCTCGAGGCGGCGGGTGAGACGGGCGGCGTCGAGCGCCCACAGCAGCGTGCGGGCCGAGGTGAGCACCAGCAGGACGACGGCGCAGGCGGCCTCGGCGGCGGTCACGGGGCGGCCGGTCACCGCGGCGCTGCAGACGGCCACCAGGGCCAGGGTCGCCGTCCCGTGCGCGAGGACCCCGCCCCGCAGCGGCAGGGCACGGGCGGCCGGCACCGGCGCGCCCTCCCCCGGGTCCGCGGCGGCGGCGCGGAGGCCCGCGCCCAGCATGGTCAGCCAGCCGAGCACGGTGAGCACGCCCCAGCCGGCCGCGGCGTCCGGCGTCGCCCGCTCGACCGCGCCGGAGAGCGCCACGACGGCCATCGCGAGGAAGGCGCCCAGCAGCCAGGTGGCGCTGCGCCGGCGCGGCTCGGCGACGGCGGTGACCGCGACCAGGCCGACGCCGGCCAGCACCGCACCGACCAGCGGGTACCCGGCCGTCACCAGCCCCGGGCCGCCCGCGGTCCCGGTCACCAGGTCGGTGAGCAGGACCGCGCCGCACAGGGCGAGGGCCAGGGTGACCACCACGGCGTCGAGCAGCACCCGCGTGCCGACCCGGCGGGCCGACCGCGGCGGGAGCAGCAGCAGTGCCGCGGCCACGCCCAGCGGCACCCCGGCCAGGGTGAGGAGGTCCTCGACCCCGGCGGCGGGCAGGTCCCGGGCGGGGCGGGTCAGGGCCAGGGCCTGGCCCAGGGCGAGCAGCGCCCCGGACGCGGCCAGCGCCCACCAGGGACGCCCGGCGCGGCCCGGCCGGCGCAGCGCGCACGGGACCAGGACGGCGGCCGACGCGGCCGACGCCAGCCCGAGGACGGCGGGCACCACGGTGACCGTCGCCGGGGACCCGGTGAGCTGCAGCGCCGTCGTCGCGGCGCCGAGCAGGGCCAGCAGCACCTGCACGGCCGTCCCGGCGCGGGCGGGGAGGTCACGCACCGCGCACCACCCGGACCGCCGGCTCCTCCACCGGCGCGGCCGCCAGCCCGACCAGGCCGGGCCACAGCGCGCCGGCGTTGTCCTGCAGCACGTGCGCCAGCTCGGCCGCCGGCAGCGGGCGGGACAGCAGGAAGCCCTGCGCGAAGCCGATCCCCATGCCGCGCAGCACGCCGAGCTGCGCGGGGGTCTCCACGCCCTCGGCGACGACGTCGAGGCGGAGCGTGCGGCCGATGGTCACCACCGACTCGCACAGCGCGCGGCTCTGCCGGTCGCGGTCGACCCGGGAGACCATCGCGCGGTCGAGCTTGAGCACGTCGATGGGCAGGCGGGTGAGCTGCACCAGCGAGGAGGAGCCGGTGCCGAAGTCGTCGAGCGCCACGTGCACGCCCATCAGGCGCAGCGCCGAGACGTCGCCGGCCGCGGAGTCGCCGTCGGCGAGCACGGTCGCCTCGGTGATCTCCAGGACGAGCCGCTCGGGCTCCAGCCCGGAGTCCGACAGCGCGCCGGCGACGTCCTCGACGAGGGTGCGGGCGGCGACGTGCGCGGCGGAGATGTTGACCCCCAGCCGCAGCGGCACGCCCCGGACGGCGGGCAGCGCGGCGGTGGTCGTGCACGCCTCCCGGAGCGCCCAGCGCTGGAGCTCGGCGATGACGCCGGCGCGCTCGGCGACCGGGACGAACTCGCGCGGCGGGACCTCGCCGAGCTCGGGGTGCCGCCAGCGCAGCAGCGCCTCGACGCCGGTGACCCGCTGCTCCTCCATCGAGACGATCGGCTGGAAGGCCAGCCACAGCTCGCCGCGGGCGGCGGCGCCGGCGACGTCCTCCCGCAGCCGGTCGCGGCGCGCGGCGGCCGCGCCCAGCGCCGGGGTCCACAGGGTGGCGCGGGCCGTACCCGAGGCGCGGGCGGTGGTGACGGCCAGCTCGGCGCGGGCGGTCAGCTCGGCGACGCCGAGGCCGGGCTCGACCACGACGACGCCGACGTCGCCGGTGAGGTCGAAGACGCCTGCGGGGGTGGTCACGGGCTGCTCGATGACGCCCAGGCAGCGGTCGCCGAGCAGGACGGCGGTGTCGGCGTCGCCCGCCGCGAGGACACCGAACGTGCCGCCGGCCAGTCGGGCGACCACCTCCTCGCCGCGGACGGTGGCACGCAGCCGCCGGCCGAGCTCGACGAGGACGGCGGAGACGGTGTCGCGGCCGGCGTGCTCGCGCACGGCGTCGAGGCCGCGGACGTCGACCAGGAGCACCGCGGGACCGGGGACGGGGCCGGACACGGCGGCGGCCAGCGCGGCGTGCCAGCCGGCCCGGTTGGGCAGGCCGGTCAGCTCGTCGGCGTAGGCGACCTCCTCGAGGGCGCGCTCGCGGGCCTCGCGCTCGGTGACGTCGCGGCAGTGCAGGACGACGGCGGCGACCGACTCCTCGGCCCGCAGGTCGGAGACGCTGGCCTCCAGGCAGCGGACGCCTCCCGCCGCGTCGCGCAGGTGCAGCGTCACCAGCCCGGCGGTGCCGTCGGGGCCGCCGTCGAGGACCCGCCGCAGCCGGGCGGCGTCCTCGGGGTCCATGGTCCCGGGCCGGCCCGCGGCGCCGGTGAGCAGGTCGCGGCCGGCCAGGTCGGCCGGCGTGGTGCCCAGGAGCGCGGCCAGCGCCGGGGACGCCCAGTCGACCCGCAGCCGGCGGTCGAGGACGAGCACCGCCTCGCGGGTCGAGCGCAGCAGGTTGCGGAAGTAGGCCTCGTCGTGGCGCAGGCGGGCGCTGCGCTGCTGGTCCTCGCGGGCGGCGACCCAGCGGTGCGCCGCCGACAGCGCGACGCACAGCAGGACCCCGGCGAGGGTCACCCAGGTCGGTGCGGTGCCCACCGCCAGCGGGACGAGGGCGGTCGCGACGACGACGACCAGCGCGAGCTGCGGCAGCACCGACCGCAGTGCGACGGCGAGGCCGCCGGCCGGGACCTCGGAGGACGCGGGGGCCGCGGCCGGGCCGGTGTCGAGCGAGCGCGCGAGCACCAGCAGCGCCAGCCCGAGGACGACCGCGACGCGGGTGGCGGCGACGACGTCGGGCGCGCCGAGCAGCGCGGCGGAGGTGCCGGTGCCGCGGCCGGCGGCGAGCAGCACCAGCGCGCCGAGCAGGACGCCGGCCATGCGCTGGCGGTGCGCCTCGACGGCGCCGAGGACGGTGAGCGCGGCGGCCATGACCGCCCCGGTGGCCGCGACGGCGGCGCCGAGCACGAGCTGCGCGCCGAGGGAGAGGGTGGTCCAGCTGGTGCCCGGGCCGACCATGAGCACCTGCATGACCACCACCGCGGCCGTGCCGAAGAGGGCGAGCTCGAGCACGGTCCGCGAGCCGGTGGCGCGCAGGGTGGCGCGTCCGACCATGCCGAGCAGGCCGGCCACCGTGACCACGTAACCGGGGACGGTCGGCAGCCAGCGCAGGACCACCTGGTGCAGCACGGTGTCCGGCTGGGCGGTCCAGGAGACGACCAGCGCGAGGACGGGGAACAGCGGGGCGAGGGCGAGCAGCCGCCAGGGGCGGTCGGCGGGCCCGCCGGTGCGGCTGGCGGCCCACAGCGCGGCCGACGTCGCCACCCCGGCCAGGCCGGTGACGACGTCGCCGAGCAGGTGCAGCGCCGGGACGGCGGTGGCGCACACGCACGCCACGGCGGCCGGGACGGCCGTCGCGAACAGCCACCTGGTCCGTCGCTCCACACCCCGGGTGTCGGCACCCCGGCGGACCCGCCACACCCCGCCCCGGGACCGCTCACCCCAACGAGGGGGGAACGCCCCGGGTCAGCCGCAGATGGCGCCCGAGGCCGCGGAGCCGACGAGCTTGGCGTACTTGCCGAGGACGCCGGTGGTGTAGCGCGGGGGCAGCGGCTGCCACTCCGCGCGGCGGCGGGTCAGCTCGGCGTCGTCGACCAGGAGGTCCAGCGTGCGGGTGGTGAGGTCGAGGCGGACCGGGTCGCCGTCGCGCACCAGCGCGATCGGGCCGCCCTCGGTGGCCTCCGGCGCGACGTGCCCGATGCACAGCCCGGTCGTGCCGCCGGAGAAGCGGCCGTCGGTGAGCAGCAGGACGTCCTTGCCGAGCCCGGCGCCCTTGATCGCGCCGGTGACGGCGAGCATCTCGCGCATGCCCGGCCCGCCCTTGGGCCCCTCGTACCGGATGACGACGACGTCGCCGGGCTGCAGCGTGCCCTCGGTGACCGCGTCCATGGCACCCTGCTCGCCGTCGAAGACGCGGGCGGTGCCCTCGAAGACGTCGCGGTCGAAGCCGGCCGACTTCACCACCGCCCCCTCGGGCGCCAGCGAGCCGTGCAGGATCGTCAGCCCGCCCGTCCGGTGGATGGGCCGGTTCATCGCGTGGATGATCGCGCCGTCGGGGTCGGGCGGGGCGATCTCGGCGAGGTTCTCGGCCATCGTCCGCCCGGTGACGGTGAGCGTGTCGCCGTGCAGCAGGCCGGCGTCGAGCAGCGCGCGCAGGACCACCGGGACGCCGCCGATGCGGTCGATGTCGGTCATGACGTAGCGGCCGAAGGGCTTGACGTCGGCCAGGTGCGGCGTGCGGTCGCCGATCCGGTTGAAGTCGTCGAGGGTCAGCTCCACCTGCGCCTCGTGCGCGATGGCCATGAGGTGCAGCACCGCGTTGGTCGACCCGCCCAGCGCCATGACCACGGTGATCGCGTTCTCGAAGGCCTCGCGGGTCATGATCTGACGGGCGGTGATGCCCTTGCGCAGCAGGTTCACCACGGCCTCGCCGGAGGCGACGGCGAAGGCGTCGCGGCGGCTGTCGGGGGCCGGCGGGGCGGCGCTGCCCGGCAGCGCCATCCCGAGCGCCTCGGCGACGCTGGCCATGGTGTTGGCGGTGTACATGCCGCCGCAGGAGCCCATCCCGGGGCAGGCGGCCCGCTCGACGGCGGCCAGCTCGTCCTCGCTGATCAGCCCGCGGGCGCAGGCCCCGACCGCCTCGAAGACGTCGATGATCGTCAGGTCGTCGCGGTCGCCGAGCCGGCCGGGCAGCGTCGAGCCGGAGTAGAGGAAGACGCTGGCCAGGTCGAGGCGGGCGGCGGCCATGAGCATGCCGGGCAGCGACTTGTCGCAGCCGGCGAGCAGCACCGTGCCGTCGAGCCGCTCGGCGAACACCACCGTCTCCACCGAGTCGGCGATGACCTCGCGGCTGACCAGCGAGGCGCGCATGCCCTCGTGGCCCATGGAGATGCCGTCGGAGACCGAGATGGTGCCGAACTCCAGCGGGAAGCCGCCCGCGGCGTGCACGCCCTCCTTGGCCCGCTTGGCCAGCCGGTCCAGCGAGAGGTTGCACGGGGTGATCTCGTTCCACGACGAGGCGACACCGATCTGCGGCTTGTCCCAGTCGTCGTCGCCCATGCCCACCGCGCGCAGCATCGCCCGGGCGGGGGCGCGGGTGATGCCGTCGGTCACCTCACGGCTGCGGGGCTTGACGTCGGCGGTGGCGCGGGGCTCGTCCACGGTGGTCACGGGAAGGGAGGGTAGGCCGGTCCGCGGCACCGTCCCAGACGCGCTCGATACTGGTACCGCCACCACCACCGAGGAGCCGTCCGTGTCCGCCACCGCCCGTCAGGAGCTGGCCGGGTTCCTGCGCTCGCGCCGCCGGCAGGTCGACCCGCGGACGGCCGGGCTGCCCCCGTCCGGCGCCCGCCGCACGCCGGGTCTGCGCCGCGAGGAGGTCGCGCTGCTCTCGGGGGTGAGCGCCACCTGGTACACCTGGCTCGAGCAGGCCCGCGACATCCACCCGTCGCGGCAGGTGGTCGACGCGCTGGCCCGCACGCTGCGGATGTCGCCGGCCGAGCACGGCTACGTCCTGCGCCTGACCGGGCACGGCGGCGCCCCGGTCGACCCGGCCGAGGGGATGCCCGGGCACGTGCAGCGGCTGCTGGACGCGCTGGGCCCCTCCCCCGCCTACGCCATCACCGCCGACTGGACGATCGCCGGGTGGAACCGCGCCTACGAGCGCTTCTACCCCGGGGTGGCCACCGTCCCCCTCGCCGAGCGCAACCTGCTGTGGCTGGTGTTCACCGACCCCGCGGTCCGTGCCCTGCTCGGTGACTGGCGCACCGACAGCCGCCGGTTCCTCACCCAGTTCCGCGCCGAGGTGGGCCCGCGGCTGGCCGACCCGGCCGTCGTCGACCTGGTGTCGCGCCTGGAGGCGGCCAGCCCGCACTTCCGCGCCGGCTGGGCCAGCCGCGACGTCGACCGGTTCAGCTCCGGCGAGCGGCGCTTCGAGCACCCGGAGGTCGGCACGCTGCTGCTCGAGCACCACCAGCTGACGCCGGCCGACGCCCCCGGGCTGCAGGTGGTCGTCTACACCGCCGCCGCGGGCAGCGAGACCGCCGGTCGGCTCCGGGTGCTCGCCGGGGATCAGCCCGCCGGCGGCTGAGGGACGTCGAAGCGGCCGCCCGACCACCCGGCCAGCCGCGGCAGGTCGCGAGCGCGCAGCACCGGCAGCGGCACCTCCCCGCCCCCGCGGGTGACCAGCCGCAGCCGCGCGTTGCGGACGACGCGGATGCCGGCCAGGTCGTCCCACGCCACCCGGCGCTGGCCGAGCAGCCCGCGGGTGGTGATGCCGGCGTCGTCGACGTCGACGCCCACCCGCAGCACCCAGGCCGCGGCGAGCAGCGGCAGCAGCAGGACCAGCGCGGCGGCCGGTGACGCGGCGGCGAACGGCAGCACGCAGACGGCGAGGAACACGACGGGGAGCAGTGCGACCCGGCTCAGCCGCATGCGTGCGAGGACAGCCACGTCTCCCGATCATCCCCGCTCAGTAGGCGTCGACGACGTCGGCCAGCGGCTCGCCCGCCAGCACCCGCCGCAGCTGGGCGACGACGGCGTCCTGCGCGCGGGCGCCGGCGTCGGGCACCGTGCCGGCCACGTGCGGGGTGAGCAGCAGGCCCGGCGCCGACCACAGCGGGTGGCCCGCGGGCAGCGGCTCGGGGTCGGTGACGTCGAGGGCGGCGCGCAGCCGGCCGCGGGTCAGCTCGGCGAGCAGCGCGCCGGTGTCGACGACCACCCCGCGCGCGGCGTTGACCAGCAGGGCGCCGTCGGGCATGGCGGCGAGGAAGGCGGCGTCGACCAGGCCGGTGGTCTCCGCGGTGACCGGCACGATCACGACCACGACGTCGGCGTGCGGCAGCAGGGCCGGCAGCTCCCCGGTGCCGTGCACGCCATCGCGGGCGGTCCGTCCGACGTAGGTCAGCTCGACGTCGAAGCCGGACAGCATCGCGCCGACCCGGCGGCCGATGTCGCCGGCGCCGACCACGAGCACCTGCGCCCCGACCAGCGATCGGTAGGGGCGCGGCGACCAGCAGCCGGCGTCCTGCTCGCGCACCAGGTCGGGCAGTCCGCGCTGGGCGGCCAGCGTCGCGGCCACCACCCACTCCGCCGTCGCCGGGGTGTGCGCGCCGCGCGCGTTGCACAGCACGACGCCGTCGGGCAGCCGGCCGGCGAAGCGCTCGGCGCCGGCGCTCTGCAGCTGGACCAGCCGCAGTCGCGGCAGCGCGGCGAGGAACTCCGGCGCCGGCGCGCTCCCGCCGAACGAGGGCACCCACACCTGCGCCTGCGCGGCCTCCCCCGCCGGCGGGCCGGCGTCGGCGTCGACCGGGACCGCGCGGACCCGCGGGGAGAGCTCCGCGACGGCGTCGGCCATCTCCCGGGCGGGGACCAGGACGGTCAGCGTCTCGTCGGGACCGACGACGTCGGTGCCGAGGATCTCCGGTGCCACGGCCCCCGACCGTAGGCAGCGGCCGGCCGGGCCGCCCGGCGGGCACCGCGCGCCCCGCCCGCGCCCGTACCCTGGGCCCGGTGAGGCGGCAGCGGGGACGGCGGGCGGCCGCCGCCGCGTGCACCGCGACCCTGACCCTGGTGCTCGCCGGCTGCGGCGACGACGGCTACGAGCCCGCGGGGCCCTTCCGGCCGCTGCCCGAGGGGCCGCCGCCGCAGGTCGGGCCGCCGACGGAGTCCTCGCCCGCGCCGGCGCCCGGCGAGCCGGCCGACCCGAACTCGGGCCAGACCGGCGGGGACCCGAACGTCGTCGCGACCGACCTGCTCGTGCCCACCGGGCTGGTCGTGCTGCCCGACGGCACCGCGGTGGTGGGCGAGCGCGAGACCGGGCGGTTGCTGCAGGTGTTCCCCGACCGCTCCCCCGCGCGCGAGCTGATGGTCGTGCCCGGCATCGACACCGGCGGCGACGGCGGGCTGCTGGGCCTCGCGCTGTCGCCGACCTTCGACGAGGACGGGCTGTTCTACGCCTACGTCTCGACGGCGACCGACAACCGCGTCGTCCGCTTCCCGATGGGCGGCACGCCCAACCCGGTCCTCACCGGCATCCCGCGCGGCGAGACCCACAACGGCGGTGGCCTGCGGTTCGCCCCCGACGGCACCCTCTACGTCGGCACCGGTGACACCGGGAACCCGGCGCTCGCGCAGGACCCGGCGTCGCTGGGCGGCAAGGTGCTGCACGTCGACGTCTTCGGGCAGCCGGCCAACGCCGCGGGTCCGGTGTTCAGCAGCGGGTTCGCCGACGTGACCGCGGTGTGCCTCAGCGGCGACCAGCCGGCCACCGTCTACGCCGTCGACGAGTCCGCCGCCGGGCCCGACGAGCTCAACGTGCTCAGCGAGGGCACCGACCACGGCTGGCCGGTCGCCGGCCCCGGCACGGCGGAGCCGGTGCTCCGGCTCGACAACGGGGCCGCCGGGCTCGGCGGGTGCACCGCCGCCGGCACCACGGTGTTCCTCGGCGCGCTCGACGGCCAGCGGGTGTACGTCGTCCAGCTCGACGGCGAGGGCAGCGTGGTCGCGCAGCCCGAGGAGCTGCTCGGCGGCCGCTACGGCCGGCTGCGCACCGTCGTCCTCGACGGCGAGGGCGCGCTGTGGATCACGACGTCGAACGAGGACGGGATCGGCACGCCCGCCGAGGACGACGACCGGGTGCTGCGGATCCTCCCGCCCAGCTCGACGGGCTCCAGCCCGGTCTGAGCGTGCACTCCCGCGGATCCGCCCGGGGCAGATCCGCGGAAGTGCCCGGCCTCAGGACCCGAGCACCCGCTCCTCGAGCATCCGGCGGACCGTCGCCGCGTCGGCCTTGCCGCGGGTGGCCTTCATGACCGCACCGACCAGCGCGCCGAGCGCCTGCACCTTGCCGCCCTGCACCTTGGCCACGACGTCGGGGGCGCCGGCGATCGCGGCGTCGACGGCGGCCACCAGCTCGTCGGACTCCCCCAGCACCGCCAGGCCGCGGGCCTCGACGACGGCGCGCGGGTCGCCCTCCCCGGCCAGCACGCCGTCGAGCGCCTGACGGGCCAGCTGGTCGTTGACGGTGCCCTCGGCGACCAGCGCGCTCAGCTCGGCGACCTGGCGCGGGGTGACCGCCAGCGCGGACAGCTCCACGCCGGCGTCGTTGGCGCGGCGGGCCAGCTCGCCCAGCCACCACTTGCGCGCGTCGGCCGGCGAGGCGCCCGCGGCGACGGTCTCCTCCACCAGCCCCAGCGCGCCGGCGTTGACCAGCCAGGCCATCTCGGTGGCAGACAGGCCCCACTCCTCGCGCAGCCGCGCTCGGCGGGCGGCCGGCAGCTCGGGCAGCGCGGCGGCGAGCTTCTCCACCCACTCGGCGTCGGGGGCCAGCGGGACGAGGTCGGGCTCGGGGAAGTACCGGTAGTCGGTGGCCTCCTCCTTGCTGCGGCCCGGCGAGGTGCTGCCGGTGTCCTCGTGGAAGTGGCGGGTCTCCTGCACCACCCGGCGCCCGGCGTCGAGGACGGCGGCCTGCCGGCGCATCTCGAAGCGCACGGCCCGCTCGACCGACCGCAACGAGTTGACGTTCTTGGTCTCGGTGCGGGTGCCCCACTCGAGGCTGCCGATCGGGGCCAGCGAGGTGTTGACGTCGCAGCGCAGGCTGCCCTGCTCCATGCGGACGTCGGAGGCGCCGAGGGTCTGGACGATCTCGCGCAGCTCGGTGACGTACGCGCGGGCGACCTCGGGCGCCTTCGCCCCGGCCCCGGCGACCGGCCGGGTGACGATCTCGACCAGCGGGATGCCGGCCCGGTTGAAGTCGACGAGGGAGTACTCGGCGCCGTGGATGCGGCCGGTGGCCCCGCCCACGTGCAGGTTCTTGCCGGTGTCCTCCTCGAGGTGCACCCGCTCGATCTCCACGCGGTAGGTCTCGCCGTCGACCTCGACGTCGAGGTGCCCGGCGGTGCACAGCGGCTCGTCGTACTGGCTGGTCTGGAAGCCCTTGGGGATGTCCGGGTAGAAGTAGTTCTTGCGGGCGAAGCGCGACCAGGACGCGATCCGGCAGCCCAGGGCCAGGCCGATGCGGATCGTCGACTCGACCGCGACGGCGTTGGCCACCGGCAGCGAGCCGGGCAGGCCCAGGCACACCGGGCAGGTCTGGGTGTTGGGCTCGGCGCCGAAGACGGTGGTGCAGCCGCAGAACATCTTCGACTCGGTGCCCAGCTCGACGTGCGTCTCCAGGCCGATCACCGGCTCGTAGCGGGTGAGGACGTCGTCGAACTCGACGAGGGGCTCGGTCACGAGCGGGGGTCTCCCTTCGGGGCGGTGCTGCGCCCGGTCAGCCAGGCGCCGACCCCGGTCAGCAGGCCCAGGACGATGAAGACGGCGAAGACCGCCTCCCCGGTGGTCAGCCACAGGACCAGCCCGGCGACGACGACGAAGGCGGTCAGGCCCCAGGCGGCCTTGAGCGGGCCGGTCACGCGGCACGCTCCGCGAGCCGGTCGGTGAGCGGCGCGCCCAGCGCGGCCTCGACGGTGGCCGCGACGCGGTAGCAGCGGTCGTCGGCCAGGGCCGGCGCCATCACCTGCAGGCCGACCGGCAGGCCCTCGGACAGCCCGCAGGGCACCGAGATGGCCGGGACCCCGGCGAGGCTGGCCGGCAGGGTGCACAGGTCGGCGGCGTACATGGCCAGCGGGTCGTCCACGCGGGCGCCGATCGGCCAGGCCACGGTCGGGCTGGTGGGGCTGACCAGCACGTCGACGTCGTCGTACGCGGCGCTGAAGTCGCGGCTGATCAGCGTGCGGACCTTCTGCGCCTGCCCGTAGTAGGCCTCGTAGTAGCCGGCCGACAGCGCGTAGGTGCCGAGGATGATCCGCCGCTTGACCTCGGCGCCGAAGCCCTGCTCGCGGGTGAGCGCCATGACCTCGTCGACGTCGCGGCTGCCGTCGTCGCCCTCGCGGATGCCGAACCGCATGCCCTCGAAGCGGGCCAGGTTCGACGACGCCTCGCTGGGGGCGATGAGGTAGTACGCGGGCAGCGCCAGCCCGAACGACGGGCAGGACACCTCGCGCACCTCGGCCCCGGCGGCCTCGAGCAGCGCGACCGCCTCGGCGAACCGGTCGAGCACGCCCTGCTCGTACCCCTCGCGGGCGCCCTCGCCGCCGAGTTCGCGGACGACGCCGACGCGCAGGCCCGACAGGTCGCCGCCGGCGCCGCGGCGGGCGGCCTCCACCACGGTGGGCACCGGCGCGTCGATGCTCGTGGAGTCGCGCGGGTCGTGCCCGCCGATGGCCTCGTGCAGCAGCGCGGCGTCCATGACCGTGCGGGCCATCGGGCCGGCCTGGTCGAGGCTCGAGGAGAAGGCGATCAGCCCGTAGCGCGACACCGAGCCGTAGGTGGGCTTGTGCCCGACCAGGCCGGTGACCGCGGCGGGCTGGCGGATCGAGCCGCCGGTGTCGGTGCCGAGGGCCAGCGGCGCCAGCCGGCCGGCGACCGCGGCGCTCGACCCGCCGGAGGAGCCGCCGGGGATCCGGTCGTGGTCCCACGGGTTGCGGGTCGCCCGGTAGGCGGAGTTCTCGGTGGACGAGCCCATGGCGAACTCGTCCATGTTGGTCTTGCCCAGGAGCACGGTGCCGGCGTCCTTGAGCAGGCGGGCGACGGTGGCGTCGTAGGGCGGGCGCCAGCCCTCGAGGATCCGCGAGCCGCTGGTGGTGGGCACGCCCTCGGTGACGAAGACGTCCTTGAGCGCGACCGGGATGCCGGCGAGGCCGGTGCCCGCGGTGCCCGACGCGTCGACCTCGGCGGCGCGGGCGAGCGCCGCCTCCTCGTCGACGTGCAGGTAGGCGCCGAGGGCGCCGTCCTCGGCGGCGATCCGGTCGAGGTGGGCGCGGGTGACCTCCACCGACGACGTCTCGCCGGCGGCCAGGGCCGCCTGCAGCTCGGCGGCGGTGAGGGCGGTGAGGTCGCTCACTCCTCCTCCCCCAGGATGCGCGGGACGCGGAAGCGGCCGTCCTCGGCGGCGGGGGCGCCGGCCAGGACGACGTCGCGGGGCAGGCACGGGGTGGCGACGTCGGCGCGCAGCACGTTGGTCAGCGGGACGGCGTGCGTGGTGGGCGCGACGTCGGCGACGTCGGCGCGCTGCACCTGCGCCACGGCGTCGAGGACCGCCCCCAGCTGGCCGGCGAAGCGGTCGAGCTCCTCGTCGGTGACGGCCAGGCGGGCCAGCCGCGCGAGGTGCGCGATGTCCTGGCGGCCGAGGGCGGGCGCCGCTCCGCGGTCGCTGGTGGGCTCGGTGCTCATGCTGGGGCGGGACTCCTGTCGTCGGCGCCGTGCCGGCGCCAGGGACGCAACCCGGTCACTGTACGCGGGGGCGGTGGCGCCCCGGCCCGCGGCGGGGGCGGGCTCGACCGGGGGCCGCCCGGTGCGGGAAGCTGCTCCGGCACACCGATCGACGCGGATCGTCTGCCCCTCGACGTCGTCAGCGGAGGAACCGTGTCCTATCTCCTGCGACTGGTCGTCCCCGACCGCCCCGGCCTGCTCGGCGCGGTGGCGACCGCCCTGGGCGACGCGGGGGTCGACATCGTCTCCCTCGACGTGCTGGAGCGCGGCGGTGGCGTGGCCGTCGACGACGTCGTCGTCGACCTGCCGCCCGGCCGGCTGCCCGACAGCCTCATCACCGCCGCGCAGGCGGTGCCCGGCGTGCAGGTCGAGTCCCTGCGGCCCTTCGCCGGCCCGCTCGACACCCACCGCGAGCTCGACCTGCTCGAGGCGCTGGCGCGCTCGGCGGAGGGCACGGCGGTGAAGCTGCTCGCCGCGGAGCTGCCGCGGGTGTTCCACGGCAGCTGGGCGGCGGTGCTGCGCGCACCCGACGGCGCGTGCGAGGTCCTCGCGGCCTCCGACGCCGCCCCGGCCTTCGAGGACCTCGCGCTGCCGTGGCTGCCGCTCACCTCGCCCCGGCTGCTGCCGAGCGAGGACGACTGGCTGCCCGAGCGCTGGCGGGAGATGGCGATCGAGATGATGGCGGCCCCCTTCGGCGACCCGGGCACCGCCGTGGTCCTCGGTCGCTCGGGCGGACCGGCGTTCCGCCGCTCGGAGCTGCTGCGCCTGGCACACCTCACGGGGATCGCGACGACGGTCGCCCACCTGCCGCCGGCCTGAACACTGGCGATGTCGGTCCCGCGGACCGGCGTCCTCGCGGGGGTCGTGGCCACGGTCGCCACCTCCCGCCGACTTGGACCCGGCTCTGAGCTGCGCCTTTCCGGTCCACAGGACTTGATCGACACCCCGCTCGAACGTATGATCGACTACGTGACGGCGGCCTCCTCCCCGGTGCTCGACGCGCCCGCCCCCGCGGTGGGGTGGGCGTCGGGGCCGCTGGGTGCGGTGCAGGCCGCCGACCGGGAGATCGCCCGGCAGACCGCGCTCCGGGCGCGGGCGGTGGCCGCGTTCGCCGCCACCCGTCCCGCCTCCGTCGACCGGCAGCAAGGCTCGCCGGGAGCGATGTCGGCCGACCGGTGGGCGGCCCGGGCCGAGGTACTGCGGCCGGTGAGCGAGTGGGCCACCGACGAGCTGGCCGTGGCGCTTTCGGTGTCGACGCAGGCCGCGCAGCTGCTGGAGCGGTCGTTGACCCTGGTGCACCGGCTGCCGGGCACGCTGGCCGCGCTGGAGGCCGGGGCGCTGCACGTCGGGCACCTGGGCCCGCTGCTGGACAAGGTCGCCCCGATCACCGACGACACCCTGCGCACCACCATCGAGCGGGAGCTGCTGGCCTGGGCCGCCGGGCGGCACACCACCCCGGGGCAGCTGGGCGCCAAGGCCCGCCGGGAGCTGCTCAAGCACACCGCCGCACCGCCGCCGATGACCTGCTGCGCGCGGTGCGGAAGCGCGGGGTGTCGGCCGGTCCGGACCGGGTCGAGGGGATGAGCGTGGTCTCGGCGCTGCTGACCACCCCGGAGGCCGCCGCCCTGCTCGCCGCCCTCGGGGCGTACGCCGACGCGCTGCCCGCCGACGGCCGCAGCCGGGGGCAGAAGATGGCCGACTGCCTGCTGGACCTGGTGCTCCGCCCGGGCGAGTCCGGGCTGCCGCCGGTGCAGGTGACGCTGACCGTGGTCGCTCCGGTCGGGGCGCTGCTGGGCGGGGACGCCGCGTGTGAGGTCGACGGGCAGGTGGTGCCCGCCGAGCTGGTCCGGGCGCTGCTGGCCGCCCTCACCGGTCACCGGGCCGCCGCCGACGCCCCCGCGACCGACATGGAGCCGGCCGACACGGAGCCGGCCGACACGGAGCCGGCCGACACGGAGCCGACCGACACGGAGCCGGCCGACACGGAGCCGGCCGACACGGAGCCGGCCGACACGGAGCCGGCCGACCCGGATCTGACCAAGACGGAGCCGACCGACACGGAGCCGACCGACACGGAGCCGACCGACACGGAGCCGACCGACACGAAGCCGACCGACACGAAGCCGACCGACCCGGAGCCGACCGACCCGGAGCCGACCGACCCGGATCTGACCAAGACAGGGCCGAGCGACCCGGAGCCGACCGATCCGGAGCCGACTGCCACGGACCCGAAGCCGGCCTCCGGCGGGGACGACGTCCTGGGCTGGGAGGCGCGGCAGCAAGCCGAACTGGAGGCCTGGTGGGCGCAGATGGAACGCCGGGTGCTGGCCGGCGAGTTCGACGCCGAACCAGCCCCCTGCTACGTCGACGACGAGCCACCTGACCACCTCTACGGCCCACCACCGGACCCCGGCGACGCCCCGTCACCCTGCACTTCTCCCGACCCTGGCGACGCTGCGTGTCCCGAGGGCTGGTGGGCGCGCGCCGACCGCGCCGTCCACGACGCCAGTGCTGCCCTGCTCGGGCTGGAGCGCGCCCTCGGTCACGCCCGCCGCATGGTGGCCACCGCGCAGCGCGCCGACGCCGCGGACGAGGCCGCCTGGGCACGCAGCGCGGCCGGCCGGGTGAGCGCCGCCCCCGACGCGCTGACCGCGCTCACCGCGGCCACCGACACCGCCCGCGCCGACCTCGCCGCGCTGCTCGCCGCCACCGCCGGGGGCGGGCTGGCCGACCGGCCCCGGATCGCGCTCACCGACGCGGCCGGCGGTGCGCTGCTGGCCCTCACCGACCTGCCCGCCCTGCACCGCGCCGCCCGCACCGGCACCGGGCTCGGCGCCCCTGCCGCCGCCGCCGGCTACCGGCCGAGCGCCGCGCTGGACCGGCACGTCCGCGCCCGCGACCGCCGCTGCCGCTTCCCCGGCTGCCGCCGCCGCGTCCCCCGCGGCGGCGAGCTCGACCACGCGGTTCCCTGGCCGGCCGGCCCCACCACCGCGGCCAACCTCACCGGCTACTGCACCGGCCACCACCGCGGCAAGCACCAGGCCCCCGGCTGGACCCACACCCTCGCCCCCGACGGCACCCTCACCGTCACCACACCCACCGGGCTCACCGCCGCCACCACCCCACCGCCGTACTGAGGCAAATCCTGCCGGTCGCAGGCGCCACCACCCTCGAAGGCGGCCCGTGAGACGTGTGGCGCCTCCCGGCTGGACGGTTCGGTTCCGGCTCCGGCGATGGCCTGAGGTCGCCCCCTCGGGCAAGGCTGTGGAGGGGAGGGAGAGACGGCGACGCGGTCGCGGTGCTCACAGCGCGTGCGCCGACCCCCTGCGCGACGAGCGCCTTCTCAGCCGAGCACCGGGACGGGATGCTGGCGGCCCGCCCCGAGACCAGGACGGTGTGACATGGCACGACGGCATCCCGGCCGGTTCCTCCTGGCAGCGATCGACGGCGGTGGCACCCTGCCGCCGGCCCTGGGGCTCGCGGGCGAACTCGTCCGGCGGGGTCACACCGTGGAGGTCCTGGGTGACCCGACGGCCGAGAAGTCCGCGAGAGCGGCCGGCTGCGGATTCACCACCTGGCCGACTGCGCCGCGCATCGACACGATCGCGGACCAGACGGCGCTGATCCAGGAACTCGAGCGCGGCAACCCGCTGCGCCAGCTCGCCGCCGCGCGGGACCGGATCCTCGTGGGGCCCGCGGCTCGTTTCGCCGACGACGTGGTCGCCGCCGCAGTAGCGCTCCGGGTGGACGCCGTGCTGGCCGACGCCCTCCCCGGGCTGCTCATCGGCGCCCAGGCGACCGCACTGCCCACGGCCGCACTGATGGCGAACGTCTACCTGCGCCCGACCCCCGGGTTGCCCGTGATGCTGTCGGGGTGGATGCCCGGGCGAGGCCCGGTCGGGCGGACCCGGGACGCCCTCATGCGGAGTGCCCTGCGGCTGGTGTCCGCACGGGTCGTGCCCGGCCTCAACGCCGCGCTCGCGGCGCACGAACTCGCCCCGGTGCGGAACACGTTCGAGTTGCTCGACCGCTGTCGTGCGGTGCTCGTGATGACCAGCCCGTCGTTCGACTTCCAGTCGCCGCACATCCCCGCCAACGTCCACTTCGTGGGCCCGCAACTGGACGACCCTGACTGGGCGGCGAACGGTGACTGGCGACCCGAGGGCGGCGACCCGCTGGTGCTGGTCGCGACCAGTTCCGTCTTCCAGGACCAGATCGGCCTGCTGTGCCGTGTGGTCGACGCCTTGGGTCGACTGCCGGTGCGAGGCCTGGTCACCACCGGTCGGGCGGTCGATCCGGTCGACGTCCCCGCCCCCGGCAACGTACGGGTCGTCCGGGCCGCGCCGCACCGGGCGGTCCTCTCCGAGGCCGCCGTCGTCGTGACCCATGCCGGTCACGGCAGCGTGCTCAAGGCGCTGGCGTCGGGGGTGCCGCTGATCTGCATGCCGATGGGCCGGGACCAGAAGGACAACACCCTGCGCGTGCTGCGCATCGGCGCGGGGGTGCGGGTGGCGGAGGACGCCCCCGCGGACCGGGTCGCCGCCGCTGTTCAGCAGGTTCTGGACGATCCCGCCTACCGCACGGCGGCGCGGCGTTTCGCCGACACACTGGCGGAGGAGGCGCGGACCCGTCCGAGTGCGGCCGACCGCGCTGAAGCGCTGCTCCTCGGCTGAGCGGGATCGGCGAGGCCGGCAGGCGGAACCGGACTCACTCCTCCGTCAGTCGATCCCGCGTCCCTCGGTGGGCCGCTCGGGGACACGGGCCGGCGTCGGGGGGAGCTCGTCACCGAGACCCTGCAGCGCTGGTCAGCGCCGCCCTCGATCACCACCGTCCGGCCGTGACGCAGGACGACCGAGCACCGCTCCACCTGCCCAGCGCTGCTGTCCTCGGCGAGCTCGGGCCCTACCTCGGAGCGGTGGGGGCGGTCGCCCTCTTCGGCACCCCTGCCGAGGTCGCCGTCCCGATCACGCGTCGCCTGCGCCGGCGGTCAGGGGTGTCGGCTGCCCCCGGCCTGATGAACCTGCTCAACGGGATCATCGCCCTGGGAGCGGCGCGTCACCTGCGCCGGCATCCGGCGCAGTGGCAGCGATGGAGGCAGGCTGACACTCCACGATGGGCCGTGATCGCGGGCCTCGTCCACCTGACGCTGTCACCTGCGGCAGCAGCCCGCTCGGAGCGGGCCGTGGTCCTCCGTGGACGGTCTCCGCTGTGGGGAGGGTTCGTCTCGCCCATCGGAGTGCTCCAGATCTCGCTGGTGATCGTGGGCCTGTACCGGGCGCGCAGAGCGGGGTCCGCCCAGGCGAGCGGGAGGGCCGAGCAGGACTCCAGCACCGCCCCTGGACCCCCTGGCCCACAGTCCACCGCTGACGGACACGACGAGCAGGGCTCAGGATCTGCCCACCGCCCTCGAACGCGTCACCACCCCACTGCCCCACTGACCTCGGCGACGGGCACGACAGCGGAAACCGGTGGCGCCGGAGCGAGCCCGACCGGCACCGTGGCGCCATGGCCGTCGACCACTTCGCCGGGGCCGTCGCCGAGCGCTACGACGCGGCGTCGGCCGAGATGTTCGACCCGGCGGTGATCGGACCGGCCGTCGACCTGCTCGCCGGCCTCGCCGGCGACGGCGCCGCCCTCGAGCTCGGCATCGGCACCGGCCGCCTGGCGCTGCCGCTGCAGGAGCGCGGTGTCTCCGTGCACGGCATCGACCTGTCGCCGGACATGGTCGCCCGGCTGCGCACCAAGCCCGGCGGGGCGCGGATCCCGGTCACCGTCGGCGACTTCGCGTCCGCGATCGTCGACGACACCTTCACGCTCGTCTACCTGGTCTTCAACACGGTGATGAACCTGACCAGCCAGGACGAGCAGGTCGCCTGCTTCGTCAACGCGGCCCGGCACCTGCGCGCGGGCGGGCACTTCGTCGTCGAGGTCGGCGTCCCCGACCTGCAGCGGCTGCCCCCGGGCGAGCGGGCGCGGCCGTTCCGGCTGTCACCGACCCGGCTCGGCTTCGACGAGTACGACGTGGCCGAGCAGCGGCTGGTCTCGCACCACTACACCGTCACCGACGGGCGCCTGGAGGTCGTCTCGGTGCCGTTCCGCTACGTGTGGCCCGCGGAGCTCGACCTCATGGCGCGCCTGGCCGGCCTCGCCCTCGCGGCCCGCTGGGAGGACTGGCACCGCCGGCCGTTCACGAACGACAGCCGGTCGCACGTCTCGGTCTGGCAGAAGCCCGCCTGACCGGCGTCACTCCCCCGCCGGCTCGCTGCCGCCGCCGATGGTGGCCACCGCGCGGGCGGCCTCGGGGCCCTCGTCGAGCAGCACGCGCAGCCCGTCGTCGTCGAGGATCGGCACCTTCGCCTGGACGGCCTTGTCGTACTTGCTGCCCGGGTCGGCGCCGACGACGACGAAGCCGGTCTTCTTCGACACCGAGCCGGTGACCTTGCCGCCGCGCTCCTGCACCGCGGCGATGGCCTGGTCGCGGGAGAGGTCGCGCAGCGAGCCGGTGATGACCACGGTGGTGCCGGTCAGCGGCCCGGGCGGGGCGTCCTCACCGGCGTCGGCCAGCCGCACCCCGGCCCGCCGCCACTTCTCCACCACCCCCCGGTGCCAGTCGACGGCGAACCAGTCGCGCACCGAGCGGGCGATCGTGGGACCCACGCCGTCGGCCGCGGCCAGCTCCTCCTCCGACGCGGCCGTGATCCGGTCCAGCGAGCGGAAGTCACGGGCCAGCGCCTGGGCGGCGGTCGGCCCCACGTGCCGGATCGACAGCGCCACCAGCACCCGCCACAGCGGGACGTCCTTGCGGGCCTGCAGGTTGGCCAGCAGCCGCTGCCCGTTGGCCGACAGGGTGCCGTCCTTCTTGGTGAAGAAGCTCGTCCGCGACAGCGCCTCCTCGGTGAGGTCGAAGACGTCGCCCTCGTCCTCGAGCAGCCGCTCGGCCAGCAGCGCGATGGCCGCCTCGTAGCCGAGCACCTCGATGTCGAACGCGCCCCGGCCGGCCATGTGGAACACCCGCTCCCGCAGCTGCGCCGGGCAGGACCGGGCGTTGGGGCAGCGGATGTCGGCGTCGCCCTCCTTCTCGTGCCGCAGCTCGGTGCCGCACTCGGGGCAGTGGGTCGGCATCACGAACTCGCGCTCGTCGCCGGTCCGCGCGGCGACCACCGGTCCGAGGATCTCGGGGATGACGTCACCGGCCTTGCGGATGACGACGGTGTCGCCGATGAGGACGCCCTTGCGCTCGACCTCGCTGGCGTTGTGCAGGGTGGCCAGCTGCACGGTGGACCCGGCGACCTTGACCGGCTCCATGTAGCCGAACGGCGTCACCCGGCCGGTGCGCCCGACGTTGACCCGGATGTCGAGGAGCTTGGTGGTCGCCTCCTCCGGCGGGTACTTGAACGCGATGGCCCACCGCGGCGCCCGCGCCGTCGAGCCCAGCCGCCGCTGCAGGGCGACCTGGTCGACCTTGACGACGACGCCGTCGATCTCGTGCTCGACCGAGTGCCGCTGCTCCCGGTAGCGCTCGATGTAGGCCCGCACCGCCTCGAGGTCGTCGACCACCTCGAACCGGTCGCTGACCGGCAGGCCGAGCGCGCGCAGCCGCTCGTAGGCCTCCGACTGCCGCTCGGTCTCGAAGCCGCGGCGGGCGCCGAGGCCGTGCACGACCAGCCGCAGCGGCCGGGAGGCGGTGATCCGCGGGTCCTTCTGCCGCAGTGACCCGGCCGCGGCGTTGCGCGGGTTCGCGAAGGGCGCCTTGCCCTGCTCGACCATGCCGGCGTTGACCTCGGCGAAGCCGCTCACCGGGAAGTAGATCTCGCCGCGGACCTCGATCAGCTCGGGCGGGTCGTCGCCGGTGAGCTGCTGCGGGACGTCGTCCATCGTGCGGACGTTGGCGGTCACGTCCTCGCCCGTCGTCCCGTCACCGCGGGTGGCCGCGCGCACCAGCCGGCCGCGCTCGTACACCAGCGCCACCGCGACGCCGTCGACCTTGAGCTCGCATAGCCACGCCACACCGGCGCCGGCGTCGCGCGCCACCCGGCTCGCCCAGGCCGACAGCTCGTCCCCGTCGAAGACGTTGTCCAGGCTCTGCATCCGCTCCAGGTGCGCGACCGGGGCGAACGTGGCGGTGAACCCGCCGTTGACCTTCTGGCTCGGCGAGTCGGGGGTGACCAGCGCCGGGTGCTCGGCCTCGATGGCCTTGAGCTCGGCCATGAGCTCGTCGTACTGGCCGTCGCTCACCAGCGGCTCGTCGCGCACGTAGTAGGCGAACGCGTAGCGGTCGAGCTCCTCCGAGAGGTCCCGGTGCCGCGTGCGCGCGTCGTCGGGGACCTCGGTGAGGTCCTCCCGGTCGGCGACCGCGGCGACCTGCGGGGTGTCCAGCTCGGCGTCCGTGCTCACGCCGTCGACCGTATCCGCCGGGTACGACGCCGACCCCTGCACTGCCCGATCGGGTGTCGGTCACTCCGGCAGCAGGTACCGGGCCGCCTCGCGGACGTGCGCCATGGCCGCGCGGGCGTACGCGGGGCTCGCCCCGGCCAGGCCGCACGACGGGGTGAGGGTGACCGCCCGGTGCAGGTCGTCGGCGGGGAACCCCAGCTCGCGCCACCAGGCCCGCAGCCGCGAGGCCGTCGCCTTCGGCGCGGGCAGCGGCGCGTCGGTGCCGGGCACGACACCGGCGAACAGCTGGGTGCCGGCCTCCACGGCGGTCCCCAGTGCGTCGAGGTCCTGCACCAGCCCGAGGTCGAACGACAGCGCGGCGGCGCCCGCCGCGCGCAGCAGGTCCAGCGGCGCCCGGTTGACGCAACAGTGCACGACGACCGGCCCGGGGACCGCCGCGACGACGGCGGCCAGCTCGCTCTCGACGTCGGGCGCGTCGACGGAGGGCAGCCGGCCGAACCCGCTCGCCGTCGGCAGGCCGCCCTGCAGCACCGCGGGCAGGGACGGCTCGTCGAGCTGGACGACCACCCGCGCCCCCGGGACACGGGCGGCGACGGCGGCGACGTGCGCGGCGACGCCCTCGGCCAGCGACTGACCCAGGTCGCGCCGGGCGCCGGCGTCGACCACCGCCCGTTCTCCGCGCTCCCGCTCCAGCCCGGCGGCCAGCGTCCAGGGACCGGCGGCCTGCACCTTGAGCGGCCCGCGGTGGTCCCCGGCGACGTCGTGCAGGGCGTCGAGGTCGCGGGCCAGCAGCTCCTGCGCCCGCCGCAGGTCGATGCCGGGGCGCGGCACCAGCCGCCACCCGGCCGGGGTCAGGTCGACGGCGAGGTCGACCAGCAGGGCCGCGCTGCGCCCGATCAGGTCCGCACCCGGACCGCGGGCGGGCAGCTCGGGCAGGTGCGGCAGCTCGGGCAGCTCGCCGAGGACGACCCGCAGCGCCTCGGCCGGGTCGGTCCCGGGCAGGGACCCGACGCCCGAGGCCGGCCCCCACGGTGCGGGGACCGGCCTCGGGTCGGGGTTGGTCTCGGGCTCGGTCGGGGTGGCCACGGCGGCGACGCTAGTACCGCCGCCGCCGCGCCCCGGCCGCCCGGGTGGTGCGGTCGGTCAGATGGCCGTGCCGTGGTTGGCGGCCGGCGGGCTGACCGGGGAGTTGGCCTCGAAGTAGGCCACCAGCGCGTCGACGTCGACCGGTCCGACGGTCAGGCCCGTCCCGCCGGTGAAGGCGGTGAACGAGTCACCGCCCGCGGTGAGGAACGAGTTGGCGACGACGCGGTAGGAGGCGGCCGGGTCGACGGGGACGCCGTCGATGCTGATGGAGGTGTCGACCACCCGCTCGCCGTAGGGCAGGTCGAGGTCGTAGGTGTAGGCGAAGCCCTCGGAGGTACCCAGGACCAGCTGGCTGTTGCGCGGGCCGCCGGGCGCCTGGAACTGCTGCTCCAGCACGTCGTCGATCTGCGCGCCGGTCAGCGTGATCGCGTTGACCGTGTTGCCGAAGGGCTGGACGGCGAACAGCTCACCGAAGGTCACCTCGCCCGCCTCGATGTTCGCGCGGACCCCGCCGGGGTTCATGAACGCCACGACCGGGAAGCCGAACTGCTCCTGCTGCATCGCCTGCAGCTGGGCCTCCGCGACGAGGTTGCCGATGGGCTGCTCGGCGCGGCGCTGGGCCGACACCGAGTTGCCGATGGAGGCGGTCGCCTCGCCGACGACGACGTTGCGGGTCTCGGCGGCGCGGGCGTTCCAGTAGTCGACGATCGACTGCACCTCGGGATCGGCGGCCTCGCGGGTCACCGGCACGTTGGTCGCCGAGTAGGTGGCGGAGCGGACGACGTCGCCGGTGGTGCGGCTGATCGTCAGCCGGATGTCGGTGAGCAGCCGGCCGTAGAAGCCGGCCTGGGTGACCAGCCGGGGCTGGCCGCTCGGGTCGGTGAGCCGGCAGTTGTAGGCGGTGTGGCTGTGCGCGCTGACGATGAGGTCGACCGCCGCGGAGGTGCGGGCGTTGATGTCGACGATGGGGCCGGTAAGGCCGGTGCAGTTGTCCACCGCGGGCGCGGCGTTCGGGTCGGTGACCGCGCCGCCCTCGTGGACCAGCACGCCGATCGCCTCGATGCCCTGGCGCTTCAGCTCCGGCACCCAGCGGTTGACCGCCTCGGCCTCGTCGATGAAGGTCACGTCGGCCACGCCGTCGGGCGAGACGATGGTCGGGGTGGTCTCGGTGACGACGCCGATGAGCGCGATCCGCTGGTCGGCCGGGGTCCGGAACACCTGGTACGGCGGCAGCATCGGCTGGCCGGTCGCCTTGTCGATCACGTTGGCGGCCAGGTACGGGAACTCGGCGCCGTGGAAGGCGTGCTCGCCCTCGCCGAAGCAGCCGTCGACGCCCGGGGTGATGCCCTCGCAGGCGGTCACGTCGTCGCTGAAGGTGCCGTCGGTGGCTCCGGAGACGCGCCGCAGCTCCTCGGTGCCCCGGTCGAACTCGTGGTTGCCCACGGAGGAGACGTCGAGCCCCATGGCGTTGAGCGCCTCGATGGTCGGCTCGTCCTTGTAGACGCTCGACTCGAAGGAGGAGGCGCTGATCAGGTCGCCCGCGCCGACGAAGAACGACGTCGACGGGCCCTGCGTCGTGTCCTTGAACGTCGTCTGCAGCCGCTCGACCGTGGCGGCGACGTGCTGGGCGCCGCCGACCGGGACGGTGACGTCGTCGGCGTTGCCGTAGACGCCGTCGGGGCCGGGCGAGGTGGCCAGCGACCCGTCGGCGCCGCCCTGCGGGGTGATGCGGCCGTGGAAGTCGTTCATCGCCAGCAGCTGGACGGTGACGTCCTTGGGCGCGGCCTGCGCGGCGGCGGGGACGGCCAGCAGACCGGCCGTGGTCGCCACCGCGACGGCGGCGGCCAGGGGGTAGCGCGTTCGGCGCAAGGGGGTCCTCCGGAGGACGTGCGGGGAGTGGCTCGCCGGACACCGTAGGTGACGAACCGTTCCGACACCAGACCTCTCCGGTGACCGTCCGGCGGCGTCCGGGTCAGCCGGCGACGGCCCCCTGGCCCAGCACCAGGTCACCGCGGACCGGGTCGGGCGCGTAGAGGACGGCCGACTGCCCGGGGGCGACGCCGCGCTGAGCCTCCGCGAGCGCGAGCACCAGCCCGCCGTCGGCTCCGGCGCTCACCTCGCAGGCGACCGGCGCCGCGTGCGCCCGCAGCTGCACCTCGGCCCGCAGTGGCAGCCGCGGGGCCGGGCCGGTCCAGGTGGGCGGGCCGGTGCGGACGACGTCGACGCCGGCGAGGTCGGCGGTCCCGACGGTCACCGTGCGCGTGACCGGCTCGATGGACAGCACGTACCGCGGCCGCTGGTCCCCGACGGCGACGCCGAGGCCGCGCCGCTGCCCCACGGTGAACCCGTGGGTGCCCTCGTGCGTGCCCAGGGTGGCGCCCGTGGCGGCGTCGACGACCGGACCCGGCCGCGCGCCCAGCCGCCGGGTGAGGAAGCCGCGGGTGTCGCCGTCGGGGATGAAGCAGATGTCGTGCGAGTCGGGCTTGCCGGCCACGGCGAACCCGCGCTCGGCGGCGAGGGCGCGCACCCGCTCCTTGGTCATCGAGCCCAGGGGGAACACCGCCCCGGCCAGCTGCCCCGCGGTGAGCACCCCGAGCACGTAGGACTGGTCCTTGGCCGCGTCCACCGAGCGGCGCAGCTGCCCGTCCTCGAGCCGCGCGTGGTGGCCGGTGACGACCGCGTCGAAGCCCAGCGCCCGCGCCCGGTCGAGCACCGCGGTGAACTTGATCCGCTCGTTGCAGCGCAGGCACGGGTTGGGCGTGCGGCCGGCCGCGTACCCGGCGACGAAGTCGTCGACGACGTCCTCGGTGAACCGCTCGGCGAGGTCCCAGACGTAGAACGGGATGCCCAGCTCGTCGGCGACCCGGCGGGCGTCGTGGGCGTCCTCGACGCTGCAGCAGCCGCGGGCGCCGCTGCGCAGCGTCTGCCGGTCCGGCGAGAGCGCCAGGTGCACGCCGGTGACGTCGTGGCCGGCGTCGACGGCCAGCGCGGCGGCGACGGCGGAGTCCACTCCCCCGCTCATCGCGGCGAGGACGCGCACTACCGCCCCAGCCCGGCGCGGCGGGCGCGCTCTACCACGGGCGCGATCACGGCCAGCAGCGCGTCGACGTCGGCGTCGGTGCTCGTCGAGCCGAGGCTGAACCGCAGCGAGCTGCGCGCCCGGCCGGCCTCCGCCCCGATGGCGGTGAGCACGTGGCTGGGCCGCGCGACGCCGGCGCTGCAGGCCGAGCCGGTCGAGCACTCGATGCCGCGGGCGTCGAGCAGCATGAGCAGCGCATCGCCCTCGGCGCCGGGGAAGGACAGGTGGGCGTTGCCCGGCAGCCGGCCGGGCTCCCCGGCGACGACGTCGTCCAGCGGGGCGCCGTTGAGCTGCGCGTCGGGGACCTGCTCGAGCACGCCGGCCACCAGCCGGTCGCGCAGCACCGTGAGCCGCGCGGCCCGCTCGGGCCGGGAGCGCACGGCCGTGGTGGCCGCGACGGCGAGGCCCACGATGGCCGGGACGTCGAGGGTGCCCGAGCGGACGTCGCGCTCCTGGCCGCCGCCGTGCAGCAGCGGCATGCACTCGGCGTCGCGCCGCAGCAGCAGCGCCCCGGCGCCCATCGGCCCGCCCAGCTTGTGCCCGGTCACGGTGAGCGCGTCGACGCCGCTGGCGGCGAAGTCGACCGGCACCTGGCCCACCGCCTGGACCGCGTCGGTGTGCAGCGGCACGCCCACGCCGTGCGCCACGTCGGCCAGGGCGGCGACGTCGCTGACCGTGCCGATCTCGTTGTTGGCCCACATCACGCTGGCCACCGCGACGTCGGAGCCGTCGCCGAGCGCCTCGGCCAGCGCCCCGGGCGTGACCCGCCCGGTCGGCTCCAGGCGCACCCAGGTGACCTCGGCGCCGTCGTGCTTGGCCAGCCACTCGGCGCTGTCGAGGACGGCGTGGTGCTCGGCCGGGCTGACCACCAGCCGGCGGCGCCGCGAGTCGGCCTCCCGCCGCGCCCAGTACAGGCCCTTGACCGCCAGGTTGTCGCTCTCGGTGCCCCCGCCGGTGAACAGCACCTCCGACGGGCGGGCACCCAGCGCCTCGGCCAGCCGCTCGCGGGACTGCTCGGCGGCCCGGCGCGCGGCGCGGCCGCTGGCGTGCAGCGACGAGGCGTTGCCCACCCGGCCCCACTGCTCGGTCACGGCGGCGAGCACCTCGGGGAGCACCGGCGTGGTGGCCGCGTGGTCGAGGTAGGTCACCGGCCCAGGTTAGTCGCGCACGACGGACCTGCCCGGTCGAGCGACCGTGCGCCCGGCCACCCGGGCGCCCAGCAGCGCCGGGAGGGTCAGCACGGCGACCGCCGCGAGCACCGCGGGCCACAGCGGGCCGCCGGCGTCGGCGGCGCCGGCCACCAGGACGCCCGAGAGCCCGATGCACAGCGCCGACGCGGTCACGTCGGAGATCTGCAGGGCGGCCGAGTTGGCCCCCCGCTCGGCCTCCGGCGACTGGTCGAGCAGCAGCACCCCGACGCTCGGCATGCCCAGGCCCATGCCGACCCCCGCCAGCGCCCACGTCAGGTACGCCGGCCACCCGCCCAGCGCGGGGACGGCGATCGTCGCCGTGGCGGCCAGGCCCGTCGCCACCACCAGGCACCCGAGCCGGAGCACCCGCTGGCGCGGGACGTCCGGTCGCCGCCCCTGCAGCTGGGCGGCGACGACCCAGCCCACGGCGCCGGCGGTCAGCGGCAGCCCGGCGGTGGCCGCGCTCCACCCGTGCTGCTCGGTCAGGACGAACGGGAGCAGGGCGTCCATGCCGAAGAAGGCACCGGCCAGCAGGCCGCGCGCGGCGACGACGGCCGGGATGCCGGGGCGGGCCCGGACGGTGCCGCGCGGCAGCAGCCGGCGCAGCGCGGCGGCCAGGCCGGCCGCCGCGAGGACGGCGATGCCGACGGCGGGCAGGTCCAGCCGCTGCGCGGCGTACTGCAGCGCGGCGATGCCGCCGCCGGCCAGCAGCGCCCACGCCACCCGGCCGTACCCGCGCGGGGCCGCCGGACCGCCGGCGGGCGCCTCGCCGGGACCGGCGGTGAGCAGCAGCGCGAGGCCGGCCGCGACGAGCGGCACCAGCCCCAGGAAGACCGCCCGCCAGCCGACCGAGGTGGTCACCAGCCCGGCGGCCAGCGGCCCGACGAGCGCCGGCAGCACCCAGCCTGCCGCGAAGGCACCGAAGAGGCGGGGGCGCAGCCGGGAGGAGTAGGCCTGTCCGGCGACGACGTAGAGCAGCACGATGACCACGCCGGCCCCGAGCCCCTGCACGGCGCGGCCGAGGACGAGGACGGCCATGTGCTGGGCGAGGCCGGCGACCAGGAGGCCGGTGGCGAACACCAGCACGCCGGCGAGGACGCCCGGTCCCGGTGGCCGCCGGTCCCCCACCTCGCCGCCGAGGACCATCCCGACGACCGAGGCGACCAGGAAGGCGCTGAAGGGCCACGCGTACCAGGCGACGCCGTCGAGCTCGGCGACCGCGCGCGGCATCGCCGTCCCGACGGCCATCGCCTCGAAGGCGACCAGGGTGACGAGGGTCAGCAGGCCGATCGTCGTCCGCCGGTGGGCGGCGTCCCAGATGCTCGCCCGCTCCGGCTCCCGCCCGTCCACGTCCGCCCGTCCTCGGTCTCGGTCCCTGGAACGGGGGGGGGGGGGGGGGGGGGGGGGGGGGGGGGGGGGGGGGGGGGGGGGGGGGGGGGGGGGGGGGGGGGGGGGGGTCGGGGGGGGGGGGGGGGGGGGGG
>NZ_JBJGZA010000019.1:0-82322 GCF_054050255.1 Geodermatophilus sp. SYSU D00700 | reverse complement strand
CGTGCCGGATTTATGATGGCGCGGGCACCGCTGCCTGCCTGGGGCCCGTCGATCGCCGGTTTCCGCCCAACAAACCCCCCCCCCCCCCCCCGATGACTCACTTACCGGTCGCCCCAGTCATCCGAACCGGCGAAGCGCAAGCCGACGCTGCGGCCGTGGCCAACTCGCGGTGAACCCTGCCGCGCCTCCACCCAGCGAATCCAGGTGTGCGTGCCCACGGGGGCTGGGCGAAGACGTCGCCTGCGAGGGCCAACCGCGCACGCAGGCAGGAACGGCGGCCCGCACCTGACGGTCGACTGAACACCCGGTGGGCGCGGTCTTGAGACGCCGGCCGCGAGGGATGCCGATGACCGGGGCAGGTAGCCGCCTGACCGGCCGTCTACTCGGCGACGGGGTCGCGCAGGCCGACGACATCATGCCGCCAGAAGATGTCCGGGTACACCAGGGTGCCGGTCATCCATGGCTCGTGAGCGGCAAGCCGAACGGCCTGGAACGCCGCCTCCGGAATGCGCAGTGACGGCCGTCGAAAGCCGAGCTCTGCTGCCGCGGTGAACCCCAGTGGTCCGTAGTAGGCCGGGCTGCCCTCGAGGAAGACGATCGGAACACCTCGGCCGTCGAGCAGCCTGACGGCTTCACGGACAAGGGCGGCGCCGATGCCCTGCCCCTGCCGCTCGGGCAGTACGGCTAGCGGGCTCAGCGTCTGCACCTCGACGAGCCGACGAGGCGCGTCGAGCAGGGACGGGCTGCAGAGGACGTGGCCGATTTGGGTTTCGTGGTCCTCGGCGACGAGCGAGACCGCGGCAGAAGGACGCAGATCCTGGAGGAAGTTCGCCACGACGGCGCCTCGATCACCGAAGGCGGTCCGGTGCAGCTGCCCTACCGCGGCCTCGTCCCCGGGCCCCTCCGGGCGCAGTCGCACGGAGTCGAATGGCTGAGGTGTCATGCTGGCGCATTCTTGCAACCGCGCTCCAGGCTGTCGCTCGTTGTTCGACTTTCCGGCGACGCGTGGCGTCGACTGTCAGGCCGGGCGGTGAGCTGGGGGCTCTCCAACGAGCACGCGCGTTGGCGGGGATGGGTGCAGGACGTTGATGTCGCCCTACCGAGAGCGTCAGGTACCGCGAAAACCGCCACCTGGCCGCACGTGGCCGCGCTATCGTTTCACTATGCTTCGTCGACGTGTACCGGCACGACAGCATGCCGGTACATTAGGCCGGGCCGCCTTGCCGGGGATCAGGCTTCACGCACGCGCTCAGATCCCCCCGGTCTCCGGGCTGCCGTGAGTGCACGTCCGCGACGTGTCAACCGAATCGCTCCGCAGTGTCCGCGACTCGTGCACGTACCGAGATTGTCCCCGTTCGGCCGGCGCACGCCGTCCCGGACGGCGGCCGCGGTCCCGTACACGAGGTCACCGTGCGCAGTGGCCGCCATCCCGAGCAAGTCACGCGCCCGCGTCTGGCGGATGCCATGCACTCCCGCCCGAGCCCCGGTCAGCGGATGTGACGTCGCCCTTCCTACCCCCAGGACAGAACAGGCCAGGTGCATGACGAAGATCGTGGTTGTGGGAGCCGGGATTGTCGGCGCCGCGGTGGCGTATGAGTCGGCACGGGCGGGAGGTGAGGTGCTCCTGCTCGACAAGTCGCTGCCCGGCATGGGAGTGACCGGGGACTCCTTCGCGTGGATCGGCGGCCCACGTGGCGGAGACACGCCGGATCCCAGTACGCCCTTGCGTCGTCGGGTCCTGGCTGAGTACCGACGACTCGAGGACGAGGTACCAGGTGTCCGGCTGCGTTGGCGAGGCTGTGTGACCTGGGATGATGAGGACCCGGCGGATGACATCCAGCTCGGCCCCGGCGAGCGACTCCTGGATGCTGAGCAAGTCGGGCGATTGGAGCCGCACTTGCAGGAGCGGCCAACCCGGGCACTGCACCTGGCGAACGATGCAGCCATCGACCCAGTCGCGGTCACGCAGGCGCTGGTACGTGCGGCTCAGCGCCATGGCGCCCAGCTAGCGGCCAATCGCTCCGTCAGCGCCCTCGTCCGGCACGACGGTCGGGTCCGAGGAGTGCAGACGTCCTCGGGGTTCGTGCCCGCCGACATGGTCGTCGTCACAGCCGGGGTGGACGCGCCAGCACTGTGTGCACCACTCGGGTTCGACCTGCCCGTCATGCCCTCCCCGGCCTTGTTGATGCGCTTCACCGCTCCGCCGGGTCTAGTGCGCACGCTCGTCGCTACTCCGGATCTGGAGGTCCGCGAAGGCGCCGACGGTCTGCTGCTGGTCGCCGCCGACTATGCCGGCGAGGTCGGCCAGGACGACCTGCAGCGAGCCGGCGAGGAGATGCTTCGCCGCCTCACCTCGGCCTTCGGCGCCCAAGGGGCGCAGCTCCTGAGCGTCCGGCTAGGGGCGCGACCAATGCCGGCGGACGGGCTGCCCATCATCGGCCCTCTTCCGGGCATCGACGGGAGCTACGTCGCCGTGATGCACTCCGGCATCACCTTGGCCGCGGCCGCTGGGCGGCTCATCGCCTCGGAGATCATTGACGGCGTCGAGGCGGTTGAGTTCATGGAGCTGCGGCCTGCTCGGTTCGCCTCAGTCGCCGGGCGCTGACCTGCAGCCCCACCTAGATCGCGACGCGCCGCGGCGGTCCCCGCTTCTGTCGCCTCACGGCTCTGGCCATGGTGCCCTCCGGCGCTGCTGCTCAGTGCGCCATCGGCAACCCGCGCCCGCGACACGTCGACCCCGTAGACGCCGAATGCGTCTGGCTTGCCCTGTCGCATCAGGCGCACCGGGAGACGCGACCTCGGCGGAAGGCGGACGTGGCAGCACCGCGTATCTGCACGAGGCTGCGCTTGCTCGGAGCTCCTCGCGCGGTCGCGCGGGCACGGTGGCGCAGCTCTGCACCAGTGAACCCGCCGCACGGCCTCCGGCGTGGCGGGCACATCACGACCCGCTGACTGGGTGCATCCCCGGTCGCCGACCGGAAACCCATGCCGCTTCGGCGATGCTGTGATCGATATCCAGGTGGATCACCACACGAGGTGGAGAACCCTCACCTTCCAGCGGAGTCCACGGCGTCGTCGGCTGCCCGGACGCTCTCATCACCTGCACGAAGGTGGTGTCGATACGCCAGCCGTGCGCGAGTCGTCGTGCCCGTCGGCTATGAGCCGGACGCGGCTGGACGACGTCATGAGTCGCCTCGTCCAGCGCTCGAAGGACTGGCTGCCAGGCTCTCGGGTGGATCGCCAAGAGCTCAAGCGCGGCCTCGGCCCACTGTGGGTCGCTGCGCTGAAGAAGGTGAACGAGGCTGTCAGCGATCAACGGAGGAAGCTGCGAAGCCGGACGGTGAGCATCGATGCCCAGCCCCGCAGCGTTGAAGTACCAGTTAATGGCCTCGCTGTCGGACTCGAGAACGAGGTCAGGGGTCGGTTCGGGATGAGCGCCGGCTCGGTCGCTCAGCCAGGCGGCGAGAGCGTCGGTCTCCATGAAGACGATCGGACGTCCGGCGGCTGTTGTTCGTTGGCGGGCCGAGGCGTAGGCGAGGAACTCGGCGGGGCTGGCCAGGAGTTCGGTGACAGCCATGAGGTCGAGTAGCGGAACGGCCCACGCGTCTGCTGGGACGCGTCGGTCCGCTGCGCCGGTCGTGCCGCTGGCGGGATCGGCCACCGTGGCCCCCGGGTGGTGGGTGCTGCTGGCGCCGTGCGCAAGGCCGGCAAGGCTGGAGGAGAAGGGGTCGACGCGATCGAGGCTGACGAGCAGCTTGATGACCTGCTCGGTTCCGGTGATCGGTATGGGTTTGCGCTTGCGCTGACTGCGCCAGCGCCCTGGATGACTGGCTATGGCCAGCGCCGCTCGGTCGAGCTGCCCCAGCGGTTTGACGACGAGTTCCTCGATCTTCCGGCGGACTCGATCGGGTCGTCCTGCCCGAGCAGGACCGGTCAGGCGGACTCCCTTTGCCTCGACGAGGATGACGGCACCAGGCAGGGTGACGAGTACATCGACCTCACCTCCGGTGGCGTCGTCCTCGAAGGTCGAGTTCAGGTGCACGCGGCTGGCGGGCAGTACGGCGGCTAGCGCGTCGGCGGTCAGCATCTCCGTTCGGCTCTGTCGTGACCTGTCGAACCGGGCGCGGAAAGACGCATCGCTGCCGAGCGCGGCGTCGTACCACGACAGAGTGGCGTCGAGGAAGTCATCGGGCCTGGACCAGACCTGTCGTCCGTCGTCCAGGCCGATGATCGGCCGCCACAACACTGAGTCGGTCGATGCTTCATCCGAGGAACCGCGGGTGCCAAGCGGCGTCGTGAGGGTGGCAACAACGGCAGCGATATCGGCGTGGTCAACGGGCAGACGGGTCGACACGATGGCTGAGATGTCTTCCACGGCCGGAGACATCTCCTCGATGAACTGCGGGAGCAGATGCTCGAAGGTGGCCAGGCGGTCGCGTGTCAGCCTGCCCCGTCTGGCGCGGGGTGCCAACACCCGATCGAAGGCGATCCGTTCCCGCTCATTGACGACGCGCTGATACGCATCCACCACGTCGAAGACGAGCAGTGGATCGAAACCGAAGGTCTTGATGGTGTCCCGCTGCAACGGCTCCAGGATGGCCCGGTATGCGGCTCGTAGATGTTGCCGATAGCCACCCATGCGGTCGGAGACGAACTCGCTCCGCAGAAGCAGTCGGGTAAGGCTCTCCGGCGTTCCCGGCGAGCCGGGCGCGGCCTCATCCGCGAAGAGGACCAGGTGCCGAGCGTTTGCGATCTCTCGCAGCAACTGGTCCGCCAGCATCACGTCTCGATACGTGACCAGTTGACCGAACCGGGAGAGCGTGTCCTCGGCAGGCCTGGCCACGATACGGGCTGCGAGGTACTCCAGACTTGCGTCGCTGCCGTAGTAGAGGCCGCTCGGCAAGGTGACCCGACGCCACCGGTCCATCGCGCTTATTTTTCGGTAGAGATCGACGCAATCACCTCGTGCAAGGACAGTATCGAGTTCATCGACCAGCCGAGGCAGTTGCTGTTGCGCTTGAGCAACTGACGCCTCCGTCTCTCGCGCGTAGCCGTCGACATCCACATCGTTCAGGAACTCAAGGGCGGAGCGCCCGCGCATCGCCTGCAGCCCAAGGCCGTCCATCGGCGGGTGGACAAGATAGCTCCGCGGATCCGATGAAGCGGCTTTGTCCCGAATGTGCGTGCCCGTGCGGTGGCGGCCCCGCTTTCCCATGGCCGGCAGTATGGCTGGGTCCCACGGCAAGGCGCGGTGGAACCACGCGCGTGTCTCACCTCCCCGACGGCTAGACCGTGTTGGCCTTCCGGGCCACCGGCCCGACGGTTTCCCGCTCGGTGCTTGAGACAGGGGCGGGCGCCTGAGTTGCTCGCGGCCACGGGCGATCAGGCTGTCCGTTGGGTCGCTTCCGTGAGCGTCGCTGCGTGCAGCTCCGGGTCGGTCCGGACCCAGCCATACCTGTCCCAACACGTGACGACCACACCCAATGCTGGAACCGGGCGGAAAAGCCGGCGAAGCCAATCCGCCTCCTGGCAGGGACGCCGTCCTCACGCAGCGCGCCCAAGACGAAGGGGGTGTGGTCCCGGCAGCATCCCGCGTCTCTGTCCTGGCTGGGCCTCAGGAGGACTCAGATGGTTCGGCGCGAGGATCGGCTGCAGCCAGCGGCTGTGGACCTCGTTGCGGCGGTCCTGCGGCAGCTCCGTTGGCTCGGGACAGTAATGCCCTGATGACTTTGATGTCGAACGCGGCCGGACTGGTTGCGAAGGGATTGCCGCACAGTTCACGGAGCGGCGGCGAGTGACAGCCGGAATCGGAGTAGGAGTTGGGCCGTACTTGCCGATTCGCTGATCTCACCGACTTACCGCATGCGCGCGAGCAGTCAATAGCGGTGTACGTCGACCGCTTGGCCGAGAGGTGTGCGGCGGGCTTGGCGGCGGGCCGGATGGCCAGGAGAGGTCAAGCCTGGGCCGACGTCGTGGTATCCGAGTGCGCGAGAGGAACCCCAGGCCGGGCGGGGGCTCGTCGCGCTTGTTGGCAATGTCGGTGATCAGCCCATCGTTGCTGCGCGCGGCGTTCGACGTCAGGCCCAGTCCGCCCACCGAGCGGCGACTGTCGCTTGCACCGTCCGACTGCTGTCGAGCGCGAGGGCGATGCACGGGCACCGGCATGATCCGCGCACGACTGTGCAACCGGATGGCGGCTGCGCGCCTATGGCTACCCGGGAGTCAGACCGGCCTGTAGGGCAGCCGCGACTCGACCGCTGACAAGTGCAGCGTGCCGCGGTCGAAGACGCGCAAAACCGAAGACGATGCCGGCGTCGTGCCGGCTGTGCTGATAGCGGCTGAGTGGCGTGGCCCAGACGTCGTTCTCCGCGAGCCGCTGGTGCACACGGGTTTCGGTGACCTGGTCGGGCAGCCGGACCAGCAGATGGAGGCCGGCTGCCACACCTGGTATGTCGAGTGTGGCCGAAGCTGCACGGAGGCCGGTGAGCAGTCCATCTCGTCGTACCTGATAGTGCCGGCGCATCCGACGCAGATGCCGGTCGTACTCACCGCCTGCGATGAAGGTGGCCAAGGCATGTTGTTCGAGCGCGGAGCGGGTCGAGCCGGCGAAGGCGTCAGTGACCGGCTGTACGACGGAGAACGGAGCGGCCAGCCAGCCCAGCCGAAGGGCTGGGGACAGTGTCTTGCTGACGGACCCGAGGTAGATGACCCTGCTTGGATCGAGTCCTGCCAGCGCACCGATCGGCCGCCGGTCGTACCGGAACTCGGCGTCATAGTCGTCTTCGATGATGATCGCTTGCGTCTTCGCAGCCCACGCCAGTAGTTGGGCGCGACGGGATGCGGACAGGGTCACACCGGTCGGGAACTGGTGGGCTGGGGTCACGAGAACCGCATCCAGGTCCCCAGGTAACTGATCAACGATGAGACCCTCGCGGTCCACCGGCACCGGCACGATGCTGAGGCCCTCGGCAACGGCCGCGGCGCCCAGCGCTGGCCACCCCGGATCCTCAACCGCCACGCGACGGCTCCCCGCTGCCGCCAGCAAGCGGCTGAGGCGCCGCATCGCGTCCGCGGTTCCCGCGGTGATGACCAAAGTCCTCGGGTCCGCCGGAACACCTCGGACACGGTGCAGGTACTGGGCGACGGTCGCCCGCAGGTCGAGGACGCCTTGCGGGTCTGGGTACCCCAACTGCTCTGGCCCCAGGGTCCGCAGCACCGAGGCGTAGGCGCGGGACCAGGCCGCACGGGGGAAGGCGGCCGGGTCGGGCAGCCCCGGCCGGAGATCGACCGTGCCCAGCGGCAGAGCCTCGCCGGTGCCACCGGCGAGCGGCTCAGCGACAGTTGCGCCGACGGCCGTGGCGGCGACCCGCGTGGCCGAGCCGACGCGTGCGGCCAGATAGCCCTCCGCGACCAGTTGCTGGTACGCCTCCGTGACGACCCAGCGCGAGACTCCGAGGTCGGCGGCGAGGTTCCGCGACGCCGGCAGCGCATCCCCCGGCCTCAACCGGCCTTGCTGGATTGCGATGCGGATGCCCGCCGCCAGCCGTCGGTGCGCCGGCCCCGATCCGGACGGCTCGATGAGGGCGAACGAGGAGATGGGCAGGACCTTGTCCACGATCGGACCCTAGGCCGCCAGACCGTCTGGCCCAGGACCGCACAGCAAGCACGTCACGGGCCGACCAGTGCCCGATTGGTCTGGTATTTCTAATCGGGATTGGGCAGGGCGTGCTGACCGCCCTCCGCTCTAGCGTCAACGACCATGCAGACACGCTTTCTCGGCCGGACCGGACTGCAGGTCAGCGAGTTGTGCCTGGGCACGATGACCTTCGGTGCTGCCACCGACGAAGCCGCGGCCCATCGCATCCTGGACGCCTTCGCGGACGCCGGCGGCACCTTCATCGACACGGCCAACGCCTACAGCGAAGGACGATCGGAGGAGATCCTCGGACGCTGGCTCAAGACTCGGTCGCGCGATGACCTGGTGATCGCGACCAAGGTGTACGGCGAGGCCCGGCCCGGAGAGCCGACCCGTGGCACCGGTCGCAAGCACGTGCTCGCCGAAGTCGAGGCGAGCCTGCGCCGGTTGCAGACCGACTTCATCGACCTCTACCAGGCGCATCTGTTCGACGACGCCACCCCGTTCGAAGAGACTCTGTCGACGCTTGACTCGCTGGTCACGGCCGGCAAGGTGCGGTTCATCGGCGCCAGCAACTACACCGGCTGGCAGCTCCAGAAGTCGATCGACCTCGCCCGCCAGCACGGCTGGGAGCCCTTCGTGAGCCTGCAGCCGCTCTACAACCTGCTCGACCGCGACACCGAACTCGAACTGCTGCCCATCTGCCGCCACGAAGGCCTCGGCCTGATCGCCTGGAGCCCACTAGCTGGCGGGTGGCTGTCGGGCAAGTACCGCCGCGATCAGGACGGCCCCCCACCCGGCGTCCGTGTGGACGCCGAGCAGTGGGACCACCGCGGCACCGACCGCACCTGGCAAGTCGTCGATGCCCTCAGCGACGTCGCCGCCGACCTAGGCCGCACCCCGGCCCAGGTCGCCCTGCGGTGGATCCTGCAACAGCCCTCAGTGACGGGGCCCATCATCGGTGCCCGCACACAGGAGCAGCTTGACGACAACCTCGGCGCAACTGGCTGGGCCTTGGGCACCGATCACCTCACCCGGCTGACCGCCGCCAGCGAACAGGACCTGCCGTATCCCTACGGACTGCAGCGGCTACCTCAGTTCGTCCGTCGCCCAGCGTGACCTTCGGCCCGTCCGCTCGAAGAGCTCCCGTGCTGCTGTCCATCAGCCCCACGACGCCGGGCGCTCGCACGCCCGAGGCGCTTCGACGTCACCGAGGAGTCGTCCTCCACCCACCCAACGTAGCTCTGATGGGGACACTGTCCGTTTCCTCCTGGCAGGTCGTCTCATCTGTATCTCGCTCGCCGTCCCCGGGCACCATTCCGCTCAGCCGGATGATGCCGGTTCGCATCTCACACACGGGGAGACCCCAAGCGCGGCTCTGCAGCATTGGCTCAAGCGCTTCTCACAGCAGGTCTCGGACGGACGGGCGACCGCCCCGGGCCGCCACCCCGGGTCGACCCAACGTCCGCCGGCTGCTCGCTCTCTGCCGGAAGCGACGGCACGGCATTCCCCGGACACAGCTCCGACGATTCGGCCAGGCCAACGTGACGTGCGATGACGTGAGCGCGTCGGACCTGCCGGTGTTGGTGACAGACGTTGCCCAAGCAACCCGCGGCGCGGTTGATGTCCACCAGATACTCGACCTCGCGCTGCACGGCGCCCTCGCTGGGCGGCACTCTGGTAGCACGCAGGCCGCCTCGTCCCGGCAGCAGGCCCACGTCGCTGCGGGAGAACGCGCATGCTGACCGCCCTGGCGCTGCTCGACGCGCTGCTGACCGCCGGCACCGTGGATCGCGCCGCTGAGGCATCCGGGCGGAGCAGTGCGGCGGTGCGCAGGGAACTGCACAGGCTTGAGGCCGTGCTGAACATCGAGCTCGTAACTGCGGACGATCGGCCCAGCGATGCGGCGCACCGACTGCGTCAGCAGGCCAGAACGGTCCTCGATGCGATGGCGACGTTGCTGGATTTCGCCGACTCGCTGGCTGCCGACGATGGTGCTGCACATGCCGACCGGCCTGCACTGAAATCCGTACCGGGTTCGCCGAAGTCGAGTTCCCGGCCGCTCGGGCCTGTTCCGGACGGCGCCCGCGGCGAGACGCGGGGGTCGTGACGGCGGGGACGGCGGCGCCCAACAGCTGACGGACCAGGACGAGACCCCCGCCTATCACGCTCGGCGGGCCGCAGGCGTCACAACGCACGTCCCTGCGGAACGACGAGCGCGAGCAGTGCTGGCGGCCGATGAGCTCACCGTGACCTGAGCCGCCGGGGACTCTGGTCCGCAACGGCCACCTGAGGAACGGGGGCGGTCGCCACGACAGCCCGCGGACCCGATCGCGCTGCGGGTCACCGACCGCCGGCGGGACAGCACGCCGGACTGGGACATCCCCAACCCGAACCACTCTACGCCGGAGCGCCTCGTCCAACTGTTGTCCTTGCTGATGTGACCACCCTGGTGGCTGAGGGCATACGACGCAGTGCTGCCACGTACCCGGCGTCGTTGAACTGGGCCTCGGCAATGAGCGCGGGAAAGCGGACGGCCCGCCGTCTCCCCGGATCCTGTGGTGCGCGACCACCGCACGTCCCAAGCACGTCCAGTGCGGAACGCCGCCCCTTCCCAGCGGCCGTACGGCACCAGGCCGTGGATCCCGTGGCGAGGGCACGCCTTACGACCAGGCTGCCGAGGCGGGATGTTCAGTGGCGCGCGGCCTGCCAGCGGCCGACCCACTGCTCGACCGTGGCATGGTGTTCCCCCCAGGCCGACCACGCCGAGCGTGCCCAGTTCCACGCGGCGCGGTCGTGATCGTCCGGACCTTCGGCCTCCAGTACGGCCAGGACGGTGATCTGCCCGCGGTCGGCCGGCGGTGGCAGGTGCTCAAAGCTCGGCCGGCCGGCCATCATCTCCTTGTGCAGGCGCGGTCCCAGGAGCGGGTCGACGTCACGATCGATGAACAGGCACAGGGTCATCAGGTGCAATGCGATCGACTGGTCGTGCACTCGGCTGCTCGCCTGCGGATGCTGCACCGTCCACGCATCCACGAGCAGTTGGTGCACGGGGCGGCGCGCAATGTCCTGGTACGAGCGCGCCAGCACGGCGTCGTAGGCGGCGGAGCAAGCCGGGCGCGAGGACGCAAGGTGCTGCGACTGGACGTCGGCGCGAACACGGGCGCCGCATCCTGCGCAGGTTATGTAGCCGACCAAGCTCTCACCTCTCCCCCGCCGGTCCCGACCAATCGACCGGCCTATTGACTTGGCGGTATCGCAGCCTCCCGGCATATTGACAGCATGCCCCCACTGCCCAGCCCCGTTCCTCTGCCCTCCCCGGACGTCACGCCTCCGGAGGTGAGCACCGCGATCTACGGCATGCCCATGTTCGCGACGCTCGTCACCCCCGACGTCGACCGGCTCGTGTCCTGGTATGTGGAGGGGCTGGGTTTCATCGAGCTGTTCACCATCCCGGGACCGGACGGCTCCGCGGCACTCGTGCACCTCCGCCGCTGGCAGTTCCAGGATCTCCTGGTCCGGCCCGGACCAGGCGCGGAACGCCCCTCGCCCGAGCCCACCGCGTCCGAGCACCAGACGACCGCCGTTGCCTTCGCCGCCGTGCACACCGAACTCGACGGTCTGGTCGAGCGCGCGCGGCGCCACGGCGGCGGCCGTGTCACGGATCCGTTCGACACCGCATGGAACACGCGGGACGTTCTGGCCACGGATCCGGACGGTCGGGTGGTCGCGTTCACCGCCGCTCGGCCGCCCGGCGACAAGGACCGCACCTTCGCAGCGTCCATGCGCCGGTGGCGTAGCGACCAGCCGTAGCCGGACAGGCGCGACCGGCTAGGGCGAGCCATCGAACGCACGGACCGAGAGGGCCAAGCAGGGAGGGCCACCGGCGCAGCTAGCGGCCATGACAGCAACCGGCAGCCGATCGCAGGCTGAGCGAGTCCGACGGCGGACCAGCGTGTCAGCGACCTGCTCGGATCGCCTCTGACCGCCTAGGACCGCCTCGCCCCGGGCCGCTGCGACGTGATCCATCCGGCCTGCTCGGCGATCCGGACGGCATCCATGCGATTACGCGCTCCCAGCTTCGCGATCGCTCGGCTCAGGTAGTTGCGCACCGTGATCGGAGCCAGGAACACCTCACGCGCGATGTCTTGCGTGGACAGGCCGGTCGCGGCAGCAGCGAGCACTTCAGCCTCGCGCTCGGTGAGCGGGCTCGCGCCGGTGTTCAGCGCCGCCCGAACGAGGTCCGGGTCGAAGACCCGCTCGCCTGCGTGCACGGCGCGCACCGCCGCCGCCAGATCCTCGGCAGGCGAGTCCTTCGGCAGGAAGCCATCGACACCGATCTCCAGAGCGCGGACGAAGTGCGCTGGCTGGCCAAGCCCCGTCAAGACGAGCACGCGCGGCGGGTCGACCGCGGCCATAAGCCCCGCCGAGGCCGTCAGGCCGTCCTGCCCGGGCAGATCGATGTCGACCACCACAACATCCGGCCGCTCCTCAGCGACGGCCTGGGCAAGCTGATCACCGCGGCCGATCTGTCCGACGACGCAGATGTCCGGCTCCAGCTCGAGCAGTGCAGTCAACGCGCTGGCGATGAGCGGCATGTCCTCGGCAACCAGCACCCGGATCATGCGACGGCCCCGCTAGGCACACGCACGATCAACGTGAAGACGTCCGACGCGCGGACGATGGTGCACGTCCCGCCCAGCGCGTGCGCCCGGGCGGCTAGGCCGGACAGGCCGCCACCGTGTCGAGTGTCTCCGGTCGCACCGTCGTTGCCCACCTGCAAGATGATCGCGTCGTCCTCGATGAGCAACCTCAGCTCGACTGTGCGTGCGGCGCTGTGCCGCAGGATGTTCGTGACCCCTTCACGGACCGCCCAACACAGCAGCGACTCAGCTTCTGCGGTACTGCCCGCCGGGAGGCCCACGACGTTCGTCGTCACGTCCATGCCGGCGCTCATCAGCAGCCGGGCGGCCCGTTCGAGTTCGGCCGCGACGGACAAGGACACCCCTCCGCGCAGGACCAGATCGGATTCCTCGGTCAACCGGTCGGCGATCGCGGCAAGCCGCGGGCCTTGGACCGCGGCGAGCGCAGGATCGCGAGCAAGCAGCCGAAGCGCCAGGTCGCCGGTCAATGACAGCGCCGACAACCCGTGCCCATAGAGGTCGTGCAGCTCGCGGGTCAACCTCAACTCCTCCTGTGTCCTGGCCTGCGCGGACAACAGCTGACGGGTGCGCTCGATGTCGTCGAGCAGCCACATGAAGTGCGGAGGAAGCCACAGACACAGCACGCCCGCCACGGTGACCGCACCGAGGTACAGCGCGGCCCACACCCACTCGGCGGCGGGAGTGGGCACGCCCGAGGCCTGGTAGGAGACGACGGTATGCGCGACGAGCAGCGCCGCCGCGTTGAGTCCTGCCACGACGCGCCACCCGGGCACGGCGAGCAGCGCGGCAATGCCGTACCAGCTGGCGGCGACGCCGGCGACGCCTATGACCGGAACCGCGATCCAGGCCAGGACGGCAACCCCTACCGCGACTGCGCTAATGACGGCTCCGTCACGAGCGAGGACCAATCCATTCAAGGTCGCGTGGAGCACGACGATGGCTACGCCCAGACCCAAGGACCCCCATGCCACCGCGGTGCCGGTGAGCGCTCCTGCCGAAGCCAACAGGGCGTACACGTGAACCGGCAGCTGCCCGAGCGCCATGACCACCAGCGTCGACCCTCGGCCCACGGGTACCGGGACGGGTGGAGCGCTCACCTGCCCGGTCGCGGGTGGCGACGGAGGCGGGACGGGGCGGGGTTGTGCCCCCGTCGATGGCGTCTGCAGCAGTTCGGCTGCGCGCGTCCACTCGCTCGTCGCGGCCGTCGAGTGCAGCTGCCTGATCGCCTCTCGTAGGCGGCGCAACGTTGTCCTGCTCAGCTCGACCAGCCGGCCGAGATCTGACCGCGCGGCTTCCTCGTCGCCGGCAGCCAGTTGAGTGGCGGCGGCGGAGGCGTACTGCCGCATGCGGGTCAAGGCGGGGGCGGCGACGTCGAGGACCGCCCGGCCTGTCACCGCTCGGGCCTCCGCGACGGCGACGGGCACGACCGCTGCCCGTGCTGCCGCCTGCCGTCGCAACACCGAGACGTACCAGACGATGCTGAACACCGAGCCGCTGCGAAAGATGATCGCTGCCGCCACGAAAGCCGTGCGGTCCCGGAAGGCCTCACCCTCCGACACGGCAAGTACTGCCACCACGACCGTCGCTGCCAGCATGACCAGCCCCCAGGCGCGTGGCAGCAGGATCAGGCAGGAGAGTGCCAACTGCGCCAGCATCAGCACCCAGGCCGAGCCGACGAGCATGAGTCCGGACAGCACCAGTACGGCGAGGAGCGCCAGTGTCCACAGATGACTCGCCGACCGCCGTCCGGCTAGGCCGGCGCGGACGTGCCGGACGTGCAGCGGCAGGATCAGGACGCCCAGAGTGATCGCCTTCCAGGTCGTGCCGGACGGCGCTGCCAGCGCAATGCGCCACACCTCGACCACCGGTAGGAGCACGGTAAGGCCGAGAACCGCCGCACTCGCCCGCGCGGCGGTCGCCGGATCAGCCCGGGTCGCGCGCCCCACGGCAGCATGTTGGCACCGGGCGGCGCTGTCCGGAAGCGATTACGCCCGCTGTGAGCCGGTCGAGGACATCTGCCCACAGTGCGTCGGTCACCCGTCGCGCTACCGCGGGAAGCGCGTCGCTGTCTCCGCCGCGGGAGCGGCTGTGCCGGCCGACGGCCAGGCCAGAATGGCCGCATCAGGCAGCCGATGATCTTGCACGACCCCGCCTGGCCGACGGCGCAGCCGTCTATGCAGTCGCTGCCGGGCGCCCTTCAGCCGGACCACGGCCGGTCACGTGCGATCTGCCATGGGAGCTCACCCTCGCAGTCGACGGTCCAGGGCAGCGCCCGGTGCCGCGGCCGCGACCAGCGACGACCGTCCGCCTGCCCGATAAGCCACCGACATTCCCGCACTGAATCCCTCTAGCCCGGCCGGCTCCCGGGCTCGGCGGTGCGATCGGCGCTGGCCTCCACGAGGCTGGGCGGCCCGGTGGGAGCCGGGCGAGCGCAAGCGGTGTTCGCCATGGATCTCGGCGACCAGGCTTTGCCATACCGCGGCGCTGCCCGGACCGCCGGCGTGTGACGGCCCCTCCCAGGGCCGCGGGCGCTGACGCCGCGATCCGCTTCGACGAAGTACATCTGCACCTATCGGCCGCCCGGTGCTCCTTTCAGACTGATTCACGTCGACTTGGAACCGACCACCACACCGCTCCGGTTGACGATCCGCCACATACCCGGCTCGATACCGGGGAGTTCAGGAATCGCCGGACTCCGCTCGCACCTGATCGGACGAACGGCCAACCCACGGACGCCACCCGCAACTAGGAGAACGAAATGCAACTCACCATGCACGCCTTCCTGTCCCTCGACGGAGTCATGCAGGGCCCCGGCGGCGCCGAGGAGGACGCCAGCGGACGCTTCACGCGGGGCGGCTGGAGCATCCCCTACTTCGACGACTCCGCAGGGCAGATCGCCAGCGGCTGGTTCACCCGCGCTGACGAGATCCTGCTCGGGCGTACCACCTACGAGATGATGCGCGGCTACTGGAGCACGGTCGATGAGCCTGACAACGTGGTGGCCACGGCGCTGAACACCAAGACCAAGCACCTCGTCACCAGCACCCAGCCGGCGGCCGACTGGTCCCCGACGCACCTCATCATGAGCGACCCGCTGGATGCGATCGCCGAACTGAAGAAGCGGCCCGGCGGCGAGCTGCAGGTCCACGGGAGCCTGCGCCTGGCTCGGACCCTGCACGAGGCGGGACTAATCGACGAGTACCGCCTGCTGACCTTTCCCGTTGTGGTCGGGCAGGGCCGTCGGCTGTTCGACACCTCCGTTCCCAGTGGCTTCGCGGTGGTGGAGACCTCCTCCACCGCAGCCGGGGCGACCTACAGCGCGCTGCGCCCGACGCCCTTCGCGACCGCCGAGGTGCACCCCGAGCGGGAGCAGGCCGCCTAGCTGAGGCCCGCCCAGGGCGCCGCGGGGCGGGCGCCGACCGGCGCTCGTCCCGCGGCGCCCTGGCTGTCGGCCACCCCGCGTTGTGCACCTCACCCTTGGCGGCGTCGCAGGTGATGGTCACAGGCCCGTCGCGACGCCCCGTTCGTGATGTCAACGAAGACACGCCCGCAGCCCGTCCGGGCGCACCGGCCTATCCGGTTCCATCCGGTTGCATGGACGAACAGGGTCAACGAGACCAGCGCGAGGGCGTCCTCGGGACCGATCCCGGCCACGACGACGAGGCGGGGCGCGGCGTCCCCATGCAAGGCGACCCGCAGGTCCGCCTGCTCGAGCAGGTTACGCAGCGCTGTGGTGCATCGACCGGCATCGCCCACCGCGTCGGCCAAGTGCGCCCACCCGGCCAGCAGCGGCTCCGACAGCCAGCCGGGCTGGCCCGTTGGTGACCTCATTCGGGCTTCGGCTAGTGCCAGGCCGGGCCTGAGGCTGTGCCACGGCGGACCAGCCGGCATCAGGCCCACTGGAAGCTCGGTGATCCCCTGCGGGTGCATCCGCTACCCCGTCCTGCACCAGAACAACGGAAATCGCCGGCAGCGTGCGACACGCCGACGCAGCGGACCACTGCGAACGGCTTCCGCAGCCCGCGGCGCAAGACGCCCCGGGGCGGAGGACTGCGGACGCGAACCCGCAGCGGCGACGCGCCGTACCGGTCTCAGGATGCGCCGCCCGACCGAAAGCGGCCGAGGAGTTCGCGCTCCTCGTCGTCGGTCAATCCCGACGGGCGCGGCGTACTGCTCCGGGACTGCTCCCAAGCCAGCGTGTCGCGGAGGGTCTCGACGAGTGGACGCGTGGTCAGGCCGTACTGGCGCGCGGCCGCGCTGCTCCTGGCGTTGAAGCCACGCCAGGCGGGGTCGGGCAGCCACAGGGGCATCGACCGGGGGCCAGCCCTCGGCTGCACCTGCTGAGCCAGCAGCCAGCCGCCGGGGACGGCCACGACCGGCCCGTCGTGCTGGGCGGCCTCACGGGCCGCGGCGAGGTGCTCGGGCAGCGGAAGGGCCTCGCCCGTGGCGTTGAACGTTCCGACGATTCGGTCCTCACACGCCAGGACCAGCCAGACGGCTAGATCACGGACGTCGATGACCTGCACGGGCAGGTCGGGCTCGTCGGGGACCAGGACTGCTCGCTCCGGGGCGGCCGGGTGAGCGAACCGCCACGGCCAATAACCGGAGCGACCGAAGACGTCGCCGGGCCCGCCGATGAGCCCGACCCGCGCCACAAGATGTCGATCCGGAAAGGCTGCCTGGACGGCTTGCTCACACGCAGCCTTCGCCTCGCCGTAAAGGTCCATACTCGGCATCACGTCGTCGGTGAGCGGCCGGCGGATGGCTGCCGATTCATCCTGACCGACGACGCTGTGGTCGGCGTAGATGGTGCCTGACGAAACGAAGACGTACGTGCTGGCGTCTGCGAGCGCCGCAACGGAACCGCGGACATGGCCGGGCTGGCGAGCGACGTCGATGACGGCGTCCCAGTCGCGGCCACGGACCTCCGCGTAGGCGTCGGCGGCGGTTCTCTCGGCACGAATGAACTCCACACCGGCCGGCAGCGGACCAGACTCACCTCGGGCCAGGCAGGTGACCGCATGACCTCGCCCCCTCGCGGTGGAGCTGACGTACCCCCGAGCCAGGCGGTGCCGCCCAGAAGCAGAATGCGCATGGTCCGATGCGACCACGCCACGGTGGTCGATCGCAACGCCTTCGCCTGACGCCGAACGACCACGCATCGACGACTTCGGTCGACCAGTCACCATCGACACGATGCCGCGCCTATTGGCTGGGCTGGCGCCGGCTCAGACCGGAAGGAGAGCCGCCTGGGCGCGGCTCTTGACGTGCCCGCCGCCGCAGTAGAGCATGACGCCCCCGGGGCTGCTCCGTGGTTCATTCAGGCGCTCTTCGACTGGTAGAGCGACTCGACCCCGCCGGTCGACTGCTCTGCGTGGTAGCTACCAACCCAGATGGCAGGACTGCGTCATGAACGATGGCCTGAGCGGTGTAGCGAGGACTGCGCATGCCCCTACGGCGATCGAGTTCCGCCATCTCCGAGCCTTCGTCGCGGTGGCCGGCGAGCTGAGCTTCAGTCGAGCAGCTCATCAGCTGTATCTGTCCCAGCCCGCGCTGAGTCGACAGATCCGCTCGCTCGAACGGCTACTGGGCTGCGAGCTGCTGCGACGCACGACCCGCCAGGTTGAGCTCACCCTGGCAGGCACAACCCTCCTGGAACGTGCGCGCCAAGTCCTCGCGGACGTCGATGAAGCCGTCGCCGTGACGCACCTAATGGCGGGCAGAGGGTCCACCACCGGGTGCGGCGCTGAGACGGTGAGTACCTCAGCCGGCTGACGCTTGCCGGTACTCGTCCACCAGGCCGGCTGGGAGACGTCCCTTGTCCCCGACCGCCCGGCCCTGAGCGCGCGCCCATTCCCGGACGGCCGCTCGTTCCTCCTGCAACGCACGACGACTGCCTGGGAGCCTGCCTGCCTGAGTGGCGCTGCGACGCGGCTCGCTGGACCGTGGATGCGCATTGCGCCGTCGTGGCGTAGCCGATGCTGGCTCCGCCGCATCAGCCGGCTCCGCTCGACGACTGACCTCAACCGGTCGGTCCGAACTCGACGGTGCCTCCCCGGCCAGCGGAAGCTGGCTGAGGATCGCGAGATGGTCCGAACACACGTCCAGGGTGCGCCGGCTCTGGTCGATCAGAACCTGCACCTCGTCCACCGCCTCGGCGATCCCGTCATGTGGCAGGTCGCAAAGTCGCAGAGTCTGTCGCATGGCGCTCCGATCCGATGTGGTCGCTAAGCCATAGTGCCAGCGGAACCATCGCAGGGCTACCGCCGGCGCGAGCGCAAGTCCCTCGGCCGGGTGAGGAGTCGGACCGACGATGGCGTCGCGGTGATGGCTGACCCTCGCACACCACAACCGTCATCGTCGTCAATAGTCGGCGAGAATCCAGATCGCCCGACACAATGCGACAGACCTACCGGACCGTCGCCACCGCTGCAGGACCTGCCGCCTGCCACGGTCGAGCACTCCTGTTGCCCGTGCCGCGGAACCCATCAGGAAGACTATTGAGCGCGCACACCAGGATGTTGGCCGCGAGGCCGTCGGCGACGAAGGCCTAGCTTCCTCCCGGACGGCACGATCGGAACGACCTGACTAGACGTGAGTTCACTGGATCGGACCGCGGTCGATTCGTGACGGTCAGACCAGCCCTTCCGGATATGGCGGCGCGGCGGCGAGCTCCTGATGACCCTTGGACGGACTGTCGGACGGCGCTGCTCCCATCGCTCGGATCGGTCTGTTGCCTGGTCGTCGCGGGAATGCAGTCCGTCGCTGGCACATCTAAGGGCGATGCGCCAGCGATCCAGCAGCTGCGGCACAAGGACGGAGGCGGCGGTGGAAAATCGGTCGGTGGCGCAGGGTCATGCGAGCGCACCGTGCCCCGCACGCCGAGCTCTCGAGCACTCGTCGTCGATGCGCCCCGTCGATGGCAGTGGCCAGCGTCGAGACGGTGCGCCGAGTCGGTCGAGACGCCGGTGACTGCCCCGGCTGAGCGGCTCGGGCTGATCAGTGTGGCCCCTGCGAGTGAAGAACCGGGCGTGCACCCTGTCTCATCGAAGTGCCGGTGAACGCAGTGGCCGCCTGAGCGGATGCCCGAGTCGAGTGCTGCCGCCCTAGCGATCTGACCGACCCGAGCCCTGAAGCTCAAGGAGCGACTAGATCGATGTGGCATCGCCTCCCCGCAGGACTGTGACCTGGAGACAGATCGACGGGGACGACCCACCCGGTCGTAGCGGGACCGAAGCCACCGCGTCGGCTGCATGCTGCGGCGAAGTGCTTCCACGCCGCCGCAGCGCGACTGGGCCGATAGCTCCCCTCGCCGCCCGCAGCGCCGCCTGGAACAAGCATCGGTCATCGCCGTACCCGGCAGACGTCGTGGTGTATTTCTGTGACTTGGCTTAGGGTGTTCCTCCTCGACCTACCGCGAGGGAGCAGGGTCGCACGTGACCAATCGGCCCACAGTGATACGGCCTCGGATGCCTTCAGCGGAGAGAAGCGAACGGCACATCAGTGTCGTGCCGGTTCCCTCCGCCTTGGGCCTTCGAGCGGGTCCGCACGGCCGTGCGCCAAGAGTCGACCTGGCGCCCACGGCGCTGATGGACCAGGGCTTGCTCACGGGGCTGCGTGCCACCACGCTCCCCGCCATCCCGGTGCCGCCGTGGAACGCGGGCCGCCATGCCGAGCTCTTCGTGCCAAATCCCCGCGGGGTCCAAGCCGTCACCGAACGGACGGCCCAGGCCGTCCACGCTGCTCGGCGCGAGAGCCGATTCATCCTGCTTCTCGGTGGTGACTGCAGCATCCTGCTCGGCGCAGGCCTCGGGCTCCGCAGCCATGCCCGCTATGGCCTTGTCTTCATTGACGGCCACGCCGACTTCTACCTCCCGCGGCCAGACCACCATGGCGGCATCGCCGGCATGGATCTGGCTCTCGCGACCGGCCGCGGACCAAGCGTCCTGGCGAACTGGCACGGGAGGGCGCCGTTGTTCCGAGACGAGGACGTCTTCGTGGTGGGGTACCGCGACGAGGCGGAAGCTCAGGAACTGGACATGCCGTCCCTGACGAAGACCGGGATCAGGTCCATGAGCCTGCACGACATGCGCGGGGCCGACGAGTCAGCCTTGGTCGACACCTTGCTCGCAACGGTCGCCGAAGACACCAACGGCTTTCTCGTACACCTCGACGCGGATGTCTTGGCAGACGACGTGATGCCTTGTGTGGACTCGCGACAACCCGGCGGCTTGAGTTACGACGAGTTGTCCTCCCTTCTGATACCCCTCCTCGCCGATCCCCGCGCAATCGGATTCGAAGTCACCATCTACGATCCATCGCTCGATCCCGAACTGCGCTACGGCTCCATGCTCGCCACGGCGCTGAATCGAGTTCTCAAAGCTGCAGGGTTCGCAGCGCAGACTTAAGTCGGCACCTCACCACGGATCCGGCGCCTGCTGCGCCCCTCGCACGGGTCGCCGACTCCTGTCCGCGGCTGAGTACCTCGTCCCAACTGGCCGACGGAGCGGCTTGCGCAGCACCACTTCGTCGAAGCCACTCCCCCGGCGATGGCCCGCACCGACATGGCCGCGATCGCGGACTTCTCCGTTCACGGTCGCAGCGTCGTCTCGGCCCCACTGCTCGCCCGTCCGGTCGGCTGCTCCGGAACGACCCGCTGGAGCGGGCACGGAACCCGACCGCGGCCAGCGCCCAACCGATCGCCCAGGCAGGTGCTCCCGCGACTGCCGCGTTCACGACCTCGACCTGTACCGCTCTACGGCCGACGCATCCCGCCGGCTACGCCTAAGCATTTAGCCCGCACCGCAGGTGTTTCGACGTCCTGATCCGGTGGTGGTCGGCTCCTTCGTACCCCTCGACGAGTCCTCTCGAGTCTTGAACTACCGCCCCGTCGACGGACCGATCGTGATGCACGAAGGCCTTGAGAGTGCCCTTGGCAGTTGGCTGGACCTGGTACTCGATGCGGTGCACCAGGCCGGCGCCGCATCCACGCTGGTCGTCGATGACCTGCTTCTTGCCTTGCACCTCGCCGACTGACCGAGACGGCTGTGTGCAGATCCCAGGGCCGTAGTGGCTTCTCGGCATCGTCTGCGACGGCTTGTTCGTCGCGGACGGGAACGATGCGTGCACGGTGCCTCCGGCAGCGAGAAGGAAGCCAGTTGGCGTAGACGACATTCACTGCGGTCCTCATCGTTCGCGCCGGTCGCGGTGGTGGATGTTCCATCGACCAGATGGCCCGTGGGCGGACAATCCGTGGTCGTGACCTCCGTTGACCTGCGCGTCCGCTACCCCGTCGATGACCATGTGCTGTCCCGGCTGCATGCGCTCGCCTTCGGCGTCACGGCTACGCCGACTGGTTCGTGGGCGCAGCGCCTGGCACGTCACAGCCTGACGTGGGTCGGCGCGTTCGTAGGCGAGCAACTCGTCGGATTTGTCAACGTGTGCTGGGACGGTGGCGCCCATGCCTTCCTCGTCGACACCGTGGTGCATCCCGATTACCGGCGACGTGGCATCGGCAAGGCGCTAGTTCGGGCGGCTGCCGCTGAGGCCGCGCGCGCCGGCTGTACGTGGCTGCACGTGGATTTCGAAGGACAAATGGGGTCCTTCTATCGAGATGCCTGCGGGTTCCGGTCCACCGATGCTGCGCTGCTACCTCTGTCCAAACTGGCGCAGGGGTAGATTACGTCGAGCATGGTCCGTTCTGGTCGCGGGGACACCGGAGGCTTGCGGCGCGGACCTTCGATCATCCAGATCATGGGCACGACTGGAAGCCACTGACCGCTCAGCTCCCACGTACAGCGGCGCCTCGCCGCTCCGGCGGGAGCCGTGGTGAGCGTGCCGGCGTAGTGACTGCCGAATCGCGGCGTCGCGGAAGGCCTGCGTGCAGCCAGTCATTGGCCGTGGAGCCGCCCGCCTCGCCGCACGCGGCCGATCGGCCCGGTTGAGCGCGCGGGCCAGTTTCCCGACGGCAGGCGTGCGCCCGCGTGAGGTACCGCTCGCCGATCTCCTCACCGGGCACGGGGATCACGGAGCCGGACTCCAGACCGGCAGACCGCGATCTGCTGACACGACCGACCTCGACAGCAGCCACGCGTGTGTGCCGATTGCGCCTCCACCCCGGCGTCTCACGCCGGCGGCGAAGCGGCGGGAGCGCCCGCGGTCGACATGCACGGCGATCAGGCGCGGTCATCCGACCCTCGGGAGGGACGCTGTGGTCGAGGCCGCAGAAGAGCAGCGGCCAGAGCGGCAGCCACGGTGACGACAACCGCGCCCGCCGCGGCAGCGGTGTGCTGGCCGTTGGTGAATGCCACCAGCGCACCTGAGCGAACCGTAGCTGGCGGGTCGCTGGTGACGCTGAGGGCGCCGGCCCGGGTGTCGAGGGCTGTGCTCGAAACTGCTGCCGGGATGTCCTGAAGGAGATCGCCGACCTGGACGCGGTCGACGGTGTCAGCGATGCTGCCGAGGACGACGATGCCAAAGGCGCCGCCGAGTTCCTGAGTCGTCTCGGACAGCGCGGAAGCGTCCCCGGCGCGGTCGGGGGCGCCGCACCGGTGACCGTGTCGACCCCCTGGGCCAGCACGGGCATGAGCCCGGCGAACAGGAGCGCGAGGCCCGTCACCACGATTGCAGCTCCGGTGGTGGATCCCTGGGTGAGGACGCCCAGACCGCCCGCGGCCACCATCACCCCCACGGCGGTGCTGACCGCGATGGAGAGGCGTCGGCCAAGCGCCTTGCGGATGTAGGTCCTCAGGCTCTGTCGGACCATGAGGCATGAGCGCAGGCTGCGGCCCATGTCGTCGCCGACAGCTTCCCCGCCGCCGCGGCCGCTCACTAACGAGCCCTAGGTACCGGTCGAGTCGCTGATCTCACCCTGCCCTCCGGCGGTGCACGGCCGCACCAACTGCCCTCGCACCTCCGACCGGGACGTGCTCGAGGGCATCGCCTTCACGCTCTCCACCGGCGTTGGCTGGGCCAAGCTTTCCATTGAGTTTGGCTACGGCTCAGGCTGGACTTGCTGACGGCGGATGCACTAGTCGGCCGACGCCAACGTCTTCGACGGTCTCGCCAAGCGGCTAACGCTCCACGAGCGCCTCGGTGGCAGCTCGCTCGTCAGCGACCGTTCCGAGCCTGCCAAGGATCTCGCGTATCGCGAAAGAATGCGCCTCGTCGCTTGTGCTGGTCATGGCGTCCTCGATCAGAGTGAGCCTGTATCCCAGGTCGTCCGCCGCGCGGGCAGTCGACTCCACGCCGAAGTTGGTCGCGATCCCTCCCAGGAAGAGGTGGTTGACGCCACGATGACGTAAGACCGCGTCCAGTGTCGTGCCGCCGAACGCGCCCCAGGAATGCTTCGTGACCACATCGGTGGCCAGCTCCAGCAGGCCGGCGACGAGCTCGTCACCGTCGACGACGGTCCGGTCACCACGAGCGTCCAGCCGCCAGGACTGGACCGCGATGACTGGCCTGCCAGCCTGCCTCGCCGCGCTTGCCAGACGCAGACAGGTCGCCGCGACTGCCTGTCCGGTCCTGGGCCTCCACGACTCCCGCACAATCCGCTCCTGCAGGTCGACCAGAACCAAGGCCGGCACCATCACAACGCCTCCCAACGAAGTAAGTGGACGTGCGCCCCAAGCCGCCGCTGGTCTGCAACGGCAGCAGGACCGGAGCACAACGGGTCCTGCTGACGTCTTGCACAAGACCCATGGTCGCGCCGATTCAGTGCCATCGATGGCCGGTTGCCTTGGCCACCCCGAGCCGAGCCGCGTCCAAGGGCGGCTTCGCCCGTCTGACCGGGGCATGCTCCTGTAATCGAACCACGCGCCAGGCGGTGATGGCGGTGAATCTGTCGGTGCTGCCCTCGAGGAGGACTCAGTCGCCCGCAACTCCACTTAGGAGTGGCGGGCCAGTCAGCTGATGCTCGAACCGGCGGCCAGCGGAGCCTCCGCTGGTCCCTGGCGTCAACCTCCTATGCGTGGCGGACTCGACGCTGAGCTGGGTCGACGTATTTCGACCGACCGCCGGGCGTTCCGCCAGGCGCAGAACGTGGTGCGAAGACACGCAAGCACTCCTCGCCCCACCGCCGGGGGCGGTCACCCGCTGCGGTGGCCGAGGAACGCCGCCGTCGGCCCGGACCCCCGCGTCGGCGTGTACCGCTACTGCCGAGGCGATCGCCAGGTCGACGCAGGCACGAGCGGCCCGCTGTCGGCGGCGACGTGAACGCACCGCGAAACTCTGCGGCGACTGTCGGAACGACAGCGCCACGGCATTTGACAGCTCTGGTGGGTTCGGTTCGACACTGATCCGGTCACCTTGAGGGGAGGCCTCCCCATGTCCATGCCGCGTCTTCCGCGCATCCCGGGCTTGAGCGGCCGGATCGTCCGACCTCCGGAGTGGCTGGCTCGCCTGATGAGCCGTCTCACCCTCGGCTCACCGGCGCTGGCTGTCGCCGCCTTCATGGTCGAGCGCCCCGGTCGGATGGATTCGGCCGGCCGGGAGATGACCCGCGCCTGGTTGTTCGACCAGTGGACCCGGATAGCTGCGGCTGGCTCTGCCGTCCGCGTGGTCGTCGTAGAAGGTAGCGTCCGCGGGCTGCGCCCGGACTGGGCAACCTACGGACAGTGGACGGCCGCCCTAGACGGCTGCCGGGCAGCCGGACAACAGCTCTACGGCTACATACCGGTCAAGAACGGCACGCGGCCCGTGCCGGAGGTCGCGGCGGAGGTCACCCAGTGGCATGCCAACCTCGGGTCACGGCTGACAGGCATCTATCTCGACGAGGGACCGGTGTCCTGCAGTTCGGCAGTAGCTGCCAACTACCACGCCTACGCCCACCACGTGCGCAGCTTGGGCCTGCGCGTCTATCCGCTCGCCCCGCAATGGCCCGACGACGCCGTCGATGCTGCCGGAACGCCCGACCCGTGGATGCGCCGGCTCGATCCCGACTTGCTGCAGTTGTGGGAGGAAGGCGTGGACGCCTACCTCAACCGGTACGGCGCCCTGGACTTCTGCGACACCCAGAATCTGCTGCCTCCGCCACCGTGGTGGACCGCATTGTGGGGCTGGCAGCCGGGTGTACGCGTGTTCGCCCATAGCGCGCGGCGGGTGCACACCATCAATGACTGCGTCGATGCCCCGACGATGCGTCAGGTCATCGGGCTGGCGATGCAACGAGGAGCGCGCACCGTGTGGGTCACCCGCGCCCGTCAGGACCCGGTGCTCGGCTCGGTCTACGACGAACTTCCGCCGTACTGGGATGAGATGGTGGCCTTCATTCAGACGCAGTAGCCGACGGTGGCCCCCAGCTGGTCTCAACGGTGTCGCGCCCTGGTCCGCGGCGGTTTCGACGTTGGCCTGTGGGTTGGAGGCCGAGTAGGTATCAAGGCACGGTGTCGGACCGCGCCGGGGTAGCAGCAGGGTGCCTTGCCGCTGGGGTAGGTGGTTGCGCGACGGGGGGCCCAGTCTCGTGCACCTTCGACCGAGGTATGCGGACGCGTCCCTGGTCGCCGTCCAGATCGGCGCCGGCCGTGTTCGGTGACTGCGCCGGTCGCTGACGCCGGTGGATGCCCCCCCTCCCGCGTCAGCGGCCGGGATGGTCGCAACACATCCGACCAGTGACGAGGCCGGTCAGGACGGCGGGGCGGAGACTCCGCGGGCGTAGCCGGGCTCGCTGCGCGGCCAGCGGCCAAAGGCCAGCGGCCAGCGGCCAGCGGCCAGCGGCCAGCGGAAGGTGCCACGTCAATCGACGGACGTCACACCGAGTGGACTCCGTCTCGTCATCTGCGGTCCTGACGAACACCGAGCATGGGGTCCCGCGGCCGAGCCGCCGTAGCACCCCCGGCGCTTCGTGCCTAGCGGTCCGGTTTGGTCCAGACGACTGAGTAGCGCCACAGGAGGTGCCGCCGAAAGCGGCGACCGGGCAGGAGTGCCGCGGTCAGGCGCCGCATTCCCGCGTAGGTCTCAGGTGGCGGCCAGACGGTCGGCGACGGATGCTCCCAGGTCGGTCGGAGGAGGCCGTGCACCTTGTGCACGATGGCGGCAGCTAAGTCATGCGGCAGATCAACAGGATAACGACTGCGGGCTAGACCGACGACGGCCAGCACTCCCCCGGGTCGAAGCAGATCGGACAAACGAGCGAGACCAACGCCCGCATCCACGTGGTGGAGCGCCGCCACACTCGCTACGAAGTCGAACGTTTCAGGGCGAAAGGGTAGAGCCCGGAGGTCCCCTACGAGATAGCTGATTCCCGGTTCCTGGGCGCGCGCCAGATGAACGCTCGCTGCGTCCGAGTCGACACCGACGACGTGTTCGACCACATTGCGCATCTCGCGTGTAAGCAAACCCTCACCACAGCCCACATCTATCGCGCGCGCGCATCCGTCAGGAACAGCCGTGAGGACGACGGGGTGGTAGGCGATGTTGTGGTTCCAACGCCGACTGCTGCTGAACATGCGATGCACTGCCGCCTTCATCAGGAGACCGGACTGTCGGACGCCCACGCACAGGCGGTCCGGAGTGAGCACCGACCGCATCAGGAACGTCCGCCGGGCGCTCCCAGCAGTCGGAGTGGGAGCACCCCGGTCAGGCGGACGCCGCCTTCCGCGTCACCTCGCGCAAGCGCTATGCGTACGCCGCCCGGCCGGGCCTGGCGAAGCCGGCTGTGCCGGCGCCGCGGGCTGTGCCGGCGCCCCTCATGCAACCACGGGCGCTCCGGCGGAAGGCCGCGCACGCCGATCCGGCCCCCGTGGCGCCGATGTGCAGCGTCGCGTCGTGGTCCGGTGCTGCGTCTGGGCCCGCGGGGAGCCGCCGACGTCGGCCCGTCCCGTCATCGGCATCCCCGTCGCTAGGTCGCCTGCACCACCAGGCCGTTCAATCCCACCCGATCGGGCCGATGGCGCTCCCGCGCAAGCCGATCCGGGCACCATGCCGTCCCGGGCACCAGCACGCTGCTGCATCACGCGGTAGTCACTCCCGAGCGAGGATGACGGCCTGCTCCGGTGCCATCGCCAGCCAACCGGCCAGCGCGCCGGTCGAGTGCCGCGTCGAGGTGTCGAACTCCAACCGCCAGCGGGATCCGTCCGGCAGGGGAAGGTCTGCGGTTTCCGGCCCGAGGTTCGCGGCCACGAGGCAATCCCCACGCCGGTAGGCGAGGACACAGCCAGGCGTTTCCAACCAGGTGACCCGGCCGTGCCGCAGGGAAGTGCAGCGGTGGCGCACCGCCAGGAGCGTTCGGTAGCGCGCCAGCATGGAATGCGGGTCGGTGAGCTGCACCTGCACGGTGTCCGCGGTCGATCGCTCGCCCAACGGCAGCCAGGGCGTCGACGCATGCGTGAAGCCCAGGCCCGGCCGTGGAGCCCACGGCATCGGGCTGCGCGCCGCATCGCGGGTGTAGGTCTCGCCGGTGCCGTTGAGTGCCGCCGGATCCCGGACCTGATCCGCCGGAATGGTCACGTCCTCCAGCCCGAGTTCGTCTCCTTGGTACAGGAAGGGCAGCGCGGACAGACCGATGGTGAGCGTGGCCAGGACGAGGGCCCGGCGTCGACCGGCGGCGCCCCCTCCGTATCGAGTGACCGCACGGGGACGATCGTGGCTGCTGAGCACCCATGCCAGGTCCGGCAGGCTTGCAGCGGCTTCGCGGATGAGCTCGTCGAAGTCGTCCGGAGCCCACTCTCGCCGAATCAGTCCGAACCAGAAGGCAAGGTGCAGCCGCTCCTGGGTGGTGTGACGGGCCAATCGGGTGGGGTCGACGATGTTGATCTCCCCGAGCAGGAGGCCACCGTGCTGGTCGACGCGCCGACGCCAGTGCTCGTAGATCCCCTCGAGGGCGGGCTGGTCGAGGTCGAAGCGATGCTCGAAGCGATCCCAGTCGCGGATCCCTCGGACGTCGCCCTGCACCTCTTCCTCAGGCAGCCGCGGGTTGTCCGGCAGGTCTGGATGTTTGGCCATCACATGCGGAACATCAACTCGGAAGCCCGCGAATCCGCGGTCGAGCCAGAAGTCCATGATGGTGTCGAACTCGGCGGCCACCTGAGCATTGGACCAGTTCAGATCGGGCTGGGACTCGTCGAAGAGGTGCAAGTAGTACTGACCCGTCGATTCATCGAGAGTCCATGCTGGGCCTCCTAAGGCGCTGACCCAGTTGTTCGGCGGACCGCCGTTGGGGCTGGGATCCCGCCACCAGTAGTAGTCCCGATGGCGACTTCCTCTGGCGGTGCGGGCATCGCGGAACCATCGGTGCGCGACGGACGTGTGGTTGGGCACCAGGTCGAGCAGGATCCGGAGCCCGCGGTCGTCCGCCGCTGCGATGAGGCGATCGACGTCCTTCAGGTGGCCGAAGCGTGGATTGACGGACAAGTAGTCGGCGACGTCGTAGCCGCCGTCCGCGAACGGTGAGGGATGGATGGGCGACAGCCAGAGGAGGTCAACACCCAAGTCGACGAGGTAGTCGAGCCGGGAGAGGATACCGGGCAGATCACCCCACCCGTCATCGTTGCTGTCCTGAAAGGACGGGACGTAGATCTCGTAGCCGACACTGTCCCTCCACCACTGGTCGGAAGCGGGGCGCACTGGTCGATTCTAGGGTGGCCGGTCCCTTCGATGCCACGGTGCGGCAGCGCTCAGCCGGCCGCGGCGAACGCCGCTCATGCCGGCGGGTCCGGGATGAGCAAAGGCCCGGGTGCACGTGGCGATCGCCCGGCGCCGGCCGGTCCGTGCGGCGCTGCTCACGGGCGAAGACGGTGTGCCGGTGGCTGCGCCCGTCCTCACGACGCCGCAGGGCCGGGCCACAGGCTGCGGCCGGGTTACCCGGGCGCTGGCGGCGGCTGGCGTCCTGGCCACCACCGGCTCGCACCCGACCAGCCGAGAGCCTGAGTCCGCACGCCCCGCGCTTGCTGCGCCACGGGCACGAGGGCCGAGGGACGGGTAGGGACGGGATGACTGCGGGCACGCAATGTCGGTCGGGCGTGCTGGCTAACGTGGAGCGGTGCGGGTCTTCATCTCCTCGGTCACCTATGCCCTCGGCGATGAGCGGGGGGCGTTGGCGGCGTTGCTGAGAGTGGTTCCGCCGTACGAGCCGAGTCGCTTCGAGGACTTCACCGCTCTGGGGCGGACGCCGCGGGAGGCCTGCCTGGCCGGCGTCGAGGCCTGCGACGTGTACGTCCTGCTCCTCGGGCCGCGTTACGGGCAACCGTTTCCCGACAGTGGTGTGGCACCGACGGAGGAGGAGTTCATCCTGGCCCGCCGGCTGGGCAAGGAGGTCTTGGTCTTCGTGAAGGAGACCAACGAACCGGACGAACCGCGGCAGGCGGCGTTCAAGGAGCAGGTGCAGCACTACGTCGGTGGTCGCTTTCGTGCCTCGTTCACCGACCCGTTGTCGTTGAACGAGGCGGTGATGGCTGCGCTGGCCGAGGTACGCGCCCGTCCTCGCTCGCTGACCTGGAGGCCGATCGCGACGGCACCAGCTCTGGCCCGGCGGGGGGACCAGCCTGCGTTGCAGGACAGGGGGCTGTCTGCTCCGGTGCTGGATGTGTATCTCGTCCCGGTCGCGACGCCGTCGTTGCTGGCCTCGCGCCTGCAGGCGCTACCCACTGCGCTGGCGCGTCGGAGCCGCGAGCAGGGATTCTTCCGCGAAGAGGATGCTCTGCACGTTGGAGCGAGCGGAGAGCTGGCATGGGCGTGGGCGCCGGACAGCCGACGCCCCGGCACCGATCTGTTCGACCGGCAGGAGCACACCTACCGCGGCGTGGCGGTGTACCGCACGGGGCAGGTCGACGCCTTCGAGGCACTGCCGACCGACTTCATGGGCGCACTGGTCGATGATGACGACCTCCGCCGCCGCAGCGCCGGCCTGCTGCGCCTGGCCGGAGCGTTCCTGAGTGACCAGGTGGAGACGGTGGCCGTGGCCGCCTCCTTGGGGCCGTTGGACCGAGTGTTCGAGGGCGATCCGCGCAACGTGACCGGGCGTCAGCGCGGGCAGGGGATGCGCTCCCGGCAGGGGGCGCGGGCGGTCATGGAGCCGCAGCAGGGCGTGCAAGCGGCTGCGATTGGGCAGCATGCGGACGAGATCGCAGCAGAGATCGCCGCAGAACTGATGGCGATGGTGCGGACGGCACCGCGCTGACACCGGCGTCCTCCGCCGCGCTGCTGCGGACGGCGCATCGAGGATCTCGCCGGCCTGGGAGGCCGGCGTTGCCTGCGTTCTGCGCCCCCGACGTCCGCAGCCGCGGACCGCAGACAAGCGTGAGATGTCCCGGTCGCGCCGGGCCCGTGCCGCGCACGAATCCCGTGCTCGCCGGACGACGAGGACGTCTCCGACTCGCGGCGCTTCCGCTTCCTGCTGGGGCCCGTCCCTGCTGGGGCCCGTCCCTGGCTCACGTCCCAACCTGCCGGAGCACCGCGGCACGGAGCGGCCGTCGCAGCCGTACGGCGGGATCTGTCGGTAGGTCGGATTAGGAAGCGCCCATGACCAGTCTTGCCGCATTTCTCCTGGCGCGCATCGACGAGCTCGAGGAGCTCGCCAGCGAGCGAGACACCGTGTACGAGCGGAAGGCCTTTCCGTTCTACGAGTGGATCACCAGCGGCCAGCGGCACGACCAGCTGTACGGCCGCACTCAGCAGCACCGCTTCGAGCCGCACGAGGAGCAGCTGATCCGACAGTTCAACCCTGCCGCGGTGCGTGAGGAATGTGCGCGTCGGCGCCGCATCGTTCACGACTGCGAGGCCGCGTTGACCTTCGGGACTGCGCCGGGCATGGAGGGGGCGCGAGTGCTGGCGCAGCGGGTTCTCGAGCAGTTGGCCCTGGCCTACGCCGACCATGCGGACATGCCGGGCACGGGGGACGCGACGCGACCTTGAGGATGGACGCCGGGGTTGCACGAAGCAGCACACCGCCCGTGCCGGGCGGGGTGGTTCGCTCGTGCTGCCGGCACACCGTCACCTCTTGATGGGTCCGACCACGCCGCCCTCCCCCGCGACCGCGCCCACCGGCGGGCTTCTTCGATCATCAGCGTGGCCGTTTCCGGCAACGCCTGCTGCCCGACCACGGTCATCGCCGGCGGTGCTCGAGCGCCGGCGATGATCGGCTGGATCGCCGCGGCGCGGCACGGTGACGGTCAGCGACTGGTCGCGGTCGAGGACGCCCGCTCGCGGGCGACCCCGCGGGCGGGTGACACCCGATGTCGGCGGGTAGGCCTCACCCGGCCGGAGGAGGGCCCACCAGCGCTCCGCCGCCGCAGCGGCCGGATCACCGACCATGATCGCCGTGGTGACCTACCAGGCCCGGACCGCGTTGCCCTACGCCCACCACGAGCGCGCGGCGGCTGGGCTGCGGGCGCAGCTGAGGCTGCGGCTACCACCGGCCGGGACGGCCGACTGGTCCACCTTCACTGTCACCGGTCCCGTCGAGACCAGCGACGCGCGCGGCAATGTCTGGCACGAGTACACCGCCGAGGTCACTGCCTGCTGAGCCCGACAGCGCGGGCTCATCGCGATGTGCGCGAGTCCGCACCAACTCCACAGGCGCAACGCGAGCGGGCACTTGCGAGCTCACGGGAGCCGGCACCGGCCCACGGGCGCCGAGGCGCCGAGACGCCGAGGCGCCGAGGCGCCGAGGCGAGTCGTCACCACACGACCAGGCATCCGCCGAGTTTTCGTCGAGGAACCATTGCGTCTTCGGCAGCCGGGCCGCCTCGAGCGCCCGGCGGATCCTGTCCTGGATGGCGCGGTGGCATCGCGGCAGGCGACCAACCGGGCGACTTCCGGCATGACTGCGCTGCGGGCGCAGCGCGAGGTCCGCCGGAGGTCCGACCCGAGAAGGTGAGCGGAGTCGCCGGCGCCGTGGCCGAGGCCGTGCGGAGGGCGGGCCGGTCTACGGGTGGTCCTCGGTGTCGGTCTGCGCGTGCCGCCACCGTCCGGGGCGCCCACGGCGTCGTCCGGGTCGTCGCGGCCACCCGCATGCCTCCCCCGGTGGCAGCGCCACCGGCGCCGTGGCCACCCATGGGCGGTCCGGCCGCGGGACGGGGCGTCCTCTTCCGGTGGCGGTCCGGGACGGGAGGGACGGGACTCACCGGTCGGAGCACGCGCTGCAGCGCACGGGCAGCGGTCACCCCGGGTCCTGCACACACCGCCACGCTCCCCCGTCAACCCGGTATGCGCGCTTGCTCTGCACCGTCGTGCGGTGTGCCCGCCCCGGCACCGAGCCGACCCGTCAACCTCGGCTGCGCGGGAGCGCCGCGGCCGGTGGATCGTCCGTCCTCGAGGGCCGAGCGGGCTGCACCCCATCCCCGGGCTCCGTGGCGCGGACGAAGGCCACCCGGTGTCGGCGAGGTCCGCTGCTGCGGCAGGACGGGGTGGCGCCCTCCACCGAGGTCACCGTCCCACACCACGGTCGGCGTGCCGGTGGCTCTGGCGTGACGGGCGACCGCGGCGTGGCCCGTCTGAGGACCGGCGGGGCGGGGTCAAGCGGCGGAGAGCCGGCGGCCGAGTCGGGCACAGCTTGCGCGCTCCGGTCGCTGCCACCGCTGGTCGGCCGGAATGCTGAGCGGATGGAGTCGCACGTCTCGCTCGCGCTCGCCCTCGACGCGGGCCCGGGCACGTTGGCCGCGCTCATCGGTGCGGGCGCCTCTGCGTCGGCCGGACTGGCGACCGCCTGGGACGTGCGCCAGGAACTGATTCGCCGAGTGGCGCGGGCCAGCGGTGCGCCGACGCCGCCGGACCCCGAGGCGTGGTGGAGGCAGCGCAGCGGCAGCGCCGGCTATGACGACCTGCTCGCCGAGCTCGCACCGACACCGGCGGGGCGCCGTGACCTGCTGCGGGGGTTCTTCGAGCCCACCGCCGAGGAGCGCGAGCGCGGGGAGAAGCAGCCTGGTGCGGCCCACCACGCCCTGGCGCGGCTGGTGGTCGCCGGTGCGGTGCGCGTGGTGCTCACCACCAACTTCGACCCGCTGCTGGAGACCGCGATCCGGCAGGCCGGGATCGAACCCGTCGTCGTCGACTCCCCGGCCGCGGTGGCCGGGATGGAGCCGCTGCAGCACCAGCGCGCCGTCGTGGTGCATCTGCACGGGCACTACCTGTCTCCGGAGACGCTCAACACCCCGGAGGAGCTCGGTGCCTATCCGCCGCAGGTGACCGAGCTGCTGGACGAGGTGTTCGACCGCTACGGGCTGCTGGTGGTCGGCTGGTCGGCGGCGTGGGACGTCGCGCTGCGCCAGCGGTTGCAGGCCGCCCGCAGTCCCCGCTACGGCACCTGGTGGATCGACCGGTCCCCGTTGCGCGAGCACGCCCTCGCCCTGGCCGCCGGCCGTGGTGCGCGCGTGGTCGTCGACGATGCCGGGGCGTTCCTGTCCCGCGCCGGCGACGCCGTCGACGCCGTCCGTGAGGCGCGACTGCAGGACCCGGTGGGTGCGGCGGCCGCGGTGGCCTACGCCAAGCGGGTTCTGTCGGGGCGCACGGTGGCGATCGGCCTGCACGACACGTTGCGCCGTGAGGCCGACCGCGTCGCCGCCCTGCAGCCGCTCGGCAGCCGACAGCTCGACGGCCTGCCCGCGCACGTCGCAGCCGAGCATGCGGGCCGGCTCGAGCAGCTGCTCGTCGGCACCGAGGTCTTCGCCGCGCTGGTGGCCACCTGCGCCTACTGGGGCAGCGCACGCACCGACAGTTGGTGGCTGCCGAGCATCGCCCGCCTGGTGCCGCGCCGGATCGTCGGCGGCAGCCTGGACCTGATCAATCTGCGGCTGGGTCCGGCGGCGCTGCTGACCCATGCGGCCGGCATCGCGGCGGCCGCGGCGGGTCGCGACGAGCTCATCGCCCGCCTCCTCACCGGGCAGGCCATCCAGTGGCAGGGCGAGGTCCGCACCGCCGGGGCGGTGCTCACCCCCGCCGTGTTGTGGGCCCATGACCGAGATCCCGACCTGCGGCTGCGCGAGCACCTGCGCCCGCTGCTGCAAGACCACCTGGCTGTAGGCGCCGCCACGTATGCCGACGCCTGGGACCGCTGGGCGCTGCTGTGCTACCTCGAGCGCCGCCGCACCCGGGTGAACCACCCCCGCGCCCCGCTGTTGCTCGTGGACGGCCATGCGCCGGCCTACGCGCCTGCGGTCGTCGCGCTCCGTGAGCACCTGAGCAACGCGGACGCCGCCGAAGGATTGCTGGCGCACGGCCACCTCGGCGGCACGCCCGACGCCGCCGAGCAGGCTCTGCATGACTTCGAGCGGTGGCTGGCCGCGTGGGCGGACCGCGAGGACTGGAACGCTCTGCCACCCGGGGGCGGTGTCCTGGACACCGGTCCCCGTTTTCCCGGTCGACCGCAGCTCACCGACCGCTGAGTACGCCCTCCGCCGGTCAGCCGGCTCTCGTCGGAGGGGCACCACCGGGGAGGGCCTGCATCCGTGCCGCCGTGCGCGTGGCCGCACGGCGGGCCGCCCGGGGTGGTCAGCCGGGCGGTCGGCGTGGCGGCGCAGCGCGGCGGCGGTCGTCGGCTCCGGTGGCGTCCGCGGCTGGGGTGCTGGCACCGTGTGCGTGCTCGTGGAGGAAGGCGACGCCGTCGGCCCCGTCGCGCACGAGACGCCACCACGCCGGGGCGCCGGTGTCGGCGAGGCCGCGACCAGCCGCCGGAGGACTCCGCCGCAGCGCGTCCTCGACCTCGCGCCGGCACCGCCAGCACACCGCAGCAAAAGGCGACGTCGCCACCGCGAAGGGCACGGCGTTGCCTCGGTCGTGGTCGGCCACCCGCACGATCCAGTGCCGACCGCCGTCGGAGGTGAACTCGCCGGCCAGCGCGAGCAGCAGATCGAGGATGTCCGGCTCCGGAATCATCACCGGCCCCGGCAGTCCCGCGGTCCCGGCAGTCCCGCGGTCACGCCAGTCCCGCGGTCACGGCACTTCCGTGGTCACGTCGCCGAGGCGGTCGCGGGCGATCGTGCGCCGGCAGACGGTCACCGCCGACCACGGGGCGGGGAGCCGGTGAGTGTGCGCACCCGGCCCGCCGGTCAGCGGCGGGATCTCCCCGTCCCGGACGAGCACGGTCACGCTGCGGGCGCGGTTGCGGAGCCGGGTGCTGCAGCGCGCAGCGTTCCGGGTGACGACGTGCAGGTCGCCGAGGGCGGCGATCGGCGTGAAGTCGTGATCGCCGCTGACCAGCAGGAACCGGGTCACGCCGCGCCGGCGGCGCAGCGCCCTGGCCTGGCGGAGGAGCACCTCGTCGGTGCCCCGCGGCAGCCGGCTGCCGCACAGCACCCGCCAGCCGCATCCGGCCAGCCCGTCCCGGTGGTTCCGGTAGGCGCGCCAGTGTGCCGCGGCGATCCGCGGGGCGTCGGACGGCACCAGCGCGGTCAGCGCCTGCGCCAGCGACGGCAGCCGGCCCACCGCCGCAGTGACGTTGTCGAGGTCCCACAGCAGCGCGACCGCCGTCCGCCCGCCGGCGCGCGGGTCACCGAGGCACCTGTCGCCGGGGCACCTGTCACCGCCCGGCGGGTCACCGACGGACGTGTCACCGACGCCTGGGGCAGCGGTGCTCGCGTTCCCGGTGCTCGCGTTCCCGGTGCTCGCGTTCCCGGTGCTCGCCCTCCCGGTGCTCGCCCTCCGATCTTCTGCTGTCACGACTCCTCCTGTCCGCTCTCTCCACGGCCGCCGGTCCGAACCGCGGCACCACCGGTGCGGCCGTCTGCGCACTTGCCGCACGGACCGACAGCCAGCATACTTCGCTGACAGCGAAGTAGGAGGAGGCATGACGACGGTGGCCGACCTGATGCCGCGCGCCCTGGCGGCGATCTCTGACAAGAGTCGTCCGACCTACGCCACCGGCCTGCGCCTGCTCGAGCAACGGCTCGGCGGCTACGACCTGCACGCGGTGACCCTCGCCGACCTCGAACTGCTGCGCGACGACGTGCGGACCACGGTGGGACGCCGCACGGTGCAGCGGGCCCGGTCCACCGGCCGCCGGTTGCGCTCCTACGACCCCGACGTCCACGGTCGCGGTGCGGCGGAGAACTTCGTCCGCGCGGTGCGGTTCTTCTTCGGCTACGCGACCAAGGCCGGACTGCTGGCCACCTCGCCGGCCGCCGGGCTGCGACCGCCGCGCCGGCCGCGGGCGCCCGAGCGGCCACTGCTGCCGGAGGAACTGGCCGACATCTGGCAGGTGGCCACCACCACCGGTGCTGATCCGCTGCTCGACGAGCTGCTGTTGACGTTCCTGCGGCACACCGCGGCCCGCCGCGAGGGCTGCCTGAACCTCACCCTCGACCACCTCGACGCCGAGCACGGCCGGGTCACACTCTCGGAGAAGGGAGGCGAGGTCCGCGTGCTGCCGCTGTCGTGCGCGCTGCTCACCGCCCTGTCCGAGTTCGCGGTCTCCCGCGGCGCCCGCGGCCCGGGCGATCCGGTCTTCCGCTACCGCAGCGGTCGTCCGATCACCCGGCGGCACTTCAATGCACTCTTCGACCGGATCGACCGTCACCTGCCCTGGACGGAGGCACTGGACGTGGCCACCCACTGGATCCGGCACACCACCCTGGCCGACGTCGCCGCCGTCTCCGACGTGCGGGTCGCCACGGCCTACGCCGGCCACCGCGCTGAGGCGATCGGCGTGATCGGCCGCTACACCCAGGTCACCTTCGACGACCTGGTCAGCGCCTACGAGCAGCTGTTCGGTCCCCGTGGCTGAGCCCGGGTCGCTGCACGCGGCGGTGACCGCCTGGCTGGCCGAACCCGATGTCCTCGCCGATCCCGAGCAGCGCGACGGAGAACGGGTCTGGACCCGCGCCGAGGACATCCTGCCCGGTGCGACCATCCGTGACGGGCAGCCCGCGGTCGCCGCCTGGGGCGAGGTCACCTGGCGGGCCCGCCCCCGCTGGGATCCCGATGAGCTGACAACCCTGTGGCTGACTCCGGTGGGCAGCCCGGCTACACCACCCCAGCTCGACGTGGCCGACACTGCCCGCCAGCTGACCCAGCTGCTCATGGCGCTGCTGGCCCCGCACACCGACGGCGCCGGCCCGGTTGCCCCCGCACCGACGACCACCGGACCCACGCTCACCGCCCCCGACGGCGCGCCGCCCTCGGCCAGGCCCGGGCACCTGCACGCGGTCGGCCGCCACGAGCGGACCATGCTCGACGACCGCCTCCACCACGCGCTGACCATCCACCTGCTCGACGACCACGCCGCCGCACTGGCCGCCCTGGTCAGCGAGATCAGCCAGACACGCGCCCTGGCCCGCGACGCGCTCAGCGCCCTGGCCCGGCTCTCGCCGGCTGCCGCCCGGGCGCTGGCGCACACGCCCGCCGGACGCGACCTGCACCGGTGGGCGCGCCTGCCGCCCACGGTCACCTGAGGCGGCCGGGCGGGCCGTAGCCTCAGCGGGTGCCCGCAGCCGACGACGAGCGCCTGGAGATGGCGCGGGCCGTGCTCGGTGCCCGGCTGCGGCAGCTGCGCCTGCAACAGGGACGGCACCTGGCCGAGGTCGCCGCCGCCGCCGGCCTGGCCACCAGCTACCTGTCGGAACTCGAGCGCGGCCACAAGGTCCCCACCCTGCCGGTGCTGCTGGCCCTCGCCGACGCCTACGACGTGCTCGTCACCGAGGTGCTCACCGACCTCTATCCCTTCGGCAGCCGTCACCGGCCACGGCGGCCGCCCACTATTTCCGACGGGCGACGCGCACGCTGACCTGGGCCGACGTCGGTACTTGACAAGAGGTCTGCGACTGTGGTATAGCGCTGCGCCGGTCCGGGGGGCAGGATCGGACACCATGTCCGGTACGCCCGTCCCGCCGCTGCCCCCCGAGCTGCGTCCGGAGCTGCCACCTGAGCTGCCACTCGAGCCGCCACCCGAGCCGCCACCTGAGCCGCCACCGCTCGGCCTGACCGCCGAGGAGGTGGCGCCCCTCGGACGGGCGGCTGAGGCCCCCGACGCCGGTGACCAGGCGCCGCATGATCAGGTGCACGGCGTCGTCGTCGACGGACTGCGGTTCCGGTTGCCGCGGGCCTTCACCGACGTCCACCGGCTGCACGTGGTGAGCATCGGCGACGGCTGGTGCGCGCTCAGCGAGCTGACGCCCGCCCGGCCGCTGCCGTTCGGCACGGTCGAGGTCGGTGCGCGGCGCCGCTTCCGGCTGCCCGACCAGCCCGCCTACCGCCACCGCTGGGGCTGCACCGAGGACGAGCCGGTGCTGGTGCTGGGCCGCCGGGATCCGCGCACCAGCGCCCACCACGTACTGCTGCTGGCGGTGCGGCGCCTGGTGCACCAGCTCGGCGCGCTGCGCCCCGACCGGCTGTATCCGGGTCCCGAGGCGACCGGCACCCGCCCCGAGGACGACACCTCACCGCCCGGTGGCGGCCCCAGCGACGGTGAAGCCCACCGTGAAGTCCACCGTGGAGCCGACCGTGGAGCTTGACCGCATCGCTGTCGCCCTGGACCTGGCGACGTCGCTGGGGCTGACCCCCGAGGACCTCCGGCAGCTCGCCGTGCTGCGCGAGGCCGGCCTGCCCACGCTGCGCCAGGCGCTGCACCAGCTGGAGGACCGCGGCTTCGCCCCGGCCGCCGCCCGCTATCCCGACGGCCGGCGCCGGGTGCTCGACGGCGACGCCGGTCTCGGCGGCGGCACCGCGCTGACCGCCTACGGCGACCTGCCCTACACCGAGCTGACCCAGGCGCGGCTGGAGAAGGACACCGCGATCCTGCACCGGCTGGTCGGCGACCACGAGGTGGCCCGCGCCGCCGCCCGCGGTCGGCCGCTGGCGGTGGGCGACCCCCGACTCGCCGGCCACGGCGCGGCCGAGCAGTACGTGCGGGCCGCCCGGGCGATCGACCGCGACCTGGTGCGCGGCAACTTCCGCAGCGGCCCGCAGCTGGACCGGCTGCGCGCACCGGACCGTCCCGGCCCCGGCCGCGAGAAGGCTCTGGAGGACGACGAGCTGCGCCAGTACCTGCACGTGGTGCTGACCGCCAGCCGCGATCCGGAGCTGGACGCGCTGCTGTGGGTGGTCGCCCGGGTGGCCGCGTTGCGCCTCACCGAGCTGCTCGTGCTGTCCCGGACCGGGACCAAGCTGGCCCGGCCGTCGGTGACCGTCGCCGGCAAGGGCAGCAGGGCGCGGGAGATGCCGGTGCACACCCCGGTGCTGCGTGCGGTCCTGGCGCTGTCCGATGCCCGACCCGGCGGACAACGACCCAGTGGACATCGATCCGGCGGAGAACGACCCGGCCGATCCGGTGATGCGCTGTTTCGCACCGTGGCCGGCGTGCCCGTCACCACCGGGCGCTTCGAGGACTGGTCGGCCCGGCTGCACCGCGCGTGTGAGTGGGCCCGCGGGCACGAGATCCGGGTGCACGCCCTGCGGCACAGCACCGCCGTCGCCGTCGCCGCGCGCGGTGGCGCCCACAGCGACGGCGCCGCCCTCTACCTGGGCCATGCACCGGGCACGCACCTGGGCACGGTGGCCCACTACCTCGGGCTGGACACACCGCACCTGTGGCTGATCCGCACCACGCTGGCCGCCCGCACCTTCGGCCCGCTCGACCGCTGGCCCGACCTGCCGGAGAACGACGTGCTCACCGACTTCCTGGAGATGACCTGAGATGCGCTCCTGGCTCCGCCGACGCCTGCGGCGGCGAACGACGTGGCAGGCGATCGCCCAGGACCGCGACTGGCGCCGGGGCCAGTGCCTGTCGGCGGCCACCGCGGTGCTCGACCAGCTGGCGGTGGTGCAGCGACACCTGGAGCACGCCGCGGGCCGACTGGGCGACCGGCCCCTCAGCGATCATCCCGCCTGGACCCACGAGCTGGTCAGCGTCAGTCCGACCGAGGGTGTCGAGGAGGTGATCGACCCGATGACGCGGCACCTGCTGCTGGACGCCCTGGACGGAGTGAACGAGGCGTATCCGGAGTTGGAGCGCCGCGCCGCGGTCCTCCCGATGATCGGGTCGGACGCGGTCAACCACTTCTGCGACGGGCTGCTCGACGCCGTCGTCGAGGTCTGGATGCAGGCCGACCGGGGCGCAGCCCGCGCGGCGGTCGACGCGGAGCTGGACTGGCTGCGCTTTCAGCGGGAGTCCTTCGTCCGCGCTGTCCGCGCCGACCTGGGCCTGCCGGCGTTGTCGGAGCCGGACCGCCGCTGCCCGCACGCCCCCACGCACCCGCACCCGCACCCGCACCCGCACCCGCACCCGCAGGAGGACGACCATGGCTGACCGTGTCCACCGCACCCCCACCGCGCCGGGGCAGCTGCCCCACCACCGGGGTTCAAGTCCCCCCTCGGACACAACACCGCCCCGGTGTCTCTGCAGGTCAGAGGCCCGGGGCGCTTCCCTGCCCGGCCCCGATGACCCCCGGAGTACTGCTGTGGTAGCGCGCGGTCAAGGTGCGCCGCGAGTAGCGCGGCGAAGCGGTCGGCGGCTTGCCTGCCCATGTCGGGGTGCACGTGCTGGTGGACGATCAGCGTGATGGTGGCGCTCGTGTGCTTCAGGGCGCTCGGAGACGACCTTCACCGGTTCCTGCCCCGAGGCCGGGGACTCCGGCGAACGCGGGAGCCAGCTGGTCGACCCAGGATCCGCCCCCACCTCTGCGGTGATGCCGGTGAGTCGCTGGCCGGTACCTGGACCCTAACGAGCCTCCTCCCCGTCCGCGCCATCGAGGACTGACGTGCTCGACGTGGCGACGCGGCCGACGAAGGACTGCGAGCCCATGGGACGACTCCTCCGGAGCGGCGGCGGACCCGAACAGGGAGCCGTTCGCGCTGGCGGCCACGGGGTCGGCCACCTCGCACACATCGAACGACGTCACCCACAGCGATCGGCCAGCCGCTGCTCTCCGATCGTGGAGGCCGCTGACGCCTCGCAGCGGGCGGTGCTGCGTCGCCTACACCATCCGTGACGAGGCGACCTTCGTCGAGCTCGTGCTATCTCCCAGAGCGCTGGCATCTACGGGTGGCCATCCCCTCGGGACCGGAGGGCTGCCGGGATCGTCCCGAGCTCAGGCGAGTTCAGGATCCGGCCTCGGCGACGTTGTGGTTGTACCGCAGCATGTTGTCCGGGTCATAGCGCGCCTTGAGTTCGCGCAGGCGCGCGAAACCGGAGCCGTAGGCCTCCCGGATGCGGTTCTCCTCCCCTCGGTCGACGACGTTGGAGTAGACGCGACCGCTGCCGAAGGGGGCCAGGCCATCCCAGACCTGCCGCACCCAGGCGGTGTGCATGTCGTCCTCGCTGGGGTCCATCCACATCGCACTGACGATGAGGTCGAACTGCGGCTCACGATGGGGGAAAGCAGTCGCTCCTTCCGGGACGCGATTGGGCGCGCCGCCGTACCACTCCAGGACGATGGCGGAGAACGGCGAGGTTCGTGACGCCGCGGCCTCGACCATTTCCTCGACCACACCGTCCGACACCTCCTGCAGGAACGAAGATCTCCAGCGGTACCGAGCTCCTGCCGGGAACGCTGCGTCGAGCAGGGATTGCATCTCGACGTAGGGGCGCTGCTGGAACATGTCCGCGATGGGCCTCCCGAAGGAGCGCACCGGCGCGAGGACCGCCTCGGCTTCCTCGAGCGCTCCGTGGTAACAGCCGATGAGTGCGACGACTGGCGTGCCGTCAGGGGCGGAGAGGAGCCCGCAGTAGAGGCCCAACTCTTCAGGAGCAGTGGGGATGAATTCGCGGTAGAAGCGCAGCACGTCCGTCGCGTACTCGGCCGCATGCAGGATCATGCCGCCGACGATCGTGGGGCCGACGGGATGCAGCCGGAACTCCAGGGACGTCGCGATCCCCAGGTTCGCGCCGCCTCCGCGCATACCCCAGAACAGCTCCGGATGGTCATCCGCGCTGGCCGTGCGCAGCACGCCGTCCGGGGTGACCACGTCAACCGACACGAGGTTGTCACAGGAATGGCCGTACTTGCGTGCCAGCCAGCCGACGCCGCCACCGAGGGTGAGCCCGGCAATTCCGGTCGTACTGACGATTCCACCCGTGGTGGCCAAGCCGAAGGTTTGCGTCTCCCGGTCCAGGTCTCCCCAGAGCACTCCGCCCTCCGCGCGAGCGGTCCTGTTCTGCGGGTCCACCCGGATGGCCCTCATCGCCGAGAGATCCGCGACGACTCCGCCGTCACACATGGCCAGCCCGGCAACGTTGTGCCCACCCCCGCGGACAGCGAGCGGTAGCCCGGCGTCACGTGCCAGTGCAACGGTTCGCAGCACATCCGCCACGCCTGCGCACCGTGCGATGAGCGCAGGCCGCTTGTCCACCATCCCGTTCCACAAGGCCCGTCGCGCATCGAACCCGTCGTCGGATGGCGTGAAACACTCACCGCGATGCTCTGCCCGGAAGACTTCGAGCATGTCCCCCGACAGGCCACTAGCCAGCATCGACCCGGTCATGTGAGCACCTCCAGAGCTGGAGATCGGGTAGGGCCTCCAATGGCTCATGGCCCAGAGATCCCGCCCCCGGCGGACGCGCCCGGACGAGAGCGCCCGTACGGATTCTGGCGAGAGGCGTAGCACGCAGCCACCGTCGGCCGACCCTGTCTGCAGCGGGCGAGGACGTGGTAGGCATCCGGGCCGTCGGAGCACCGTGCCATTGGCTCGGGATGGCGCGATGTGTGCTGGCATCCGTCCCGGAACGAGGGCCCGCTCGGGGCGGGGGCCAAGCTTCACGCGCCGAGGGCTCCACCGCGGCGTTCGGGCCCTCACGACTACGAGTTCCTCGTCAGTGCGGACGTATTCTCGCCGCGCTGCGTCTACGGTCGATTTCCGCTTGTCCGGTAGAATCATGGACCGGTCAGAGCCGTGTGCGTATGTAGCGTGTCGCCCCTCGGACACAGCATCGCCCCGGTGTTACTGCAGGTCAGGAGCTCGGGGCGCTTCCGTGTCCGGGCCTCGAGGGTCCTCGTGATACCGCTTTGATACTTCACGGCTGGATCAGCCGTCGAGCAACGCGGCGAAGCGCTCGGCGGCTTCGCGACCCATGCCGGGGTGGACGTGCTGGTACACGGTGAGCGTGGTGGTCGCGTTGGCGTGGCCGAGCCGCTCCGAGACCACCTTCACCGGCTCGCCGACGGCCAGCAGCAGGGTGGCGTGGGTGTGCCGTAGGTCGTGCAGCCGGATCTCCGGCAGCCGGTCCTCCCCCAGCCCCCTACGCGCCTGCACGACCTGCTCGACGAACCGGCGGGAGTACCGCTCGGGGTGGCGATGCGCGCCGTCGAGGGTGCCCAGCACGAGCGCGGCGTCCCGCACAGGCTCGGGTGCGAGCGGGGCGCGGGTGGCCCGGTAGGCGCGCAGGGCGGCGACCGTGTCGTCATCAATGTCCACGACCCGCGCCTGGCCGGTCTTCGTGGGTCCCTCGACGAGCTGCTGGCCGTCCCCCTTGGCCTTGACGACGCCCACGCTGCGCCGCAGCTGGAGGCAGCCGGCCTCGAGGTCCACGTCCCGCCAGCGGAGGGCCAGCGCCTCGCCCCGGCGCACCCTGGTCGCGGCCAGCAGCCGCCAGCCCATCGTCAGGTCGGGATCGCGCCTCTCGGCCCAGGCCAGGAAACGTCCGAGCTCACGAGCGGTCCAGGCCTGCATCTCCGGCGGCCTGGCCTCCGACGGGCTCGGCGGCGTGGAGCGGTCGGTGGGGTTCACGGCCAGCCGGCCGTGCTTGACGGCGTCCCCCAGCGCAGACCGCAGGATCGTGTAGACGTGGCGCACCGTGCGGGCCGACAGCCCTCCTCGGCCGTCCGCACGTCCCGAGGTCTCCAGTGTGCGCATCCACGCGTCCACCGCCGTCCCGGTGAGCCGGGACAGCGGCGTTCCACCGAGGTAGGGGTCGATGTGCAGCCGGACCTCGAGTCGCTCGAGGAGACCATCGAGATCCTCGCCGATACCGACGCCATGCGGCCTGCACGCCTCCGAGGCCGAGGGCCGCGACGACCTGAGGGCGACGATGGCCCGCCGGCGCCGTCAGCCGCGGTGACCGACCAGGACGCCTACCTCCTGGCCACCACCCCCACCGCCCGCCGCCAGCTCACCGACCACCTGCCCGAGCCCGTCGCCGCGGCCGCCTACGAGTTCGTCGTCGGCCCGCTGCTGGACAATCCCCACCCCGTCGGCAAGCGGCTCCGCCCACCCCTCGACGACCGGCACGGCGCCCGCCGCGGCACCTGCCGGGTCGGCCACCGCATCGACGGCGACACGCGCACCGTCACCGTTCTCGACCTCGCCCACCGCCGCGACGCCTACCGAACCGTCCGCTGAGCACGCCGTCCGGGGCGGGCGGTCAGGCCTCCGGCGCACCGATCGTGGTGCTCAGCTGTGTGGGCGGGCGAGGGCATTCGTCGCCTCATCGCCGAACGCCGCATCGACTGGCGTCGAGCTCGGCGAGCGACTGCGCGTGCAGCGGTCGGTCCCGGACGCTGTCCTCGAAGCCGGCCGGGTCGCCCGGGTGCCGGGTCACCCGCTGACCGGCTCAGGGCTACGCCGCTGCGCGGCCCTCCTCGTGGGCACGCGTCCGGCGACGATGCCTGAGGGGCGTCGGCTCGACGAGCCCCTGCGCTGCCGATGCGTCGTCCTCTGCCGATGCGTCGTCCACTGCCGATGCGTCGTCCACTGCCGATGCGTCGTCCTGCCCACGCCGGAGGTCGAGGCTCACCGCGACCGCGCCGGCGACGAGGAGCCCGGCAAGGGCGACCACGGTGAGCCAGAACAAGCCCGGCACCGCAGTCCCGACGACCGCGGCGCACAGACAGCCGACCAGGACCACGGACACGAGTCGCAACATGAGGCACTCCGGATGGATTCGCAGGCGACGGCACCCGATCAGGGCGTGGGCCACCTGAGGGCAGAGTCGAGCCGGATCACCGCCGGGCTCCGGTGCGGTGCAGCAGGTCCCCGGCGCGAGGTCGGCGCTGGGTGACAGAACTGCCCCGACCCTGGCTCGACGGACGTGACGTGCCCGCGGTCATCGCTCACCCCTCCATCGGCGGCTGATCGCTCGGGCGGACACCTACGAGGGTCCTCGCCGGAGATGACGTTCCACCGGCCTGCGACCTTGCGATCTCATGACAACGGCCGAGACGGGACGCTCGGTCCTTGCCTCGACGAGCGGTCGCCCGGGCGTCTGCGATCCGCCTCCCCAGCCGGGCAGGGACGCCTCACACGACCGGTCGCCCGCGCTGCCCGCCACCCGGCCGACCGAGACGGTCCTGGCACGACCGACCCTCGCCCGGGCGGAGGTGTCCCACGTGGCGGCTCCTCCCGCACGGTGACTCCACCCGCGGGGGTCGAAGTGACGTTCAGCGACCTCTCAGCGACCGTCCAGTGAGGGACCAGTTCTCCGGCGCACCGTGGAATCGTCGCGGCGGACGGCCGCGTACACAGAGGACGCGTCGATCGAGGACTGGAGAGCAGTGACTTCCCACCGACCCCCGAACGCCACCGGTGGCCACCCGGGGCCGGCCGCATCCGACCTCCGCTGGGGGACTCCGCCCCACCCGCTCTGGCACCCCGCACCCGGACTCCCCGCGGCGAACACCCCGCCTGCGGCATGGGTTGCGGCGCCGGCCGGAGCGTCCCCCTACCCCACATCCGCCCGGTCGGCCGGACGCGTGCGGGCCGGCATCGCCGGCCTGCTCGCCGGCGCGCTCATCGGCGCGGGCACCGGTGCCGGGGTGGCCGTCCTCGCGGATGGTGCGAACGGGTCGCCACCGGCCGCGAACAGCGCGCAGAGCGTGGCGATCGACCCCCAGGCCGCCGGCGCGGTGAGTGCGGCTGCCGCCACGGCCACACCGAGCGTGGTCACCGTCTACGTCACCACGCCGGCGGGTGCCGGCAGCGGCTCGGGCGTCGTCCTCACCGAGGACGGCTACGTGCTGACCAACAACCACGTGGTCAGCCTCGACGGCAGCGGCTCCGCCGACGTCCAGGTGCGCACCGCGGACGGGACGCTGTACGACGCCACCGTCGTCGGCACCGAGGCGTCCATGGATCTCGCCGTCCTGCGGCTGTCCGGAGCGAGTGACCTGACCCCGGCCACGTTCGCCGACTCCACGGAGGTGCAGGTGGGCGACCTCGCCGTGGCCATCGGCGCACCGCTGGGACTGTCCGACACGGTCACCAACGGGATCATCAGCGCCACCCACCGGCCGGTGACCGCCGGGGAGGGCGGGAGCGAGGCGACCGTGATCGACGCCCTGCAGACCGACGCCGCGATCAACCCCGGCAACTCCGGTGGCGCTCTGGTCGACGCCGCCGGCGCGGTGATCGGCATCAACACCGCCATCGCGACCGTGCCCACCGGCCCGGGCGGACAGGTCTCCGGCGGCAACATCGGCGTGGGCTTCGCCATCCCGGGCAGCACCGCCCAGCGCATCGCCGAGGAGATCATCGCCACCGGCTCGGCCAGCACGGCGCTGCTCGGAGTCGACGTCCAGACGGCGCCCGCGGAGGACAACCCGGCGATCGGCACCGGCGCTCAGGTGGTGCAGGTCCAGCCGGGCAGCGCCGGTGCCGCGGCCGGGCTGCGGACGGGGGACGTGATCACCGCCATCGAGGACCGCCCCGTCACCACCTCCACCGAGCTGACCGCCGCGGTGCGCGGCAGGGCCCCGGGCAGCGAGGTCACCCTCTCCGTCCAGCGCGGCGGCGAGACCGAGGAGGTCGCGGTGACCCTCGGCAGCACGGCGACCTGACCCACTCGACTCCTCGACAGCGGGGCCGGTGCTCGATGCACCGGCCCCGCACTCACGTCTTCCACATCGCCGCAGCCAGCATTGACGGGTCGACGCGCCATCAGTCGCACGGGTGCCAGCACCCACCCGACGGGGGCGTTGCGCCTACTGGCCCGTGGGCAGAGGGACCCAGCGGCATTCGGATCACCTCGCCTCGTGCCACGGTCCGAGGCGGGCCCAGTCAGTCGACACGGGCCAGTTGCCGGGGACCGGCCACCGCGAGGGCGCGCAGCCGCTCGTCGAGGAGCCGGTCGGCCTGCTGCAGCCGGGCCTCGACGGTGATGACGAGGCGGGCCTCGAGCTCGGCGAGCTCCGCCTGACGGCGCCTGACCTCGGTCAGTTCCAGCACAGCGTCCCGCCGGACGGCGTGACAACGGTGCAGGTCGGCGTCGATCGAGGCGATGGGGCGGGGGCGAGGCTCCGACAGCATGACGCTCTCCGTCTCGTGGTGGCGGCCAGGGGGAGGACGGCGGCGAGGCTGGGACCACGGGTCCGCCGACCGCGCTCTGCCTCGTTCGGTCCCCCGTCCCGGTGCCGTCACTGAGCTCCGCCCACCTCCTGACATGAAGACGCAAAGCCGCTGCAACACGACATCGCGGAGGCGGGCGGATCGCCGGGGCGGCGAGAAGGTGATCACTCCCCCGGGGCATGCTCATCGGGGATGCCTGGTGAGCGGTCGCCTGCCAGCGCTGGCCGGCCGTGCAGGTCGGGCCGCCTGAGGGCCGGAGACCGAGCCGATGTGCGCACGGCCGGCGAGACCGCCCCGGCGGCGGCACATCCGGATCCCGACCGCCGCTGCACGAGCGTCCCACCCCTGCGCGGCAGGTCACTCGAACACCATCCGGACCGGGGCTGCGTGACGAGTCCGTAGCTCTCCCTCCGCTGACCGGTCGGTGCACCGGAAGCCGGACATGGCGTGGGGACGGTGACGCAGCCTCTCGAGGTCCAGCCGGTCGGCTGGATCCTGTCCGCGCCTTCTCGGCCGAGGTCCTCGCCGAGCGACCACGCCGAGGAGTATCGACGGCGGCGCGCGGTCGACCACGTCCAACCGGCGCCGCCGGGGCGCCGCCCCGCACATCTCCCGCACCGGCACCAGCGGAGAGGACGTGAGGATGCCACCGGCGACGCACCGGGTCCTGGCGGTGGCCGCCGACCTGGCGGGCCGGCCGCTGCACGGCTGGTCCGGCGCCGACCTGACGGGACGGCGCCCGGGTCGGTGACCAGCGCCCGACCACGGACGGTGCGACCAGAGACCGCGGGCTCCGCTGTCACATGAGCGTCACAGCTCCCGGCCGGGGATGACGATCCGCCGTCGACCGCGAACCCGGCGGTGGTCACCCGCCCCGTGCCGGGCACGGGCCCCGGCACAGCCCGGTGCCGCCCCGGTGCCCCGTGTCGGCTCGGACGGCACCGGACCCGCACCCGTCCGCCCGTCGGAGGTGCCCGACCGACCTGGAGACGACGATGAGCTGCGCCGCCGCTCCCATCTGTCCACTGCCCCGCTCTGGCGGCGTCAGGCCGGTCGAGGCACCCGGGCGACTGCGATGACCCACGCACCCGCGGACCCGCCCGCTGCCCAGCGCGACACCGAACACCCGGACCCGGGGACCGCCCGCCACACGGCAGGACGCGCCACCGCAGCAGGCGCCGACACGACAGCGCCCCCGCGAGTACGGACGGCCGTGCCCTCGTGGACGCTCGGGATCCTGGCCCGCAGCGGCGCGGTGCTCGCCCTCGCCGCCACCGGCTGGCTGGCCTTCTGGTTCCTGCTCCTGGTCCCGCTGGTGACCGTGTCCATCGCAGTGGCGCTGCTCCTGACCGCGCTGTTGCAGCCGACCGCACGGTGGCTGCGCCGGGCACTACCGCCAGGGCTCGCGGCACTGGTCTCACTCCTGCTGTTCCTCGCCGTCCTCACCGGCGTGGGCGCCCTCGTCGGGTTCCGCGCGGCCGCCCGACTGCGCGACCTCACCCGGCCGTTGACAGCCGGGATCGACCGGATCCGGGTGTGGCTGGTGGAGGGCCCGCTCGGCCTGGATCCGCAGCAGGCCGCCGGCATCCGCAACACGCTGGTGACCCGGCTCTACGAGCTGGCACCCGAGCCCACGGCCGCAGCCCGGATGGCCCTCTACCTCCTGGCAGCGGCGGTCCTCGTGGCCTTCCTCGTGTTCTTCCTCCTCAAGGACGGTCCTCGGATGTGGGGATGGGTGCTGGAGAGGACGCCGCATCGGCGACGTGCACAGGTCGACGGGGCCGGGCGCTGCGCCTGGAGCGTCCTGTCCTCCTACGTCCGGGGCGTGGTCCTGGTGGCCCTCATCGACGCCGTCGGCATGGGCGCGGCACTGCTCGTCCTCGGCGTGCCCCTCTGGCTGTCGCTGACCCTGCTGACCTTCCTCGGCGCGTTCGTCCCCCTCTTCGGCGCCACCGTCAGCGGCGCGGTCGCCGTCCTCGTCACCCTGGTCACCAACGGCGTCACCGACGCGGTGATCGTCCTGGTCGTCGTCCTGGTGGTGCAGCAGGTCGAGGGGAACCTGCTGCACCCGCTCATCGTCGGGCGCTCCCTGCGCCTGCACCCAGCGGCAATCCTCGTCACCGTCACCCTCGGCACGCTCCTGTGGGGGCTCGCCGGTGCCCTGTTGGCCGTGCCGCTCATGGCCGTCACCTACCGGGTCGCCGACCACCTGCGGCAGCACGGGTCCGCACCCGCCACGGGCTCTGGTCTGCGGCCCCCGTCGCCCGGAGGGCCGGTCCCGGCATCCGCTCCCCGTGTCGGGGCCGGGAGCTCCGGCTCGCCCGCCGGGGACGGCGTGGGCCCACGAGGCCCCTCTGTCGCGCCCGACGGGCGGGGCCGCAGCCGGGGCTGAGCGGCACGCCTCCCCGGGAACCGGCCTGCGGTCACACCCTCCACCCGGGACCGACACCGCCGGCATCGCCGCCGACCGGTGCGGACCCGGGAGACGAGCGACGCCGGCTCGCACACGCCGGCGCCCCGCGGCCACGGACAGGACCGGAGTCCGGTGTCCGGGCCGGGGGGGCGCCCGCGGACGGGGCTGATCAGCCGCTCTGCTCCTGGAGGACCTCGATGCGGTCGGCGGCCAGGGCGACCTCACCGTCGAAGGTGTCGAAGAAGACGTCGGGGTCGTCGAAGACCTCGTCGGCGGTGATGCCGAAGTCCTGCTCGAAGGTGTCGCGCTGCACCCGCACCACCGTGCCGGAGACCCGGACGACGTCGCCAACGTCCAACTGCGCAGGCGGGTTGGCCGAGACGACCGCGATCGGCTCGCCGCTCTCGTTGCCGATGCGGAACGCGCTGCCCACGTCCGTGGTGGTGATCACCTCGGACACTCCGGCGCTGACGGTCACGTCCTGCCCGATGAGCGGCTCCGGGTCCTCGAAGACGCCGGCCTCGTCCTCGACCAGCGGGTCCACCGGCGCGTCGGTGTCGCCTGCAGCGTCCACCGGCTGGTCCTCCAGTACGCCGACCCGCTCCTCGAGGGCCCCGAGGTCGTCCTGGATGTCCTGCAGGTCCTCGGTGCTGACGCCTCCGGCCTCGGGGCCAGCCGAGTCGCCGCAGGCGGCCAGCCCCCCGATGCCGATGGCGGCCGCGATCAGCGCGGCGGCGGCGCGTCCGGCACGCCGCCTGCGGATGGGGCCCAGGCGTCCACTCGTGCTCATGGCTGCTCCTCTGTCGATCACGGGCCGCACGACGCAGCCCGTTGTGGGTCTCGGACGGGGGCTGCGTGCCCGCCGCCCCCGGACGGACGCGGGCTGCGGGTCTTCTGACATCGATCCGCAAGCCGTCCGCAACACAGCGGAGCACCCGTCACACGACGACCGGGAGCTCGCCGGTCGCCCCGCGGTGCCCGGTGGCCGCCTCGACCGGCGTGCGATCGCGGGGCCGGCGACCGGCAGCGTGACAGTTCCGTGACGAAGGCCCCCCGGGAGCCGGGCCCGGCTGGCCGGGCACCGCGGCCGCGGTGACCGTGGAGGACCAGGGCCGCTCGAGGTGCGGCCCGCTGGGTGTCGCGGCCGAGGCGGGAGGAACGCCGGTGATGTTCTGTGGGGGGCCCCGGGAGTCCGGTGGCCGTCGGGTCGGTGAACCGGGCGGTCCGGTCGGGGGCACGACGTCGACCGACGTCCGGTCCTTCGACGGCACCCGGCTGGCGCTCGAGGTGGCCGGGCCGCAGGATGCGCCGGTCGTCGTCCTCGTCCACGGGCTGGGTCTGTCAACCGAGTCCTGGGGGAAGGTCCCCGAGTTGCTGGCCGACCGGTACCGCGTCGTCGGCTACGACCTGCGCGGGCACGCGCAGAGCGGGGATGCCCGCTGCGGCGGTTACGGTCTGGAGGCCCACGCCCGTGATCTCCTCGGCGTCCTCACCGCGTGCCTGCCCGAGGGGCGCCGGGCGGTGGTGGTGGGGCACAGCCTGGGCGGGGGGATCATCCTGGCGGCGGCCCGCCTGGCCGGCACCTCCCGCATGGCCGGGGTGGTCTTCGCCGGCTCGGGCGGGTCGGGTATCACGGTGCCCGGCCTGCCGGCCCGCCCGCTGCCGCCCCGCGCCCGGGCCGCGCTGCAGGGCGGGTGGTTCCGCCTGCTGCGGGTGAGCGCGCTGGTCGCCCGCAGGCTGCGCCCGGTGCAGGCAGTCTCCGATCGGCTGGTGCGCCGCGCCGCCTTCGCCGGTGGGGCCCCGCAGGGGGCCGTCGACCGGGTGCGGGACAGCTTCCTGTCCACCCGGCCGCCGGCGCTGGCCGGCACGACCCTGGCCAGCGTCAGCCACGACGGCACCGAGCTGGCCCCGGCGCTCCGCGTCCCCACGCTGGTACTGCACGGCGAGAAGGACCCGGAAGTACCGCCCGACGAGTTGCGCGAGCTGATGGCCGCGCTTCCCGACGGCGAGGTCGTGGATGTGCCCGGTGCCGGTCACATGCTGCCGCTGCTGCACCCGGACGTCGTCGCCGGGCACGTCGCCCGCTGGGTGACCCGGACCGCCGCGTGATGGAGCTGCAGACCCACTTCGAGCCGTTCGTCCACCTCGTCGACGTCGGGCCGGACCGGGCGCTGATCGCCTGGGGCGGGTTCTGGTTCGCCTGCGACGACGCGGTCGGCCGCTGGCGGGTCCTCGGCGACGGTCACCTCGACGAGGTCGACCCCGGCCGTACGGCGAGCATCGGCGCCGACTCCGAGCCCTACGGCGACGCCGTGGTCGAGGTGCTCGACGACGCCGGGACCGTCGTCGCCCGGGCGGTGACCGCCGAGGGCAACCACGTCTGGGTCGAGGGCCTGGCCCCGGACACCCGCTACCGGTACCGGATCGTCGTCGACGGACGGCCGTGGGCCGACGGGAAGCGCTGGGACTGGGGCCCGGTGCCACGCGGCGGGCTGGACCTGCGCCCGGGCGGACGCTGCTACTCCTTCACCTTCCGCACCCACACCGCCCCCGACCGGTCCGCGCCGCTGGACTTCGCGGTCCTGGGCGACTTCGGCATCGGCATCGTGGCCGACACCGAAGCCGGCCGCCGCCAACGACGAGTGGCCGAGGTGCTCGACCGGGTTGCCGACTCCCCCGGCGTCCGGCTCGTCCTCACCACCGGGGACAACGTCTACGCCACCCCCGGTCGGCGGGGGGCGCAGGGCAGCGGCGGCACCGACGACGCCTGGTACGGCAGCTTCTACCAGCCCTACCGCTACCTGCTGGCCCGCGTGCCGGTCTACCCGACGGTGGGCAACCACGACACCGCCGACGAGGAGTCCAGCGACGACCGCGCCCAGGTCCGCGCCAACTTCCACACCGACGCCCGGTTCACCCCGGAAGTCGCCGGGCCGCGAGCCTCGGTGGACCCGGGCATGTTCTACCGCCTGACCTTCGGCGCCGACGTGGAGTTCGTCTGCATCGACACCTCGCTGTCGCGGGAGCTGCCCACCACCCACTTCTTCGAGCACCCACGTCACCGGCGCTTCCTGGACGGGGCCTTCCCCGCGACTGCCGGCGGGCCGCGCTGGCGCATCCCGTTCTCCCACCACCCTGCCTACTGCGCCGGCCCGCACCATCCGAACACCGCGGCGATGATCGACCACCTCGTACCGCTGTTCCGCCGGGCCGGCGTCCGGGTGGCCTTCGCCGGCCACGAGCACAACTTCCAGCTCTCCGAGGTGAACGGCACTGCCTTCGTCCTGTCGGGCGCGGGCGGCCAGGTGCGGGAGGAGAGGCCGACGGGGTTCACCGAGGCGGGCACCGTGGCGTGGGCCGCGCAGGCGCACCTCCTGCTCGGCCGGATCGACGGGGACGAACTGGTGTTCACGCCGGTCTCCGGCGTCGGCCGGGACGGCGCCCTGGAACACATGACGCCGCGGACGCCGGACGGCCGCGTCGTCGAGGTGCCGTTCACCGTCCGGGCGCCCTGACGGCGGCGGTGGCCGTGGCGCCCACCCAGGCCGATCGCACCGCGCTCCCCGGCAGCCCTGGCGGCGGGATCGGCCGTGTCACCCCCGGCAGGGTCCTGACCGGCACGCGCGTCGGGCCGTTTCACCGCCGGAGTCGCGGGGCCGGGTCAGGGGATCGTCACACCGGCCGGGCGAGCGTCCGGTGTGACGATCCCCTGACGGGCACCGGTGGTGGTCGACAGCCCGCCGCCCCGGGGACCGTGGGAGGTGCGCCTCGGAGCCGGGCCAGAGGCGCCGCCCGTGGCCGGAGACGTCGGGGGCGCCCGTCGGCGCCGCGGTCCCGTGGCGAACCCGGCGCCGGGAGGCGCCCGTGGGCCACCGCCGGTCACGCCGCTGTCGAGGAGGGCGCCGTGTCGAGCACCTCCCCGTCCCGTTCGGAGCCGCCCAGCCGGACGGCGGGATGGCGATCCGATGACGGTTTCGGATCGAACCGGCCCGGTGGCTCGCTGGCGCGCTTCCCGCGGGCACCGGGCGGCAACCTCGGCCGGGTGGATCCCGACACCTCGGCGAACCGATCCGGCACCGTCGGTGCTGCCCACCGCCCGCCGGTCCTGCGCCTGGACGATCCTGCCGCGGTCGACGCGGCGTGGACCGGGGCCAAGGCTGCGACCCTGGCGGCGGCGGCCCGGGCCGGTCTGCCGGTGCTGCCCGGCATCGTGGTGACCACCGCGGCGGTGGAGGGCCTCGCCGCCGGGGCGCCGTGGCCGCAGGAGGTGCTCGACGCCTGGCGCGCGGTCTCCCACGACGACGCGCTGCCGCTCGTGGTGCGCAGCAGCTCCACCGTCGAGGACCTCGGGGAGTCCTCGATGGCCGGTCGGTTCGAATCGGTCCTGGGAGTCCGCGGGCTGGACGGCTTCCGCCGCGCCGTGGGACTGGTGATCTCCTCCCGACAACGGGCGGCGGACGGCTCCGGCGTGCTCACCGGGCAGGAGCCGCTGGCCGTGCTGGTCCAACCGTTGCTGTCGGCCCGGTGCGGCGGAGTACTCTTCGGCATCGACCCGGTGTCCGGACGGGAGGACCGGCTGGTCGTCGCGGCCGTGACGGGCGGGCCGGATCGGCTGGTCGGTGGTGAGGTCGACGGGAGCCGGTACGCACTCGATCGCCACGGCCGGCAGGTCGAGGTCACCCACGGGGACGGCGGCGCGCGGCTGCGTCGCCGCCGGCTGCGGGAGCTGGCAGGGCTGGCAGCGCGAGCCACGGCCGTCTTCGACGGCCCCCAGGACATCGAGTGGGCCTACGGGGACGACGGCCGGCTGCGGCTGTTGCAGAGCCGGCCGGTCACCGCCGAGCCCCGCGGCCGGCCACGAGGACCGGTGCTCGGCCCCGGCCCGGTCGCGGAGACCTTCCCGCAGCCGCTGCAGCCGCTCGAGGTCGGGCTGTGGGTGTCACCCCTGCGTGAGGCCCTGGCCCACGCCCTGCTCCTGACCGGCACCGCCACCGAGTCCGACGTGGCCGCGTCGCCCCTCGTGGCCGTGGTCGACGGCTGGGTGGCCGTCGACCTGGACCTGCTCGAGCCCGGCAGCGGCACACCGGGCATCCGGGAGTGGCTGGACCCCCGGCCCCGGCTGCGGCGGCTGCACGCGTCGTGGCGGGTGGGCCGGCTGCGGTCGGCGCTGCCGGCGCTGGCGCGAGACGTCGTCGAGGCCGCCGACGCCGCCCTGGCCGGCATCCCGACGCTGCGGGACCTCGACGACCGTCAACTGGTGGCGTTGCTGCACCGACTGCGGCCTGCGCTGAGGGCCGCGCACGCCCACGAACTGCTGATGGGGTTGCTCGTCGACCCGGACGCGCCACGGACCACCGGGGCCGCCGCGGCGATGAGGGTGCTCGCCCGCGCCCGTCAGGCCGGGCTGGCCGATCCGGAGATCCTCGCCGCTTCCCCGGTGGTGCTCGCGCTGGCCGCCCCGCAGGTGAGGTCCTCCCCCGACCTGCCGGACGACGTGCAGGCCCCCGAGACCACGCCGCCCGGTGATCCCGACGACCCCGGCGTGCTGCGGGAGGCGCTGCGGTTGCGGGTGCGCTGGTTGCAGGAGGCCGGTGCGCGGACCGCCTGGACCCTCGGGGAACGGCTCGCCGCCGCCGGGCGGCTGGCGCGCGCCGACGACGTCCGCGGCCTGGGCCTGGCCCGGCTCACCGCCGCCGTCGAGGACCCGGAGACGGCCCTCTCCCCCCGGATGGCGATGCCCGGCGACCCGCTGCCCGCGCGGTTCCGGCTCAGCGACACCGGCCGACCGGTCCCGGTGTCCGGCGGCGCGGGAGCCACCGGCGCCGGTGGGGGCACGGGACGAGGGCCGGTGCACCACGGCGCCGATCCCCCGGAGGGCGTGGTGCTCGTCGTGCGGACGCTGGATCCCGGTCTGGCCCCCGTGCTGCCGCGGCTGGCCGGCCTGGTGGCCGAGACCGGGAGCGTGCTGGCGCACCTGGCGATCCTCGCCCGCGAGTCCGGCGTGCCCACGGTCGTGGGTGTGGCCGGCGCTCTCGAGCGGTTCCCACCCGGCACGGTGATCCGTGTGGACGGCGCCACCGGTGAGGTCGAACGGCAGGAGACACCGTGAAGAAGCTGAGCTGGATCCTCGCCGCCGCCGTGCTGGTGGCCTCCGGCGGCTACGTGCTCGTCTACGTCTACCGGTGGGAGTGGCACCGCGCCCTGCTCGTCGGCGTCCTGTTCCTCGCCGCGCTCGTCGGCTTCACCGCCGCACTGGTGCTGCGCCGCATCGGCCGGGTGGAGCGCGCCCTGTCGGCCTCCGCCGGCGGGCATCCGCCGGACCCGCTGCGGCGGCTGCGTGCCGCACCGGTGGAGCCGCGGCCCTTCCGATGGCTGCGTCCGGAAGACCTGCAGCGCACGCACGTCTTCATCCCGATCCTGCTCGGTGGTGGCGTGCTCGTCTCCGGCCTCGCCTGGCTGCTCGAGCGGCTGGCCGGCGCGTCGGCGCGGGCCGGGGTGGAGGAGGACCTGGCCGTCTCCCTGCAGCAGGTCAGCTTTCCCCAGGGCCCGCTGGTGCCCACGCGAGCCGAAGCGCTCGCCGGGGCCGCGCCGACCGGTGACCCGGCCCTGCGGCTGCTGCTCGGCCCGGCGGCGACCGAGGTGCCGCGGTGAGGCGGATCCTGGCCTGGTCGGCGCCTGCCGTCGCGGCCGCCATCGGCGTGCTGCTGCTGCGCGCGGAGTTGATGACCGTGGAGGTCGAGGCACCGGAGGGGTCGTTCACCGACGTGGTGGTCGCCGCGCGGGTGCACCAGGAGGACCCGGCGACGGTCCGGGAGGAGATGACCCGCGGCCTGGTGAGCACCTGCCGCCTGCTGGTCAACGCCGACGTGGTGGCCGAGTCCTTCCGCACCGTGGACACCGGCGTGTTCAGCTTCCGCCTGCGCCCCGGCCTGGACGAGTTCGACCGGCGGGAGCTGCGCGGTTGCCTGTCCGACAGCCGGGTCCAGCACCTCCTGCTCGACGTGCTGCACCTGCAGACGGTGACGCCGGCCGACGGTGCGGATCCGCGCGACCGCTGACCCGCGCACACCACACGCCCCGGAGCCGGAACACCCCGACGGCGACAGGCCGTTGCCCTTGGTACCGCTCTCGACTCTCCGGAGGTCCCGCCGGCCGTGCCCCAGCTCAGCCGCAGACAGCTGCTCGCCGCCGGTCTGGGAGCCGCCGGGACGCTCGCCGGCGGCACGTTGAGCGCCTCGCTGTGGTCGGTGCTCGGCCGGGAGGACCTCGTGCCCGGCGCGGTCCCCCGGTCGTCCCTGCCGGCGCGGGCGTGGCCGGAGACCGCCGACCGGCTGACCTTCGCCGCGGTCGGCGACACCGGCAGCGGCGGCCGGCAGGCGATGGCGGTCGCCGAGCGCATGGCCCGCGGCTACCAGGAGGCCCCCTACGGGTTGGTCACGCACCTGGGTGACCTGTGCTACTACGGCCGTGTCGAGGACCGCTTCGACGACGTCTTCACCCGGCCGATGCGCCCCCTCATCGACGCAGGTGTCCGCTTCGAGCTGGCCATCGGCAACCACGACGGCGCGGTGCACCACAGCGACGCCAGCCTGGCCGAGATCGACGCGGAACTGCGCCTGCTGGGCACTCCGGCCCGCAACTACACGACCAGCCACGGGCCGGTCGACTTCTTCTACCTCGACTCCAGCACTCCCGGGCTGTTCGGCGACGACGCCCCCGCCCAGCTGGAGTGGCTGGACGACGCGCTGGCCGGCTCCACCAACCAGTGGAAGGTCGTGTGCATGCACCACCCGGTGTACTCCGCCGGTGCGCACGGGCCCACCTCGGGCGCGCAGGAGTTCCTCGAGCCGATCCTCGCGCGCCGGGCTGTCGACCTGGTGCTCACCGGCCACGACCACCACTACGAGCGCAGCCGCCCGGTCCACGGGATCACACACGTGGTCAGCGGCGGCGGCTGCAAGACCACACCCGTCGGCCGCAGCGCCACCACCGTGGCCGCCGCCTCCGCCCTGCAGTACCTGCACGTCGACGTCACCGGTGATCGGCTGACCGGGCGGGCGGTGCGAGCCGACGGTCACGTCCTCGACCGGTTCGAGCTGCGCGCCCGGGAGGGCCGGTGACCCTGGCCCGGGCCGCCAGCGCCGGATACACGGCCCTGGTCCTGGGCGCGGTCCTCGTGCCGGCCCTCGCCGTCCGGGCCGCCGGCGGGCGGGGCGGATCCGGGACAGCCGGCAGCGAGGACCTCCTCGCGGTCAGCGTCGTGGTCGGTGTGGCAGCGGCCGTGCTGGCCCGGCGCCGGCTGCTCGGTGGCCGGCCGTCCACCTCGCCGCCGACCGGCCGATGGCCGGCGGCGCTGTGCGCACTCGGGGTGCTCGGCGTGGGCGCGGCCGGCCTGCCCGCCCTCGCGCTGTACGCCACCGCGCGCCTGCCCCCCGACCTGACCGGACAGCCCTGGGTCGCCCCGGCGCTGTGGGCGGCGGGGCTCCTGATGGCCGTCCTGGTCTCCGCCGGCACCGACCGTGCGCTCTCCGGCTGGCTGGACGACGGGCGGTCCTCCGGCCGGTCCGGGTGCGGCTCGGCCGGAGGATCCCGGCGGGAGGAGCCGACCGCTCAGCAGCGTCGCCCGTCGGGCTGCGGTGACCTGACCGGTCCGGCCTCGCGGGGCGCCCGTCGGCACGGCTGACCGCGGAGGACCACGCGGTCTTCCGGTGACCGCCCTCCCGAGCCCGGCGGGGGGAGTTCGAGGGGGTCGGCTGCAGCAGCCGTTCGCGCGCCGAGGCGGTGTCGTCCGCGCACCGGGCCTGCAGACGCCGACTCACCCCGAGTGCTCCCGCGGCGAGGATCCCAGCGAGGGGAGCCACCGTGAGCTCGAACAGGCCTGGAGCGGCCGTGCCGACCGGCGACTACTCGGCGGCCGGATCGGTCGTGACGGTGCTCGCGCTCAGGTAGGGCTCGCCCTCCCACTCCTCGTAGGGTTCGCCCGGCAGCGACGCATCCAGGTCGTCCTCCACGACCGACAGGTCGAACTCGTCGTGCGGAACCGCGGCGACGACGACGTCCTGGCCTGCCTGCAGCTCCGGCAGCGGGTCGTCGGCCACCACCAGCAGCGGCTCGACGTCCTCGCCGTCGGGGCCGGTGATGGTGAACGCGACGGACGAGACCGTGCGGTCCACCGAGGCCTCCAGGGTGACCTCCTGGTCGACGTACGCCTCGACGTCGTCGTGGAAGTCCGGCGTGTAGGGACCGTCGTAGGGGTCCTCCAGGTCCTCGGCCCCGCGGATGTCCGGCGCATCACTGCCTGTCTCGGGCTGCCGCGGGTTCTCCCCACACGCCGACGACGCCGCCGTCCCGGTCATGACGAGGGCCGTCGCCAGGGCCCGTGCGAGACGGCCGTGGGACGGGTGCGCACTCATGGTCTCCTCCTGCAGTTGGGCGGCCGTGCGTCAGCTGGGTCGCGGTCGTGCGGCGGTGAGGAACGGCAGCCGGTCCGGATCCGCGGACACCTGCGGGCCGTACGTGGACAGGTCCAGGTCGTCGACGCGGTAGTGGATCGTCTGCGCGGTGATCCACCCGTCCTCGATGAGGTAGGAGTCGACACCGCACCGCACCTCGACGTGGTCGTCACCTCCGCGCCACTCCAGCAGGCACATCCGGTCGTCGGCCAGGACCTGGCTGTACGCGTAGGCCCCTCCGTGTCCGATGGCCGCCCAGAGCCGGTGCGCCGACCTCCGGACGCCCTCGTGGCCGCGGAAGACCTGTCGGGCGGTGAGGACGACGACGCGTGGGGAGTAGTTCTCCCGCAGGTCGCGCTCGAGGTCCCCGGCCTTGCGCAGGTCCAGGTGTGCGGTGAGGACGTCCCGGCTGCTCCGACCCCGCAGCGCAGACGCCGATCCCTCGTGCTCCGATCCCTCGTGCTCCACGGTGCTCCTCCTCCGTCCGGCGGGTCAGGGTCGACCGGCGTACGGGGTCTCCGGACCTCTCGGCCGGGCATCCGGGCTGGGCTTGCGTCCGGGCTGGACGGTCACCCCGTCGAAGACGACGTCCACGGGCGTCGCGAAGCGCCTGCCGTTGACCGGGTCGTGGCGCAGCCAGGTCGGCGGATCGATCTCCACGAGGACCGTGTACGGCCCCTCTCCCGGAAGGCACGCGTTGAACCCGTAGTGGTACAGGAACGGGTGCCAGAGGAAGTCGGCCGGCTGGGTGAACAGCCGTCGCTGTCCGTTCAGCACCGTCACCCGCACGTCAAGTCCGGGCACGAAGCGGCCATCCGCTCCGTCGGCGACGGCGACCTCGAGGTGCGCGTTGGCCTCCTCCGGGGCCTCTCGCCACACCAGGCGTCCGGAGTCGTCGGGGGCGTACACGCCCTCGGCCTGCTCGGTCACCAGGGCGACCAGGTAGTGGCCGGCGCGCGTCACGGCCGCGCCGTCCTCCTCGGCCATGCTCTGCAGGGCTGCGCCGTAGGCGTCACCCTGCTGTTCGGCGGTGGCCAGCTGTCCCGGCCCGGCCTCGTTGCTGCGTTCCCTGGGCGGCACGATCGCCGGGGTCGACTGCTGTTCGACCACGTGGCCTGCTGACACGGCACGCCTCCTCGGCCCGGTGGTGTGGTGTCCTCGGGCTGCCCGCGCCACGGACGGGATAACGACGGCCGCTCCCTCTGTCACACAACCGACACGGGGTACGGCGACGGCGGCGCACCGGGCGACGGACACGAGGAGACGCGATGCCCACGTGGCTGGTGGGGCAGGTCGACACGTTGGTCGGTGTCGCGGCGAAGGCCATGCTGATGTACCTGACGGCGGTGGTGGGCCTGCGCATCGCGCACCGCCGCACGCTGTCCCAGTAGACGGCGATCGACTTCGCCGCCGCGGTCGCGATCGGCGCGGTGATGGGGCGGACGGCGGTCGCCGAGGGACAGTCGTTCCTCGTCGGAGCGGTGGCCCTGGGGACGCTGCTGGCCGCGCACGCCGCGGTCACCCTCGCGCGCGGCAACCGGTGGATCGCCAAGGCGGTCGACCACCGCGTGCGCGTGCTCGTCGACCACGGGCGGCTGCGGCGGAGCCAGTTGCGCGCGTGTGGGCTCACCGAGAACGACGTGCTGGCCAAGCTCCGTGAGCTCGGCATCCACGAGGTCGGCGAGCTGCGCTACGTGCTGTACGAGACCAAGGGCGAGCTGACCGTCGTCCGCGAGACGGGCGAGCCGGACGGCGCGCTGGTGCGAGCCGGCCTGGCCGACGCGGCCGGATTCGACCCCGGGCCCCGGCCCTCCGAGGCCGCCGGACCACGCTCATGACGACGGCCACGGCCAGGCGGCCTCGTGCACCAGCCGCCGGAGCCGGGCCCGGCGCTCGGTATCGGCACGCAGTCGCTCCTGCAGGGCGGCCGGCGGCTGCAGGGGGATGCCGGCACGGAGGAGGGGAGCCATGGACGGTGGCGGCGGCGCGCCTCCCGAGCCGGTGGCCGACAGGGCGCCCACGGTCCGGATGTACTGGTCGATGACGTGCCGCACGGGGGCGAGAGCGGCGCGGTCCGGAGCCGCTGCCGGTGCGACCGCAGCGAGCATCAGGAGCAGCGCGTCGTCGAGGACGGCGATCGCCACCGGGGCCGACTCCTCGGGTGACCGGCTGCGGAAGAAGTGCAGCACCGGGTAGGCGAAGTGCTGCTGCACCACCGTGGCGAGGGGAGCCGCGAGGCCGATCAGGTACTGGGTGAAGGCCGGGCTGAACGACCGTCCGGTCCACCCCGCGAGCACCATCTCCGCCGCCGTCGGGCCGAGCGCCCTGATCTGGGTGGCGAGTGCGCGCCGGGTGACCACGGCCGAGATCACCGACAGCAGGTAGGTGATCGCCAAGGTGACCAGCGCGAGGCCGCCGAAGCTGGCCACGTTCGTCAGGACCCGCCACCCAGGGGAGCCGGCCACGACGTCCCCGACGCCGAGGGTGAAGACGGCGAACCCCGCGTAGTAGGCGACGTCCCAGCCACCGGCAGGTGACCCGCTGTCCGCCTTCTCGATCGACCCGCTGCCGAGGAAGACCAGCCACCAGCCCACCCACGTCAGCAGGACCCAGATCCCGACGGTCAGCACCAGCAGCGCCGGGCCGGCGTTCGCCAGGAGTCTCGACCGGCTCGTCGTCGGCCGCAGCTGCAGCACGCTCCGCCACAGCCACCTCAGGAGACGCCGGGTCACCGGGCCGGCACCCCGTCCGAGCGTGAGCGTGGTCGACAGGACGTCCAGGAGGACGATGAGGACCAGCACCGCGCCCCCCACGATGGCGGCCGCGTGCATCACCGCACGATCCCGTCCGGTGCGTCGGACCCGGGTCCCGGTGCGCGCCCGGCCGGCTGTTCCGTCACTCGTCGTCCCCTCTCCGCGCGACTGGGGACGGGGCTGCCCACGGACCCGCCCCCCGAGCGGTCCGCGCACGTGACGAACTCATGACGTTGCGAGCCGGCGGAGGGGCGGGCGTCGTGCGGAGGTATGCACCAGGTGTGCGACCTCCCCGCGGCCGGCGACTGCTCAGCCGCGCCGGGGCCTGGCTCCTGTCCCGGGTACGCGGGTCGCTGTGGCCGCTGCCGGTGCTGGCGATCGTGGTGGCGGTGGTGCTCGGGATCGGTCTGCCCGCGCTGGACGAGGTCCTCGAGGAGCCCGGGGGCCGGCATCCGCTGACGCTGGCGTTCGGCGGCGGGCCGTCGGCGGCCCGGGACGTCCTGGCCGCCATCGCCGGTTCGCTGATCTCGGTGACCGGGCTGACGTTCTCGTTCACCGTGGTGGCGCTGCAGCTGGCCAGCAGCCAGCACTCGCCGCGGTTCCTGCAGACCTTCGTCACCGACCGGGTGGTGCAGACGACCTTGGCCCTGCTGGTCGGGACGTTCGTCTACGCCCTGACGGTGCTGCGCACGGTGCGCACCGAGGAGTCCGCCGGACCGGCGTTCGTGCCGCGGCTCTCGGTGACCGTCGGGTTCGCCCTCACCCTGGCCAGCGTGGTGGGCCTGGTGCTGTTCCTCGGCCACCTCGCACGGTCCCTGCGGGTCGAGACGATGCTCCGTGACGTCTCCGACGAGGCGCAGCACACCTACGCCCGGGAGCTGCCCCGTGACGAGGACCGCCCCGTCGGCGCGCCGCCGTCCGGCCCGGCCGTCGTCGTCGACGCCGACCGGAGTGGCTTCCTCACGGACGTCGACGGCGCGCGGATCGCGGCCGCGGCGGCCGCCGCCGGCGCCACCGTCGTCCTGGAGCCGCGGATCGGCGACTCGGTCGTCGCCGGTACGCCGCTGGCCCACGTCAGACCTCCGGCGGTGGCAGGCACCGCAGGGCTCGAAGGCGTGGAACGCGCGCTGCATCGCAGCGTGTCCCTGGGCTTCGAACGACGTCCCGAACGGGACGTCGCCTACAGCCTCCGCAAGGTCGTCGACATCGCCGTCCGCGCACTCTCCCCGGGCACGAACGACCCCACGACCGCGGTGCACGCCCTGTCCCACGTCTCCGCTCTCCTCGGTCACCTCGTGACCCACCCGCCCGGGACGAGGGCGTTCCGGGACGAGGCCGGTGTGGTCCGCGTGCTCCTGCCGCAGTGGGACGTGCACGCACTGGTGCGGCTGGGCCTGGAAGAACCACTGCACTTCGCCGAGGGGCAGCCCGCGGTGCTGCGCCGCATCGCCGGACTGCTGCGAGAGCTGGCCTGGCGGGCACCGCGGGATGCCCTCGACCGCGACCTGCGGCGATACCACGACCGCGTCGTCCGGCTCGCCGCCGAGTCGACCGACGTGGACGAGGCCGAAACCGCACGCTGGCGGGAGGAGTTCACCGACGCGCTGGGCGGCCGCTGGGCGCCACGCCCGTGACGCTGCGCTGCGGCCGGCCGTGGTCTCACTCGCCGGCGCCGCGGACGCCGCGCAGGCTCGACCCGTCCCCGAGCTGGGCGACCGGGACGACGCTCAGCGACCCGTCGCTCTCCAGGACCACCGCCGCGATCGACGACAGGTCACCCGCGCCCGAGGCACGAACCGCCTGCCGGACCTCGTCCTCGGTCATCCGCGTCTCCCGCAACGCCGCTGGGAGAACGCAGCCGGATCGGAGGAGCAGGGTGGGTCGGGCCGTCACCAGCCCTCGCCACCGAGGACGGCGCACCGTCGTCCACGCGACGACCGTCTGCAGCAGCGCCAGCAGCACCAGGGCGATGGCTCCCTCGGCCCATGAGACGTCGCTGCTGAGGAGGATGGTGGCGAGGGTCGAGCCCAGGGCCACGGTGACGACCAGGTCGAAGGCGTTGAGCTTGGCGAGGGTCCGCTTCCCCGACAGGCGCAGCACCAGCACCACCGTCAGGTAGGCGCTGGTGCCGACCGCCACGATGCGTCCCAGGTCGGACCACGAGTCGAACCACACGTGCGCGCCCTCCCCTCAGCGCCCGGGCCCGTCGGCCCCGCCCGCCCGGGCGCGCCGGTACAGCACCCGGCCGGGCGCGGAGGTGACCCCGTGGACGACGGTGCTCGACGCCACGACGAGGCCACCCACGGCCAGCACGACCGGGTCCACGGCGAGCCGCTCGGCCTCCAGCGCCAAGTAGAACAGCGCCGACACCCCGATGGGGCCGAACCAGCCAAGGAACACCGCGTCCGCCCGCCTCAGCCCCAGCGGGCGGCGCAGCAGCCACACGACCGGCAGCCGCCGCAGCAGCAGGACACCCAGGACGAGGACCGGACCGCGCCATCCCAGGTCGGCCCACGCGGACCACGGCAGGACGACGCCGAAGGCGACGAACAGCGGGAGCACCAGGAACCGGTTGACCGCCTCGTCGATGGGGACGTCGTCGGTCCGGTCCGGGCCGGTGGCCACGGCGTTGAAGGCGAGCCCGGCGACGAACACCGCGAGGATCCCGTCGACGTGGAGCAGACCGGCCGCGCCCAGGACGGCGTAGGCGAGGACTGCTGTGAACAGCAACCGGGGACCGGCGTCGGTGGAGCCGTGTTCCTCCCCCGCCCGCAGCGCCCGGGCACCGAGCCAGCCGAGGAGGACCCCGAGGACGACCGCGCCGGCGACCTGCCACAGCGACTCGGCGAGCGCCGCCCCGACACCTCCGGCACCGGCGACGGCGACGGCGATCAGGACCACGGGCAGCGCGAGCCCGTCGTTGGCGCCGGACTCCAGGGACAGCACCTGCCGATCGCGGGCCGGGAGGTCCTGCTCGGCCGGACCGCCGGTGACGACGCTGGAGGCCAGGACGGGGTCGGTCGGGCACAGGGCGGCACCGATCAGCGCCGCGGTGCCCAGCCCCACGCCCAGCACGGCCGCCGCCAGCCCCGCGGTCACGACCGCCATCACCGGCATGGCGACGGCCAGGAGCAGGAGCACGGGACGCAGGTTCGCCCGCGCGTTCCGCACGGGGTAGCGCAGGGCCACCGCCATCACCGAGATGGCCAGGAGCAGCCGGGTCGCCGTGTGCAGCCAGGTCGTGTCCTCCGTCAGCGGCGGGGCGTCGACGATCCCGAGCACGGCCGGGCCGAGCACGACCCCCAGCACCAGAGCCAGGACGGGCTCGGACACCGGCCACCGGCGCAGGCGTCCCGACAGGGCGGCGACGGCCAGCCCGAGGGCGCCGGCGGCGAGCAGGACGACGTCGGTGGTCACGGAGCCGCCGCCTCCCGTCGCCCGATCACAGCTGGGGCCGGACGCCGGCCTCCGCGGCCAGTTCCTCCGCGCTGAGCGTCCCCTGCCCGTGGACGGCGGAGCGTCCGGCGCCGTGCCGGCCCAGCGGGAGGACCGTGCGCCGTTCGCTGCCCTCGAGCTCGAGGGCCAGGGCCGCGTACAGCGCGAGCGCGCCCAGCGCCAGCCCCACCCAGCCCGCGGCTGTCTTCCAGACCGTCGAGCCGGTGAGCTCGTAGGCGCCGGTGACGGCGAACCGGATCCCGGCCAGGCCCATGACGGCAGCGGGGACCAGCTTGCTGGCCGCGGCCGAGGCGGCGGGCACCTGCATGGCCACTGCGGCGGTGAGCAGCAGGACGCCCAGCCCCGCGCTCGTCGCCCCCGGCTCGCTGCCGTCGGGGTGCTCCTCGTTGCAGGGCCACTGGATGCCGCTGCCCCCGCGCAGCTTGTCGTAGGACAGGCCCGTGTAGTCGCAGGGACGTCCGCGGCTGCACTCCTTCCAGCCCTCGAACGCGCCCTCCGGGTCCGACCACTTGACCAGCGGGGCCCCGTCCTTGTCCCGCAGGTCCAGTCGCCGCGCGAAGTCGACGAGGATGTCGAGGTCCGGTCGCGCCTCCCCCGGCGGATCCACGGCCTTCTCCGACAGGTGCACGGTCCGGTCGACGTTGGTGAAGGTGCCGGTCTTCTCCCCCCAGGTGGCCGCCGGCAGGACGACGTCGGCCAGCTGTGCCGTCTCGGACAGGAAGATGTCCTGCACGACCAGGAACAGCCGCTCCTGGGACAGGACCGACCGGATACGGGCCAGCTCGGGCAGGGACACCGCCGGGTTGGTGGCGGTGACGTAGAGGAACCGGATCGAGCCCTCCTCGGCGTAGCGGAACATCTGCATCGCGTGGGTGGGAGGCGAGTAGTGCGGGATGTCCAGCGGATCGACGTTCCACACCCGCGCCAGGTCAGCGATGTGGCTGTCGTTGGACCAGTTGCGGAAGGCCGGCAGGTCGCCATCGGCACCCGCCTCACGGGTGTTCTGCGCGGTGGGCTGGCCGTTCATCTGCAGGATCCCGCAGCCCGGCCGTCCGAGCATGCCGCGGATCACGTTGATGTTGTTGACCTGCACGGCCGCGGCGGTGGCCTGGTGTGACTGGTAGAAACCCTGCAGCACCGTCGACATGAGTCGCTCGGCATTGCCGATGAGCCGGGCGGCCTCGCGGATCTGCGCCGCCGGGACGTCGCACACCTCGGCGGCGACCTCCGGCGGGTAGTCGGCCACCCGCTCCGCCAGCTCCTCGAAGCCGACGGAATGCGCCTCGACGTACGCGGAGTCGACCCAGCCGTTCGCGACGATCTCGTGGAGCAGCGCGTTCACCAGCATCACGTTGGTGCCCGGCCGCGGGGCCAGGTGCACGGTGGCCGCCCGCGCCACCGGGGTCTCGCGCGGGTCCACGCAGATCACCGCCGGCGGGTTCGGGCCGGCCAGCCGGTCCAGCACCCGGGTCCACAGCACCGTCTGGGTCTCGGCCATGTTGTGGCCGTACAGGCAGATGACGTCGCAGTGGTCGATGTCGGTGTAACTGCCCGGCTGTCCGTCGGAGGCGAAGGTCTCCTTCAGCGCCGCCGCGGCGGTGGCGGTGCACAGCCGGGTGTTGCCGTCGACGTGGTTGGTGCCGATGCCGCCGTGGGCGATCAGCCCGAGGGTGTAGTACTCCTCGAGGAAGAGCTGCCCGGTCGTGTAGAAGGCGATCGAGCTCGGCCCGCGCTCGTCCAGCAGCTCGCGGCAGCGGCCGGCGACGGCGTCCATCGCGGTGTCCCAGTCCGTCTCCACCAGCTCGCCGCTCCGCCGGATGAGCGGCCGGGTCAACCGGTCCGGGGAGTTGTTGGCCTGCCAGCCGAACAGGTCCTTGGGTCCCAGCCGGCCGTGGTTGACCCGGTCGTCGGCGCGGCCCCGGACACCGACGATGCGGCCGTCCTTGACCGCGATGTCCAGGCCGTCGCCGTTGCTGTGCAGGATCGTCGCCGACTGCACCCACCGGTCGACGTCGTCCTCGGTGAGCCCGTCGGCCAGGTACTGGTCGACCCGCACCGGCCAGGTCTCCCCCGGCCCGTACGGCGTCCGTGTCCCCCACGGCTCGGCGATGCGGTCGATCCGTGGCATCGCGCCTCCTTCCCCGACGTGTCCGGCGGCCCCTCGTGCGGGGCCTCGTCCCGCCTACCCGCGCAGGCCCGACGGGCGCGGCCAGGCTCATGACGGTTCTGTGACATCGCGGCGCTGACCGGCCGGCGCGGGTAGGGCGCACTGGGTCGGTGTCCCGCGGACGTGCACCGGACGTCCGCCACCGACACGAGGAGGAACCCGTGACCGTTGCCGGGCAGATGCTGGAGACGTATCCGGAGGACCTGGGCGGGGTCGACCGCCAGGCGCTGCTGGAGTGCATCGAGGCCTGCGTCGAGTGTGCGCAGGCCTGCACCGCGTGCGCCGACGCCTGCCTGTCGGAGGACATGGTCGCCGACCTCACGACGTGCATCCGCACCGATCTGGACTGCGCCGACGTCTGCGAGGCCACGGGCCGGGTGCTCTCCCGGCACACCGGCTACGACGCGAACCTCACCCGGACCGTCATCGAGGCCTGCGCCGCCGCCTGCAGGGCCGGCCTGCGGCGACGAGTGCGGGTCGCACGCGGAGATGCACGAGCACTGCCGGGTGTGCGCGGAGGCCTGCCGGCGCTGCGAGGAGGCCTGCCGGGCGCTCCTCGCCGGACCGCGCTGACGAGGGCCGGGCGGCGGGCCGCGGGGAACCTCAGCCGCGCCAGTTCACCAGCGCCACGTGACCGCCCTCCGCGGCCACGTGCTCCTCCAGGGAACGCACGGCGTCCACGGCGACGGCGTCCGCGGGCACGCCGCCGAGATCGAGGACGACCCCGGCGCAGCCGCCCTGCCGCAGTGCGTCCACCGTGCCGCGGAGCATGTCCGCGGCACGGCCGTCGAGACGACCGTGGGCACGGATGCGACCGGTTCGGCGGTCGATCGCCTCGGTGAAGGAGGCCGCGCCGGGTGTCGGCGCGACGGTGGCGGCCCCGCGGGACCCGCGGGTGTCCCGACCGTCAGAACGGGTGGCGCTCATCGCGTCGAGCCCTCCTCTCCGCGACCCGGCAGGCACCTCCCGGCCGGTGGAGCTCAGCCTGCTCCGCCCCTCCGGCCGGCCCAACGGGTCGGCGGCGTTCGTCACGAGGTCGTCGCATCGGAGGCCAGACCGGACCGGACCGGATGGGCGCCCGCGTCACCGGTTCGTCACACCCGGCGCCCGCCCGGGCCGGCGTCGATGACGGTCCCGTGACATCCCGGCGCCGTCACGTTTCCTCTGCGCAGACCCGGTCACCGTGCCGGGCGGATCCGTGAACCGGACCAGAGCGTTCCAGGAAGGCTGGTGGAGGGGGAGCCGGGTGAGCAGACTCTCCGACGTGCCCAGATCCGTGCTCATCGTCGAGGACGACCCGAGGGTCCGCCGCATCGTGCAGATGACCCTGCAGCGCGAGGGACTCGACGTCGTCGAGGCCGACAGCGGTGAGACCGGGCTGGAGCGCCTCGGCGAGCGGGACTTCGACGTCGTCCTGCTCGACCTCATGCTCCCGGGCAAGGACGGCTTCGAGGTGTGCCGGGAGATCCGCCGCACCTCCAACGTCCCCATCATCATGGTCACCGCCCGCGGCGACAGCCACGACGTCGTCGCCGGGCTGGAGGCCGGCGCCGACGACTACGTGTCCAAGCCGTTCGTCGCCAAGGAGCTCTCCGCACGGATCCGTGCCCTCGCCCGCCGGACCCGCGTCCCCGAACCACGGGTGCGCATCACCGTCGGGGACCTGGAGATCGCCCCCCAGGAGGGCACCGTGGTCCGCGACGGGCAGCCGGTCGACCTGACGCGCACCGAGTTCCGCCTGCTGTGCGAGCTGGCCGCAGATCCGGGACGGGTCCTCAGCCGGGAGGAGCTCCTCGAACGGGTGTGGGGATACGACTACTTCGGTGACTCCCGGCTGGTGGACGTCCACGTCCGGCGGCTGCGCAAGAAGGTCGAGGAGGACCCCAGCAACCCCAGCGTGGTGACCACCGTGCGGGGCATGGGGTACCGCGTCCCGGGATGACCGCGATCCGGTCCCACCCGGACCTGTCGCTCCCGGCCGACGCCGGCGCCCCCGCGACGCAGGCACCTGCAGCGACCCGGCGCCGGACGGGCCGCTGGCGCACCCTCCGGGGGAGGGCCACCCTCGCCTTCACCGCGGTCACCGTCGTGCTCTCCGCCGTGCTGGCGGTGGCCGTGTGGACCGCGGTCTCCCAGTACCTGCTCGTGCAGCGCGAGAGGAGCACGTTGATCCAGACGGCGGACAACGCCGCACAGGTGCAACGGGCTCTCGGCACCGAGGGTCTCAGCGTGCCGCAGCTGCTGGCCGCGCTCCCCCGGGAGACGGGCTCGGTGTCCCTGTACGTCGACGACGGCGAGTGGGTGACGACGTCGCTGCTCGTCGGACGCGACGACGTCCCCGCCGTGCTCGCCGAGACGGTCGTGGACGGCACCCCGGCCCGGCAGCGGATCGAGGTGCACGGCAGCACGGTGATGGTGGTCGGCATCCCGCTCGCCGGGCTGGACGAGGCCTACTTCGAGGTGTTCCCCCTCGACGAGCTCGACCGGACCTACCGCGTCCTCGGCGTGGTGCTCACCGTGGCGGTCATCGGCCTCCTGCCGCCGCTGTTCCTGGTGGGCTGGTGGATCACCGGCCCGGCACTCCGGCCGCTGCAGCGCATCGCCTCGGCCGCGGGGGCGATCGCCGGAGGCGACCTGTCGGCCCGCATCGATCCCCGTGGGGACCCCTCCCTGACGCCCATCGCCTCGTCGTTCAACCGGACCGCCGCGGCCCTGGAGGCGCGGGTCCGGGCCGACGCCCGGTTCGCCGCCGACGTCAGTCACGAGCTGCGCACGCCACTGACGGCGATGCTGGGTGCGCTCGACCTGGTCGAGGGCAGTGGTGTCCACCTGCCCCCCGACGGCCGGGAGGGACTGTCCCTGCTGCGCGCGGAGGTGGTGCGCTTCGAGCGACTGGTGGCCGACCTGCTGGAGATCTCCCGCGCCGACGCGGGCAACGCCGACCTCGCCGTGGAGGAGGTCCGCCTGGCCGCCCTGGTGGAGGAGACCCTCGCCCGGCGCAGGCTCGCCGGCCGGACGACCCCCCGGCTCGACATCGGCGAGGATGCTGCACGGGCGGTCATCCACGCCGACAAACGCCGGCTCGAGCGGGTCCTGGGCAACCTGATGGACAACGCCGACAAGCACGGTGGCGGCCTGACCGGCGTCACCGTCAGCTGTGGGGACGCCGTCGTCCGCGTCCTGGTCGACGACGACGGCCCGGGGGTCCCGGAGGAGGAGCGCAGCCGCATCTTCGAGCGGTTCGCCCGGGGCAGCGGCAGCATCCGCACCCGGACGGAGGGGGCGGGCCTGGGCCTGGCGCTCGTGGCGCGGCACGTGCAGGCGATGGGCGGCACCGTGACCGTGGACGAGAGCCCGTCCGGTGGCGCCCGGTTCGCGGTCGAGCTCCCGGTACGACTGGTCCGATGAGGAGCCCGAGCGGTGCCGTACGGGCGCTCACGTTGCTCGTCGCTGCCCTATTGCTCGCGGGGTGCGGGGTCCGCCCGCAGGACGACCCCGAACCGGTCACGCCCGTGGCCGCGCCGGCGCCGCAGGCCGGGGACGGCTCCGATGCCGCGGGGCCGCGGCTGATCGTCTACTTCGTGCGCGGCGCCGAGCTCACGCCCGTCGAGCGGCGCACCGACGCGGCCACGACCGCGTCAGCCCTCGACGAGCTCGTGGAGGGGCCGTCCCGGGCCGAGGTGGGCAGCGGGATCCGGACCGCCCTGGCGCCCGAGGTGGTCGGCGTGGAGGACGTCGGCCCCGAGGGCTCTGCGACGGTGGCGGTGACCCGCGGGTTCGCCGGGATCACCGGCGGCAACCAGCTGCTCGCGGTGGCACAGGTCGTGTGGACGCTCACCGACCTGCCCACCGTCACCGGCGTCCGCTTCGTCGTGGACGGCGTGCCCGTCGAGGTCCCGACCGACGCCGGGCTCAGCGACCGGCCGGTGGACCGTGACGACTACCGGTCGGTCGCGCCCGCCGAACCGAGCCCGCCCTCCTCCCCCGCGACCTCCCCCGCGACGGACGACGGCACCCCCACGCCCCGCTGACCCGAGCGACGACCGCGTCACGCCGCCAGCGGTGCGGGCGCCTGCATGACGAGGTGATGACATCTCGCCCGGGCAGGTGAGGACGGGCAGCCCGCGGAGCACGTCCCCGGTCGACGGCGCACTCCCCACCCCGGACGGAGGACCCCCATGGCGGCCAGCGGAGTCCGGGTGTCGTCGGGGACCCACGGCCTCGGGTCCGCTCTCCTGCGCGCCCTGCGGCCGGTCGCGGTGGTCGTCCTCGCACCGCTGGTCGTACTCGGTGCACTGCTGTCGCCCGGACCGTCCCTGGCCGTCGGGGCGGCCTTCGCCGCGCTCGCGGGTGGCTCGGTCCGGCTGCTGCACCGGGCGTCGATCCCCGACCTGCCGCCCCTGCCGCACCCGGCCCTGGTCGCCGCGCACGCGGCGCTCCTCCCGGCGGCCGTCGCGGGAACCGCGGCCCTCGGCCTGCTCCCCTTCGGCCTGCTCGCCGGCGTCCTGGCACCGGCGATCGCCATCGGCTGGTGGGGCGGGTCGGTGTGTGAGCCGGGTCCGCACGCGTCCGTGCCGGCCGTCACCCCGCAGCCGGACGCGGAGTCGGTGCACGACTTCCTCCGCTCGCTACCGGTCGACGTCCTGCTCGCCGAGTGGCGCGACCTGACCGGCATGGGCCCGTCCCGCGACGAGGACAGCGGCGTCCGGCACGCGTGGCGGTGCATGCTCGTCGCCGAGCTGCGCCGGCGCGACCCGGCCGGGACGAGCCGGTGGCTGTCCGAAGCCCCAGGCGTTCCGCCCGACGGATACGTGCAGGACACCACGGACGGGCCCCGGTGAGAGCGCCGTCGGCCACCTCGTCCTCCGCGTCCCGGCCGACGTTCCCCTCCCGGTCGGCGGCCGCAGGCTCTCCGCCTCCCCACCGGGCGCCGACCGCGAGGCCGATCGCCGCAGCCGGCACCGCCGGGCCGTTCGGTGACGGGAACGGCGGTCTCTTGCTGATGTCCGGGCGCCGACCGGACCCCCGGCCGCGCAACCGGACCGGAGTCACTCCCCCAGCGCGGTGACCACCGTGAGCAGAGCGGCGTAGAGCACGAGTCCGGTGAGGAACCAGGGGTAGCTGGATCGCCCGGTGGCCGGCAGCTCCTCCTTGAAGACGTTGAGCAGGATGGAGCCGCCGAGCAGCGCGGTCAGCACCGCGACGAGCAGGGCGCTCGTCGGCGCGAAGAAGGCGTCCAGCAGCCACCCCACGACGAGGGCGGCGGCGAGGACCAGCCGGCCGGAGCGGGCGAAGCGCTGGGGATAGTGCTCCTCCAAGGACCGGTCGGTCAGCACGAAGTGCAGTCCCATCGCGACGGTGAAGAGCAGGGCGAACGCCAGGCCCGTGCGTAGCCGCAGGGCCATCGTGTAAGTGATCAGGACGTTGTAGACGGTGAACGCCCCGAGGTGCAGCCAGTAGACGCCGGCCGGCTCGTCCGCCCGCAGCGGTTGGCCCTGAGGCGTGCGCGAGGGGGCAGGTGCCCGCCGGTCGGCCAGCCGCTGGAGGCCGTAGAACGCCGCGAAGCCACCGAGAGCCACCAGGAAGACGCCCAGGTCGACCAGCGGCGTCGGCGTCACCACGTCACCGAGAGCCTCCCCGACCGCCTCGTTGCCCTCCGCGATCTCCGGCAACAGGTGCAGGAAGACGTAGGCGACGGCGAGCCCGCCGGCGAAGGATGCGGTCGCCCGCTCGGGCACCAGCGGCAGCCACCGGATGCGCGGCGCGGCCAGGTGGAGTCCGGCCAGCAGCACCGCCAGCACGAGCGCACCGACGACGCTCTGGGTGGTCGTCAGCACACCGTCCACGGCGCGCTCCGACCGCCCTCAGTCCTCGTCGAGCAGGTTGACGTCGACCGCGGCGATGTAGGGGCCGTCCTCGAAGACCGCGAAGCCCTCGTCGACCAGGTCGACCCCGAGGTCCTCCTCGACCTCCGGCAGGATGAACGTCCCGACGTCGCCGGTGACCTGCGCGGTGTAGCCCGGCAGCAGCGTCACGCCGTTCATCGTCGGTCGGGTGACCAGGGTCGCCATGTCGCCCTGGCCGATCACGAAGGCCTGCGGGTCGAGCACCTCGACGATCTCGCCCCGGACCGTCACCGGTTCGTCGGTGAACGCCCCGGGGTCGTCGAAGAAGGCGACGGTGTCGTCCTCGTTGGGTGCCTCGGCGATGTCCTGCTCGGAGGCGTCGTCCTGCAGGTCGTCGAGGTCACCGAGGTCTTCGGCGCCTTCTTCGTTGATGTCCTCGAGCGTCGTCCCCCGGTCCTGCTGGTCGTCGCCACAAGCGGTCAGGCCCAGGCCGGTCGACACAGCGATGGCCGCGGCGGTGAGCACTCGGCCGGTCCGGGATCGGATCGTGGCCATGGGTCCTCCTCGGTCGGTGTGGGAAGCGGTCGGCGAGCGACGCACCTGGGGTGGTCATCGGCTCGGCAGGGGGCTGCCCAGCGCACGGGCCACGTCGCGTTCCCGGCCGGCTTCGTCACACGCTCGCAACGACGGGGATGGGCTGGGTGACGGGGCTGTGACCACAGCGGGACCGACGCGTCGCCCTCACCTGGTCATCGACCGCCGAGACGACGGCTACCGACCCCTCGGCCGGCCCGCGTGCGGGGAGGGGCACCGCATCGCATCGACGGCGGTCGCACCGGCCGCGCTCCACCCGGGCGTGCCCGGAGCGCGGGAGGAGGGCCCCGCCGTCACCGTCCTCGACCCGGACAGCGCAGGACATGCGGACTCCCCCGGCGGTCACACAGCCGTCACATCCCCCCTCCTGATCCCGCCGTGGTGTGACAGGCCGCTGACGACTGCGGCGACCAGAGGTTGCGGTGCCCGTCGAGGGGTGACGGTGGAAGCGCCGGTCCGGCGCCTCTCCCTTCGCCGGACCGGCCCCGACAGGACGACGACCAGAGGTGAACGCGGTGCTCCCCGTCGACAACACCCGCCCGGCCCGGACGGCCGGGGCCGGTCCCCGTGCTCCAGCTGCCTGCCGGCGTGCCGGCAGCCTCCTCGCCGGCGTCCTGGTCGCGGCGACGCTCGTCGCCTGCGGCGATGAGGGTGGCGGCGACGGTGCCCCGACGCTCACCTGGTACACCAACCCCGACTCGGGCGGGCAGGCCGAGATCGCGCGCCGGTGCACCGAGGCCGCCGACGGCGCCTACGAGATCCGCACCTCCCGGCTCCCCCGCGACGCGAACGCCCAGCGCGAGCAGCTGGTCCGCCGGCTGGCGGCCGAGGACGACTCCATCGACCTGATGAGCCTCGATCCGCCGTACATCCCGGAGTTCGCCCAGGCCGGCTTCCTCGCCGACGTGCCCGAGGACGTCGAGGACCGCGTCACCGACGGCGTCGTCGAGAGCGCCGTCGAGGCCTCGACCTGGGACGGGGAGGTGGTCGCCGTGCCGTTCTGGGCCAACACCCAGCTGCTCTGGTACCGCACATCCGTCGCCGAGGCCGCCGGCCTCGACATGTCCCAGCCGGTGACCTGGGACCAGATCGTCGACGCCGCCCAGCGGACCGGCACCGACATCGGCGCCCAGGGCGCCCGGGCGGAGTCGCTGACCGTGTGGCTCAACGCGCTCATCGAGTCTGCCGGCGGCTCGATCATCACCGAGCACGCCGAGGACCCCGGGCGGATCGAGCTGGGCCTGACCTCGGACGCCGGGGTGCGCGCAGCCGAGGTGATGAACGCGGTCGCGACCTCGGGCGTCGCCGGGCCGGCGTTCTCCGGCGAGAACGAGGACGCCTCGGCCAACGCGTTCGAGGGACCCGACGGCGGGTTCATGGTCAACTGGCCGTTCGTCTGGCCGCGCGCCCTGACCGCCGTGGAGGCCGGCACGCTCGGCCCGTCGGTCCCGGCCGACTACGGGTGGGCGATGTACCCGCGGGTGAACGCCGACGACCCCGCGCGCCCGCCCTACGGCGGCATCAACCTGGGCGTGAGCGCGTTCAGCCGCCATCCCGACCTGGCGTTCGACGCGGCCGAGTGCATCGTCTCCGACCAGAACCAGGCCTACTACTTCATCACCAACGGCAACCCCGCCTCCTCCGCCGCGGTCTACGACGACCCGGAGGTGATCGAGGCGTTCCCGCAGGCGCCGCTGATCCGGGAATCCCTCGAGCAGGCCGCTCCGCGACCTCAGACCGCCTACTACAACGAGGTCTCCTTCGGCATCCAGCGCACCTACCACCCGCCGGAGGCTGTCGTGCCCGGGGTGACCGGCGAGCAGGCGACCGCGCTCATCGAGGCGGTGCTCGCCGGGGAGCAGTTGCTGTGATCGCGTGAGAGGCCTCCGGTCGTCCTCGCGATCGGCGCCGACCCGCACCCAGCCAGCGACCTCCGGGCCCGTCGGAGCTCGACCCGCGTCCGCGACTGCCGAATCCGGTCCGATCCCGGACGATGTCCTGCTACCCCCGGCCCTCGGTTGTCTGCGGCACCGACCGCACGATCGCGACGGGAACCTCGCCGAGGCGTACCCCGGCGAGGAGCCCTCGTCTCGGTCACGAGTCGTCGAGCAGGGTCCCGATGACGCCGGAGGGCAGCGTGCTGTTCCGCCGTCTCGTCGTCCATCTCGTCCGCTGCCGCACGCGCGACGGGCGGGCACCGATACCCCCGGCCACACTCACCTGGGCGGGGTCCGCGGCGAGCCGCCGCCGGGTGGAGTGGGCCGGTGCACCCGACGCCGGCGTGTTCGGCAGCAGCCGGGGCACTGGCACGAGCGACCGCGGCTGGGCCGGACGGGCTGATGACTCCGTGAGTGCCGCTCGCTGGCACCCGGAGACGCTGCGTCCGGACCCGGAGGCCGCGGACCGGTCATCGTCCTGGCGGACCGTCCGTCGGCCCCGTGTCCACGTCGAGCCTCCGCCGGCCATCTCCACCCAGGTCTCGCGGACAGGCCGACCAGTGGTCGGTCGGCAGGGCTCCAGCCACGAGATCCGAGACAGCCCTGGCCACGACGGGACATGCGCGCAGTCCGCGGTGAGGATCCGACCGCCGGCACCGGCGAACAGCGGACGCTCACCAGCGCCGCCCTGGCTCCCGTCGCGCGAAGCGTGAGGCCACGTCGCGTCGTCCGCTCCACGGCCACCGTCCGCGCCGCGGGTCTGCCGGCCGGACGGGTCCTGTGCTGCGGGGCCATTACAGCTCCGCGACAACGGCGCGACATCCCCTGTCCGCCTCGCCGTCCGGGGCATCCGTGGACCGCGGCCGCCGTCGGACACACCGCGACCCGCCACTCTGGAGGAGCGACCATGGCTGTGACCACCGTCCCGGGAACCGTGGACGCCCGTCCGCCGGCCCGCGCCATCGGCGGGGCCGACCGCCTCGGAGTCGGACAGGACGCCTGGCGACGGGGGCACTCCCCGAAGGCCGCGCCGGCCGGTGTGTCGGAGTCGCCGGGGGATGCATCCGGTGACCTCCTCCGGGAGGCGTGGCGGCCGGGGACGGCAGAGCCGGTCGCCATCCACGTCCGGCCCGAGCTGTGCGCTCGACTCCTCGAGGACCGCCGCACTCCCCCACGGCGTGCTCCTGCGCCGGCTCCGGTGCGGCCACGCAGGCCGGTTCCTCTCGTCGTCGACGACCGGATCCCCACCACGCCCGGCTTCGAGGTGCACCGAGCGGCTCCCGATGCCAGGACCGGCACCTCCTGGACGGGCACCGTCTCGGCGATCCTGCTCGTGCTCGACCCGTCCGGGGAGTGCCGGTCCCTCCCCCATCCGGCGGGGGGCGCCCCTGCGGCCGCCGCCGCGGCAGACGTGACGCCGGGCTGCCCCGTCCCCGCCGGACCAGGACCCGAGCACCGAGGGCACCGGTGATGGACGGGGACCGTGGCGCACCGAACCACCACCACGAGGACCCGCGGAGCACGGGCCGATGGCTCCGGGTGGGGCTCCTGGTCCTGGGCCTGGCCCTCGGTGGGCTGCTCGGCGCGGGCATCACCACCCTCGCCGGGGACGACACAGCCGGCGACGACACAGCCGGGACGGTCGCCGCGCCCACCGCCACGGCGGACGTCCCCGGGCAGGACTCCTCGCCGGGCCCCGAGGGGCAGGTGAGCATCTCCGTGGCCTGCCTGCGCGCCGTGGAGGCCGCCGAACGGGCCTACGTCGCCATCGAGGACCTGGGCAGCGCCCTGCTCGCCCTCGATGCGGGGCGACTCGACGCGGTCGTCCACGAGCTCCAGCCACTCCGGGACCAACTGGAGCGGGATCTGGCCGCCTGCCGGGTCGACATCCCGCGTGGCGAGAGCGCCACCGACCCGACCCGCCTGCCGTCGACCCCACCGGCGCCATCGGCACCACCCGAGCCGTCCTCCGCGGGCGCCTCGCCCACCGGGTGACCTCCTCGTCGGGGCGATGACCCGGCCGACCGGCCCCCAGGCCGACGTCGTGCCCGGAGTGTGCCGTTCCCCACCCGACCATCCCGGGCCGTCCGGGGCTCTCCCCTGGGGGTCGTGATGTCCCAGCAGCACGGTGCCGCGCCGTCCCCGAGCCGGCTGCGCCGGTTGGTGCACCTGCCCGGTCGGGCCCTGCGGGTCGCCGTCGTGTGGGCGCGCTGGCTGGTGATCGGCGCCTGGGTCGCGGCCGCGGTGGTCGCCACCGCTGTCCTCCCCGGGGACGGCGACGGCGGCGGCGGTGACATCGGCAGCCTCCTGCCGGCCGACAGCCCGGCGGTCGCCGTCCTGGAGCGCTCCCTGGCCGAGTTCCGCGTCCCTGCCCTCTCCGAGACCTCGGTGGTCGTGCACGACCCGGACGGCCTGGACGTCCTCACCCGTGCCGACGTCGCTGTGCACGCCCTGGCCACGACCCAGGCCTCGATGCGGGACCCGGCAGGACCCGGCCGCACCCGCGTCGAGGCAGCGGTGCCGGTTCCCACGGCCACCCCCGAGACCGCGGTCACCTACCTCTACACCACCGAGGGCATCGCGCTCGAGGACAGGGTCGAGCTGGCCGAGCAGTACGCCGCGCACTTCGCCCGGGACCCGTCCGTGCAGACCTACGTCACCGGTGTCGTCCCGGCGCAGGTCCGCCAGGTGCACCACCTCGAGTCACGACTGCACCTGTTCGAGATCGCGACCCTCGTGCTCATCGCCGTCGTGGTGGCCCTGACCTTCCGGTCCGTCGTCGCCCCCGTGGTGGTCCTCCTCGTCGCCGGCATCGGGTACCTGGTGACGGTCCGGCTGCTGGAGTTCCTCGCCGGGGTCCTCGGGTTCGCGCTCCCCGACCAGCTGCGCCCGCTGACTGCGGCGCTGCTGATCGGCGTGGTGACCGACTACTGCGTGCTGTTCTTCACCGGGTTCCGGTCACACCTCGAGCGCGGCCTGCACCGCATCGAGGCCGCCCGGTGCACCCTGGCCACCGAGGGCCCGATCGTCACCGTCGCCGGCATCACCGTCGCCGGCGGGACGGCCGCCCTGCTGGTGGCGGACTTCCAGCTGTTCCAGGCCTTCGGACCGGCCCTCTCGCTCACCGTCGTCGTCGGCCTGCTGGTCTCCCTGACCCTGGTGCCGGCGCTGCTCGCCGTGCTCGGCAGGACCCTGTTCGCCCCTCGTCGGATGGCGACGGCCCGCGGCTCCGCCCCCGGCACGTCCTCGCGCCGAGCCAGTTGGCTGGTCCGTCTCGTCGTCGACCGGCGGGGTGCGGCCGTGGCGACCCTGCTCGGCGGGACGCTGCTGGCCCTGGCCGCGCTGCCGGTCCTGCACATGCGCCTCGACGTCTCCTTCGCCTCCGGTCTGCCCTCCGGCGATCCCGTGCAGCTGGGGGCCGAGGTGCTCCAGGAGGCCGGCATCCGCGGGGTGGTCGCGCCGACCGAGGTCCTCCTCGAGGGAGTGGACGTCACCAGCCAGCGGACCGCCCTGGATGCGCTGCAGGCGGCCATCGCCGAGCAGCCCGGAGTGGCCCAGGTGCTGGGCCCGGCACAGAACCCGGTCGACGACGAGTTCGGCATCTTCCTCGCCGAGGACGGGGACGCGGCACGGTTCGTCGTCATCCTCGACAGCGATCCCCTGGCCGCTGATGCCCTCGCGGACCTGCGGGAGCTGCGGGACCGGCTCCCCGACCTGCTGCTCGAGGCCGGGGTCGACGACGCGACCGTGGCCGTGACCGGTCAGACGGTGATCGCCGCGGAGCTCGTCGAGCTGACGCGCGAGAACCTGTGGCTCATCCTGGCCGCGGCGCTGGTCGTGGAGCTGGTGATCCTCACGGTCTACCTGCGCGCCCTGGTGGCACCGGTGGCGTTGCTGACGTGCAGCGCGCTGGGCGTCGCGGCCGCGGTGGGTCTCACGGTGCTCGTCTTCCAGGACCTCCGGAACGATCCGGGGCTGACCTTCTACGTCCCCTTCACCACGGCGGTCCTGCTCCTGGCCCTCGGTTCGGACTACAACGTCTTCGCGGTCGGGGCGATCTGGGAGCGGGCCGCCCGCCATCGCCTGGCGCGGGCCATCGCCTTGGCCCTTCCGGCCACCGGCCGGGCGATCAGCGCCGCCGGGCTCATCCTCGCCGCCACGTTCGCGATGGTGGCGATCATCCCGCTCGCCTCCTTCCGCCAGGTGGCCTTCACGATGGCCGTCGGCCTCCTCATCGACACCTTCCTCATCCGGCCCGTTCTCACGCCCGCGATCCTCACGCTGCTGGGATCGACCGCCGGCTGGCCCGGTCGGCGCATCCGCACCGCGCACCCAGCAGGGGAGCCCCCGCCGGGGGCCGTGGCGGGAGCGGTGACGCCTGAGCCGGTGCCCGGCGCCCGGTGACCGATCCGATCGCCGGGTGCGGACCTGAGAGCACGACCCCGGCGACGCGATCGCTGAGGGTCCGCCGTCGGTTCCACGACCGTTCCGGGCGGGGACGGCGGCAACGGACCGCCAGGTGCCGACGGCGCCGTCCGCACCGGGAGGAGCGACCCCCGCTGGCCCCGGTCGCGCCATCGGCGGGCTCGAGACGTCGCCGAGGGCCCGCGGCGGTGACTGCCGATCACCTCCAGCCGCGGCGCCGTCACCTCGGTGTCACACCGCCGCGGATCCCGGCGGGGGCCGCTTGTCAGCTCGATGACGACCCGTCGTGGTCCGAGTCGGGGCCGTCGGGCCGTGGGCACGGTGGACGTGCAGTCGTCGATGCCGGATCCGAGCCGGCAGGAGGAGCAACCATGCGCACGACCCCGACCACGCCCAAGAGCGTCCGCGTCGCCGTCGCGGCGTTCGCCGCCGTCTCGACCGTGGGACTGTCCGCGTGCAGTGACACGGCCGGATCGGAGACCGGCACCGACGTCGAGGACGTCGTCGAGGAGGAGTCCGCCGTCGCGGAAGCCTACGAGGGCCCCTACGACACCGACTTCCACGAGGGTCTCGGCGAGTACACCAGCGAGCAGGTCACGCTGTCGGCCGACGTCGACGAGGTCATCACCCCCGAGGCGTTCACCATCGCCGGCGCCGACGACACCACCGTGGACTCGCTGCTCGTCGTCGGCGCCGCCGGAGACGCCCAGCTGTCGCCGGAGACCACCGTCGAGGTGACGGGCACGGTGCAGGAGAGGTTCGTGATCGCTGAGGCCGAGGAGGACCTGGGGGTCGACCTCGACGACGCGCTCTTCGCCGAGTGGGAGCAGGAGCCCTACGTCGTCGCCGACGACGTGGAGGTCCTCGAGAACGTCGACTGACGAGCCCCTCACCACGCAGGCGCGCCGCCGGGCCGGGCGGCGCGCCTGCGGTCGCACGGAGGAACACCGACCGGAACCCGTGGAGGACCGACGATGCGACACGACCTCGCCCCGCGCACCACCTCGGCGGACACCGCCGGGATCGGCCGCTTCGGCGTGCGCGCCGTGCTCGGCTGGGCCGCCGTCGCCGTCGGTCTGGTCCCGTTCCTGCTGCTGTGGCTGCTGGTGCAGCGCTCGTGGGCGCCACTGACCGCCCTCGATGGCGAGGTCGTCCGCGCGCTCAACGAGGAGGTGAGCCGATCCCCGGCGCTCGTGACGACGCTCTCCGCCGTGACCGACCTGGGTGGCACCGGGACCGCGGTGCTGCTGCTGGTGCTCGCCACCGTCTTCCTCCTGATCCGCCGGCGACGGCGGCTGGCGGCGTTCGTGGCGACGACGGGGCTGGGGCTCGGGGTGCTCGGCCCGGTGACCAAGGCCGTCGTCGACCGGGCCCGGCCGGTGGTCGAGTCGCCGGTCGTGCAGACGCCGTCCAACGCCAGCTTCCCCAGCGGGCACGCCATGACCGCCCTGGTGACGTGGGGAGTGCTCCTCCTCGTCGCCCTGCCGGCGGTCCGGCGCCGGACGCGGCCGTGGCTGGTCACCGCCACGGCGCTCCTCGTTGTGGGAGTCGGGTTCACCCGCCTGGCCCTGGGGGTGCACTTCGTCTCCGACGTGCTCGCCGGCTGGGCGCTGGGTGCCGGCTGGCTGGCCGTCACCGCCGCGGCCTTCCGGGCCTGGCAGCACGACACCGGGCGGTACCCCCACCAGCCCCTCGATCCGCTCGAGGTCCCTCCCGAGGAGGCGGCCCACCTCACCCTCGCCGGCCGGCCGGGGGGGGGGGGGGGGGGGGGGGGGGGGGGGGGGGGGGGGGGGGGGGGGGGGGGGGGGGGGGGGGGGGGGGGGGGGGGGGGGGGGGGGGGGGG
>NZ_JBJGZA010000018.1:0-83145 GCF_054050255.1 Geodermatophilus sp. SYSU D00700 | reverse complement strand
GCGGCGAGCTCGACCACGCGGTTCCCTGGCCGGCCGGCCCCACCACCGCGGCCAACCTCACCGGCTACTGCACCGGCCACCACCGCGGCAAGCACCAGGCCCCCGGCTGGACCCACACCCTCGCCCCGGACGGCACCCTCACCGTCACCACACCCACCGGGCTCACCGCCGCCACCACCCCACCGCCCTACTGACCGGAGTCGCAGAGGAGTGCGGGCCGGACGGGCCCCGGCACGACCATCCGCGGTCTCGGAGCCCGACCCGGGCGCGGCCGGTGTTAGATCCCGCGGCCACCGCGTCGGCGGGTCCACGAGCCCTTCTCGCGACGCCGGCGGGGAGTCGACCGGTCGCCGTGCACCGCACCAGCCGGGCCGGCACCCGTTGCTGCGGCGGACGGCGGCGGGGCGCCGGCGGGAGCGGCTGCCGGTCCACCGGTCCGCGCGGGCCGACCCAGAGCGACGGCCACGGCGGGGAACACCAGGACGGTGAGCACGCCGGCGCCCACCAGGGCCGCGGCGTTCACCGGGAGCATGGTGCCGTTGCGCAGGCCGATCTCCGTCAGCGCGACCAGCACCGGCAGCGCCGTCGCCGTCACCAGCACGGTCTGCACCCGCTCGCGCAGCCCCAGCACGCCGCGGTAGACCACCAGCGCGGGCAGCCCCCGCACGGCGAGCATGAGGCCGGCGAACAGCAGCACGCGCAGCGGCGCCTCGGCGATCGAGTCCAGGTCGAGCGCCATGCCGGAGTAGATGAAGAAGACGGGGATGAAGAACCCGTAGCCGACGGCGTCGAGCTTGGACTCCAGGACCGGCGAGGACGTGCCCACCCAGCGGCGGAGCACGACGCCGGCGAGGAAGGCCCCGAGCACGGCATCGAGGTGGAAGCGGTCGGTGACGGCGATGAGCGCGACCAGCAGCAGGATCGTCGCGCGCAACGTGATCTGGGCGGTCTCGTGCTGGCCGAGCACGACGACGGTGGCGAGCCGGCTGCCCTCCCGGACCACCCGGCGGGCGAGGGCGAGCAGCAGCGCGAGGACGGCGACGACCCCCAGCGAGGCCAGAGCGGTGAACCGGTTCTGCGTGCCCAGGAACACCGCGATCGCCAGGACCGGGAACAGCTCGCCGACCCCGCCCGCGGCCAGCAGGTACCCGCCCAGCCGGCCGGCGAGCAGCCCGTTGTCGCGCAGGACCGGCAGCAGCGTGCCCAGCGCGGTGGTGGTCAGCCCGAGGGCCACCGGCAGGAAGGCCCGCACCAGCCCGGTGCCGGACAGCAGGCCCACCACGCCGATCGCCAGGAGCAGCGACACGGTCCAGGCGACGACGGCGCGCCGCCCGGCGTCCTGGCGGAAGAGCCGCAGGTCCACCTCGTAGCCGGCGAGGAGGAAGACGAAGCCGAGGCCGACGTCGGCGAGCACCTGCACCTGGTCCGGCGTGCTCAGGCCCAGGACGTCGGGTCCGATCAGCACCCCGCCGGCGATCAGCAGCACCACCTGCGGGACGGGCAGACGCGGGAACAGCCCGACGACCAGCGGCGCCACCAGCGCGACGGCCGCCACGGCCACCAGGGTGTCGACCCCGACCAGACCGTCCACCACCGCTCCCGTCGTCCGGCCGGGGCCGCGCACCCGGCGCGGGAGGGATCCTGCTCAGCCCCCGGGACGGCGTCCAGACCGGGAGCGGCCCCCTTCCCGAGGGCGCCGCGCACGGCCACGGTGTGCGCAGCGACCCGGAGGGCGGAGTCCATGGACACGACAGGGCGCACGGAGCCGACAGGGCACACGGAGACGAGGGGGGCGGCGGGCCGGCCGGACGCCCCGGTCGTGGCGGCCGCGCCGGCGCCGGGGCTGCACGAGGGGACGGGCGTCGACCGGTCCCAGGAGGTCGACCGGTCCCAGGAGGAGGTCATCGGCTACGCCCGGTCCCCCAGCGACCTGCTGCGCACCTGCGTGCTGGTCCTCGCCGCCGTCCCGCTGGTGCTGCTCGCCCGCTGGGCGCGGGCGGAGGCCGCGACGCTGGAGGCGGCCCTGGCCGGGCGGCTGACCTCGGCCGCACCGGTCCTCGAGCGGTTCCTCGCCGGCGTCTGCGCCCTGCTGGTGGCGGCGTCGGTCGTCGCGGCCTGGACCGCGCCGCTGCTGCTGCGCCGCCCCCGCCTGGCCGGGTACCTGCTCGTCGCCGGTGCCGTCGCGGTGGTCGCGGCGCGCGGGGTGGAGGAGCTGCTCGACGACGCCGGCACGGGCGGGCTCTCCCGCAGGGCGGAACTGCCGTGGGGGCTCGGCAGTGCGCTGGGCGCGGACGGCCTGGCCGTCGTCGCGGCGTCGTTCGCGGTGCTGGCGCCGTCCGTGTCCCGGCGGTGGCGCCGCGCCGGGGCGCTGGTCCTGGCGTGCTCCACCCTGCTGCACCTGCTGGTGCCGGTGGCGTCCCCGGCCACGCTGGCCGTGGCACTCGTGCTGGGCACGGCCGCGGGCTCGGCCACCCTCCTCGCGTTCGGCCGCCCTCTCGCCCGGCCGACCCGTGCGGCCGTGGCCGCCGCCCTGGCCGGCAGCGGCCTGGACGCGGTGGCCGTCGAGCCGGCCGTGGTCGACGCCCGCGGCTCGGTCCCCTGGACCGCCGTCCTGCGGGACGGGCACCGGGTGTTCGCGAAGGTCATGGGCGCCGAGAACCGGGCCGCCGACCTGCTGTTCCGGGCCTACCGGTTCCTGCGGCTCAAGGACGTCGGCGACGAGCGGCCGTTCTCCTCGCTGCGCCGGACGGTCGAGCACGAGGCGCTGGTGTCCCTGTTCGTCCGGGACGTCGGAGGGCGCACGCCCCGCCTGCGCGCGATCGCCCCGGTGGGGCGTGACTCCTGGCTGCTGTCCCACGACCTGGTCGACGGCACGACGCTCGACCGGCTGCCGGACTCGGCGGTGACCGAGCCGGTCCTGCACGGCGTGTGGGACCAGGTGGCCCTCCTGCGCCGGCACCGCGTGGCCCACCGCGACCTGCGCCAGGCCAACGTCCTGCTCGACCGGTCGGGGACGCCCTGGCTGATCGACTGGGGCTTCAGCGAGGTCGCCGCCGCACCGGCACTGCTGGACGCCGACGTCGCCCAGCTGCTGGTCGCCCTGGCACTGCGGGCCGGGGTCGACCCCGCCGTCGACAGCGCCGTCGCCCGGCTCGGGCCGGATGCGGTCGCCGCGGCGCTGCCCCGGCTTCAGCCGGACTCCCTCGGGGGTGCCACCCGGCACGCGCTGCGGCACGACCGGCAGCTGGCCGGGCGGATCCGCGCCGCCGTCGCCCGGCGGTGCGGGGTCCCGGAGCCGCCCCTGGCGGACCTGGAGCGCATCCGGCCCAGGACGGTCCTCCTCGCCGCCGTGCTGGTCCTGGCGGCGTACTTGCTGGTCCCGCAGCTCGGCGACGTGCCCGGCATGGTCGCCCGGGTCCGGGACGCCGACTGGTCCTGGGCACCGCTGGTCGCGGCGACGTCCGTGCTGACCTACGCCGGCGCCGCGGTCGCCCTCGCGGGGGCCGTGCCCGCGCGGCTGCGGCCGGTCCCCCTGTTCGCCGCCCAGTTCGCCTCGTCGTTCGCCGGCCGGCTCGCCCCGGCCGGCCTCGGGGGGATGGCGCTCACCGTCCGGTACCTGCAGCGCAGCGGTGTCGACCTGGCGGTGGCCACCTCCGGGGTCGGTCTGAGCTACGCGGCCGGGACCGCCGTCCACGTGGTCCTGCTGGTGGGCTTCGGGGTCGTGGCCGGCCGGTCGCTGTCGGCGTCGCTGGGGCCGGTCGAGTCACCCGCCGTGCTGTGGGGTGCGCTGGCGGTGCTCGCCGTGGCCGTGGTCGCGGCCGCCGTGCCGGCCGTCCGACGGCGCGTCGCCGGGCGGCTGCTACCGCCCCTGCGCCGGTCGTCGCGCGGGGTGGCCGCGGTCCTGCGCAGCCCGGGCGGGCTCGCGCTGCTGCTCGGCGGCTCGGCGCTGACCACGCTCGGCTACCTGGTCTGCCTCTACGCGTCGACGCGGGCCCTCGGCGGGGACCTTGGCCTGGTCACCGTGGGCGTGGTCTACCTCGCCGGCGCCGCCGTCGCGGCGGCCGCCCCGACGCCCGGCGGCCTGGGCGCCGTGGAGGCTGCGCTCGTGGCGGGGCTGGTCGGCGCCGGGATGGACCACACGGTCGCCGTCCCGGCCGTCTTCCTCTACCGGCTCGCCACGTTCTGGCTGCCGGTCCTGCCCGGGTGGGCGGCCTTCGCCTGGCTGCGCAGGTCGCACCTCGTGTAGCGCCGCCCGGCCGGCGGGTCAGAGACCCAGCGAGCCCGACGCGGGGTCGGCCCAGCGGCTGGAGGCGTCGTAGGTGCGGACCACGAGCGACCGCCACCGCCCGGTGCGGCTGATCTCCTTCTCGGACACGCCCTGGGCGTAGGCCGTGGTGGCGAAGCCGCGCCGCAGCGAGTGCGGCGAGAGGCCCTCGGCCGAGACCCCGGCGCGCCGGGCGGCCCGCTCGAGCACCAGGTCGACGCTGCGGGTGGTCAGCGCGGTGGTCCCCAGCCGCTGGCCGTGCCCCTTGCCCACCGACCGGAACAGCGGGCCGGTGGTGACCCCCCGCTCGGCCAGCGCGGCCCGCCAGGCCTGCACCGCGCGCACCGGGCAGGTGACCTCGCGGACGCCCTCGGCCAGGGCGAGGACCTCCCCGGCGCCGTCCTGGTCGGTCTTGGAGAAGCGCAGGAGGACGTCGAGGCCGCCGTGCCCGGCCGGGGTGAGGTCCTCGATCCGCAGGGCGCACAGGTCCGAGGCCCGCAGCCCCAGCGCGAAGCCGACCAGGATCAGGGCACGGTCGCGCAGCCCGGCGAGGGTCTCCGGCAGGTCCTCGACCAGCGCCCGCACGGTCGCGGTGTCCAGCGCGCGGGCCCGCCGGGGGCGGTGGCCGGCGCGCACCGCGGTGCGGCGGATGCCGGCGAGGGTCCGGCGGACCCCCTCGCTGTCCCCGGGGGCGGGGTGCCCGGCGGTCCGGTGGGCGTCGTTGAGCGCCGACAGGCGGCGGGCGACGTAGCCGGGGCTGCGGCCGTCGTCGGCCATCGCGGCGAGCCAGGCGGCGACGAGGAGCGGGTCGGCGGGCAGGGCGCTCGGCAATGACCGGTCGGCGCACCAGGCCGCCCAGGCGCGCACGTCGCGCGCGTAGGCGTCCCGGGTGGAGCCGGCCTGTGCCGCGGCGACGTACGTGCCGACGGAGCTCAGGTCGCCGGGCAGCAGCAGCCCGCCGTCGTCAAGTGGTGACGCGACGACGACCCCCTCCCCCGGCTCACGTGGCTCGGTCATCCGCCTCCTCCCCCGGCCCGGATCACTTCGCAGAATAGATGCTTCTCGGAAGTGAACTGCAACGGCCTCAGCCCAAACTGACAGATGGATAAATACATGGTCCGTCCATCCGACTATCCTCACCGCGCATGACGGAGCCCAGCGGCGGCGGGGAGCCCGACCGCGGCACGACCACGTGCGCCTTCCCCGGCTGCCCCGCCCCGCCGCGGCCCCGGGTGGCCGGGCGCAGCGGACCGTCACCGCGGTTCTGCGAGCGCGCGGACCACAACCCCGAGACCGCCCGGCGGGCGCGCGTGGCGGCGCAGCGCTCCCCCCGGCCCGTCGCCGCCGCGGTGGCGCCGGCCGGCGACCTGCCCCCCGAGGGCCGGGTGCGGCAGCTGGTGGGCCGGTGGGTGGTGGCGGCCCGGGAGGCGGCGGCCGCGGCCGACACGCAGGCGGCCCTGCTCACCGCCGCCCTGGAGGCGCTCGAGGAGTACCGCGACGAGGCGGCCGTGGAGGCGCGGCTGGCCCAGGCCCGCTCCGACGTCGACGCCGCGCACGCCGCCCAGTTGCGCGCCGAGGAGGAGGCCCGGCTGGCCGGGCGGCTGCGCGCGGAGGCCGAGGACGCCCGCCGGGCGGCCGAGCAGGACGCCGCCGCGACCCGCACCGCCGCCGACGAGCAGGTCGCCGAGGCCCGGGCCGAGGCCGGCCGGCGCACCGCGGCCGCCGAGGAGGCGCACCGGGCCGCCGAGCGAGCCCGCGAGGAGGCGGAGTCGGCCCGCGACCTGGCCCGGCAGGAGCAGGCGGCCGCCGCCGAGCGCGCCCGCGACGCCGAGGAGCGCCGCCGGGCGGCCGAGCGCGACGCCGGGGAGGGCCGTGAGGCCGCGCGGCGGGCCCGCGCGGACGCCGCCCGTGAGCACGACGCCCTCGTCGAGGCCCGCGCCCGGTGGGGCGTCACCGAGGCCACGCTCACCGCGACCGTGCAGACCCGCACCGAGGAGCGCGACGCGGCCCTCGCCGCGCGGGACGCGGCGCGGGCCGAGGCGGCCGCCGCCCGCGAGGAGACCCGCGGCGCCGTGCGCGACCGGGACGCGGCCCGCCGCGCCGAGCAGGACGCCCGCAGCCGGGCCGGCGAGGCCGCCGACCGCGCGGCGGCGGCCGAGCGCGAGCGGCAGGAGGCGCTCACCGCCGCGGCGCTGGCCACCCAGCGGGCCGGGGACGCCGAACGCCGCGCGGCCGCCGCCGAGGCCGGCGCGCGCGACGCCCGCGAGCGGGTCGGCGCCCTGACCGCCGAGGCCGGCGCCCTGCGCGCCGAGGTCGAGGCGCTGCGCGCCCGCTCCGGGGAGTGACCGCGCGGCGTTGACCCCCGTCGCCTCCACCGGCACGGTGACGGGGTGACTCCTGCCGGCTGGGCCCTCGAGGTCGCCCGCGACGACCTCACCCGCACCTCGATCGTCGAGACCGACGTGCCCGAGCCCGCCGACGGCGAGGCGGTGCTGCGGGTCGACCGCGTCGGGCTGACCGCCAACAACGTCACCTACGCAGTGCTCGGCGACACCCTCCGCTACTGGGCGTTCTTCCCGGCCGCCGACGGCGCGGGCCGGGTGCCGCTGTGGGGGTTCGCCGAGGTCCTGGCCTCCCGCGCCGACGGCGTCGAGGCCGGACAGCGGGTCTACGGCTACATGCCCCCGGCCAGCCACCTGCTCGTGCGCCCGGAGCGCTCCGGCCCGCACGGCTTCCGCGACGGCAGCCCGCACCGGGCGGGGCTGCCGGCGGTCTACAACGCCTACGCGCTGACCACCGGCGACCCCGCCTACGAGCCCGGGCGGGAGGACCTGCAGGTGCTGTTCCGGCCGCTGTTCCTCACCTCGTTCCTGCTCGCCGACCAGCTCGCCGGGCAGTCCGCCGACGTGGTCGTGCTGTCGTCGGCGTCGAGCAAGACGGCCTACGGCACGGCGTTCCTGCTGCACGGCGACAAGGCGGAGGTCGTCGGCCTGACCGGGCCGGCCAACGTGGCGTTCACGACCTCACTGGGCTGCTACGACCGCGTGCTGTCCTACGACGACGTCGGCGGGCTGGACGCCGCGCCGACCGCCTACGTCGACCTCGCCGGGAGCACGCCGCTGCGGCGGGTGCTGCACGAGCACCTGCGGGCCGACCTGGTCCTGGACCTGGTGGTCGGCGTGACCCACCAGGACACCAGCGCGCCGGGCGCGCTCCCCGGCCCGCGCCCGGTGGTGTTCTTCGCGCCCGACCGGATGGCCGCCCGCGTCGCGGACTGGGGACGGACCGGGTTCGCCGAGCGGTTCGGCGAGGCGTGGCGGCGGTTCACCCCCGCCGTCGCCGGCTGGGTCGACGTCCGAGAGTCCGCCGGGCCGGACGGGCTGCGCGACGTCTGGCTGGAGGTGCTCCGCGGCGGCGGCGACCCCCGGACCGGCCACGTCGTCCACCTGTGAGTGACCCCGTGCGACGGTCGGTGTACCGCTGCCGCCGCCGGGTAGAGCCCGCTGGACCTGGGCGGCCAGCGAAGGAAGCCCGCCCACCTGCGCACACGACTGGACCCGGATGACCGGCAACGCCACGCACCGCTTCAGCAACACCACGATCCTGACCGTGCAGACGGCGGACGCCTCCCAGGTGGTGACCTCGGACGCGCTCGACGCACGCCTGGTCGACACCTACCGGCGCGTCGGTCTGCGGCCGGGGCTGCTCGAGCGGCTCGCGGGCATCAGGGAGCGCCGCTGGTGGGCCGACGGCGTCACCTTCGTCGACGGCGCGGCCACCGCCGGGGCCAAGGCGATCAGCGAGAGCGGCGTCGACCCGGCGCAGATCGGGCTGATGGTCAACACCTCGGTCAGCCGCAAGCACCTCGAGCCCTCGACGGCGGTCGCCGTCCACGACGCGCTCGGGCTGCCCAGCTCCTGCCAGAACTTCGACGTGACCAACGCCTGCCTCGGCTTCGTCAACGGCATGGAGCTGGCCGCCGCGATGATCGACAGCGGGATGGTGGAGTACGCGCTGATCGTCAACGGCGAGGACTCCCGGCCGGTGCAGGAGCGCACCCTCGACCTGCTCAACTCGCCCGAGACCTCGGCCAAGGACGTGATGGCGCACTTCGCCACGCTCACCCTGGGCTCCGGCGCCGCGGCGATGGTCCTCGGCCCCGCCGACCGGCATCCGGAGGGGCATCGGCTGGTCGGCTCGGTCAGCCGGGCCGGCACCGAGCACCACCAGCTGTGCACCGGCGACAACGACGGCATGCACACCGACCTCAAGGGCCTGCTCGCCGCCGGGCTGTCGCTGTCGGAGCAGCTGTGGGCCGAGGCGGCGGCCGAGTTCCACTGGGACCGGGGCATGGACCGCTACGTGGTCCACCAGGTCAGCAAGGTGCACACCCAGGCGATGTGCGACCGGTTCGGCATCGACCCCGCCCGGGTGCCCACGACCTTCCCGACCCGGGGCAACCTCGGGCCGGCCTCGGTGCCGTTCACGCTGGCCAGCCAGGCCGGCACCCTCGTCGACGGCGACCGGGTGCTGCTGATGGGGATCGGGTCGGGGCTCAACGCCTGCTGCCTCGAGATCGCCTGGTGACGGCGGGGACGCCGGCCGGCCTGCCGGGGCTCGACCCGTCCTGGTCGCGGCGGGTGACCGTCGCCGACACCGGCGGCGAGGAGCACACCTGGCACGTGCTGGACACCGGTCCCCGGGAGGGCGCGGCCGGGACGCTGCTGTGCGTCCACGGCAACCCGACCTGGTCCTACCTGTGGCGCCGGCTGCTGGCCGACCCGCCGCCGGGCTGGCGCGTCGTCGCCCCCGACCAGCTGGGCATGGGCTGGTCCGACCGGCTGGCCGCGCCGCGCACCCTGGCGCAGCGGGTGGCCGACCTCGGGGACCTCACCGCCGCGCTCGGCATCGACGGTTCGGTGGTCACCGTCGCCCACGACTGGGGCGGGATCATCTCCCTGGGCTGGGGGCTGGAGCACCGCCACCAGCTGCGCGGCGTCGTGCTCACCAACACCGCGGTGGCGATGCCCGAGGGCGACCTCGGGCCGGCGCTGATCCGGCTGGCCCACGCGCCGGGCATCCGCGCGACGGCCACCGTGGGCACCCCGGTGTTCGTGCGAGCGGCGACGGCGCTGTCCCGGCCGGCGCTGCCCGCCGAGGTCCGCCGGGCCTACGCGGCCCCCTACCGGTCGGCGCGCCGCCGCCGCTCGGTGGGCGACTTCGTCGCCGACATCCCCTTCCGCGAGGGCCACCCCTCGCGGGCGGTGCAGGAGGCGATCGCCGAGGGCGTGCGCACGCTCGACGTCCCGGCGCTGCTGCTGTGGGGCCCGCGCGACCCGGTCTTCGGCGAGCGGTACCTCACCGACCTGCGCGACCGGCTGCCGCGGGCGCAGGTCCACCGCTACGAGGGCGCCTCGCACCTGCTCCCCGAGGACGCGCCGCAGTACGCGGCGGCCGTCGTCCGGTGGGTCGCCGACCTGTCCGCCGGGCCGCCGCCCGCCCGCGACCCCGCGCCGGCGGGCGACGCGCCCGCCCGCCCGTGGGCGGCGCTGCGGGACCGGTCCGGCGACGGCTCCCCGGCGGTGGTGACCGTCGGCGGCGCCGCGGTGAGCTGGGCGCAGCTGGCCCGCCGGGTCGAGGACCTCGCCGCCGGGCTGGCCGCGGCCGGCGTCCGCCCCGGGCACCGGGTCGCCCTGCTGCTCGAGCCCTCCCCCGACCTGACCGCCGCGGTGTACGCCGTGTGGCGGGCCGGCGCCGCCGTCGTCGTGGCGGACAAGGGGCTCGGCTTCGCCGGGATGCGGCGCGCCCTGCGCGGCGCGGCCGCCGACCACGTCCTCGGCGCCGCCTCCGGCCTGCTGGCCGCGCGGGCCATGGGCCTGCCCGGCACCCGCATCGCGGCCGGCCCGCTGACCCCCGCCCGCCGCCGGGCCCTCGGGGCCGCGCACGACCTGGCGGAGCTGGAGGAGCGGGGCCGGACGGCGCCGGCGCCGCCGGAGTGCCCGCCGGACACCGACGCCGCCGTCGTCTTCACCTCCGGCGCCACCGGCCCGGCCAAGGGCGTCGTGTACACGCAGCGCCAGGTCGGCGCCCAGCTGGACCTGGTGCGCCGCACCTACCGGCTCGGGCCCGGCGACGCGCTGGTGGCCGCCTTCGCCCCGTTCTCCCTGCTGGGACCGGGCCTGGGCATCGCCTCGGCGGTCCCCGACGTCGACGTCACCGCGCCCGGCACGCTCACCGCCGCGAAGCTCGCCGACGCCGCGGCCGCCGTCGACGCCACCGTGGTGTTCGCCGCCCCGGCCGCCCTGCGCCGCGTCGCCGCGACCGCGGCGGAGCTGACCGCCGACCAGCGGTCGGCGCTGCGCCGGGTGCGGCTGCTCATGTCGGCGGGGGCGCCCGTGCCGGCCGCGTTGCTGCGCTCGCTGCACGACGTCGTGCCGGCGGCGGAGGCGCACACCCCCTACGGCATGACCGAGGCGCTGCCGGTCACCGACGTGTCGCTGGACGAGATCGAGAAGGCGGGCCCCGGCGAGGGCGTGTGCGTCGGCCGGCCGGTGGCCGGCGTCGAGGTGCGGCTGAGCCCGCTGTCGGCCTCGGGCGCCGCCGACGGCCCGCTGACCGCCGCGGCCGGGGTCACCGGCGAGGTGTGCGTGCGGGCCGCGCACGTCAAGGACCGCTACGACGCGCTGTGGGCCACCGAGCGGGCGGCCTCCCGCGACCCGGGCTGGCACCGCACCGGCGACGTCGGCCACCTCGACGAGGAGGGCCGGCTCTGGATCGAGGGACGCCTCGCGCACGTGGTCTCCACCGCCGCGGGCGTGGTGACGCCGGTGGGCGTCGAGCAGCGCGTCGAGCAGCTCGACGGCGTCGCGGCGGCCGCCGTGGTCGGCGTCGGCCCGGCCGGCGCGCAGGTGGTCGCGGTGGTCGTGGTGCCGGAGACGCCTGCCCCCGGCACGCCCGTCCCCCGCCGCGGCCGCTCGCTCACCGTGGCCGGCGCCGACCTCGCCGCCGCGGTCCGGTCGGTGGCCGGCGTCGACGTCGCCGCGGTGCTCGTCGCGCGCCGGCTGCCGGTCGACGTCCGGCACCAGTCGAAGGTCGACCGCGCCGCGCTGGCCCGCCGGGCCGCCCGGGTCCTGGCCGGCTCCCCCGTCCGCCGCCGGCGGCGGGCCCGCACGCCGTGAGGGTGCTGGTCACCGGGGCCAGCGGGATGCTCGGCCGGGCCACCGCCCGGGCGCTGCTGGCCCGCGGCGACGACGTCACCGTGCTGCAGCGCCGCCCCGCGGGGCTGCCGTGCACCGAGGTGCTCGGCGACGTCGCCGACGGGTCGGCCGTGGCGCGGGCGGCCCGCGGCTCCGACGCCGTCGTGCACCTCGCCGCCAAGGTCGACGTGACCGGCCGGTGGCGCGAGTACCAGCAGGCCAACGTCGAGGGCACCCGCAACGTCGTCGCCGCCTGCGCCGCCGAGGGGGTCGGGCGGCTGGTCCACGTGTCCTCACCATCGGTCGCGCACGCCGGCGACCCGCTGTCGGGCGCCGGCGCGGACCCCGCGGACCCGGCCGCGGCGCGGGGCCACTACGCGCGGTCGAAGGCACAGGCGGAGGTGCTCGCCCTGGCCGCCGACTCCCCCGGCCTGGCGGTGCTCGCCGTGCGGCCGCACCTGGTGTGGGGCCCCGGCGACGAGCAGCTGGTGGCGCGGATCGTCGCGCGGGGCCGGGCCGGCCGGCTGCCGCTGGTCGGCTCGGGCGCGGCGCTGGTCGACACCACCTACGTCGACAACGCCGCCGCGGCCCTGGTCGCCGCGGTCGACGCCTGCGGCCCGGTCCACGGCGAGGCGCTGGTGGTCAGCAACGGCGAGCCACGCCCCATCGGGGAGCTGCTGACCCGGCTGTGCGGCGCGGCCGGCGCACCGGGCCCGCGGCGCCGCGTGCCGGCCCGAGCGGCGTGGCTGGCCGGCGCCGTCGTCGAGGGGGTCTGGGCCGCGACCGACCGGCGCTCGACGCCGCCACTGACCCGCTTCCTCGCCGAGCAGCTGAGCACCGCGCACTGGTTCGACCAGCGGCGCACGCGGGCCGCGCTGGGCTGGCGCCCGGAGGTGTCCCTCGAGGAGGGCTTCGCGCGGCTGGCCGCCTGGTACGCCGCCGCCGACCGGCCGGCCTGAGGACACCGGGTCCCTCCGGCGCCGGCCGGGTCACGGAGCGAACCGCTCGGGGTGCGGAGGGTCGACTCCGGCGCCGTGTCGGCCGACAGCGGGGGACGCGGGCACCGGGTCCGTCCCGCCCGCGCCACGCTGACCTCCGCGTCGCCACCAGCGGGGTGGCGAGTGGAGGGAGGACCGCCATGGCCGCCACCCGGACACCGGTGAACCCCTGGTCGTGGTCGCTCGACTACGGGATCGACCAGGGGAAACTGGTCGAGCACGCCGGCCGGCTGCTGGTGGTCTCCGGGCAGGCGGCCACGGCGGCCGACGGCACGCCGCAGCACGAGGGTGACCTCCGCGCCCAGGTGTCGCTCGCCCTGGACAACCTCGAGACGGTGCTCGGGGAGGCCGGGATGACGCTCGACCACGTGGTCCGCCTCACCGTCTACGCCACCGACGTCGACGCGATGGTCGGGTGCTGGGAGGAGCTGGTCGGGCGGTTCGGAGCGGCCGGCGTGCGGCCGGCCAGCACGCTGCTCGGGGTGACCCGGCTGGCCTTCCCCGAGACGATGGTGGAGATCGAGGCCACCGCCGTCGACTGAGCGACTCCCGCAGGGCCTGGGCCGACCGGGGCAGCGGACCCGGCGGCGAACCGGTCCGCCCGCCTCACGGCGTCATGAAGCCGCGCTCGTAGGCGGCGATCACCGCCTGCGTCCGGTCCCGGGCGCCGAGCTTGAGCAGCACGCTGCTGACGTGCGTCTTGACCGTCTCGCGGCTCAGGTGCAGCCCTGCAGCGATCTCGGCGTTGGACAGGCCGCCGGCGACCAGACGCAGCACGTCGGCCTCGCGCCCGGTCAGCTCCGGCATCGCCGCCGCGCCGCGCGGCCGGGCCGGCGTGTGCGCGGCGATCAGCCGTCGGGTCAGGTCGGGCAGCACCAGCGAGGTCCCCCGCGCCACGACCCGGATCGCGTCGACCAGCTCGTCGGGATCGGACCGCTTGAGGGCGAACCCGCTCGCCCCGGCCTGCAGCGAGCGGAACAGGTAGTCGTCGTCCTCGAAGGTGGTCAGCACCAGCACCCGCGGCCGCTGCGGGTCGCGGGCCACCAGCTCCGCGGTGGCGGCGATGCCGTCGAGGTCGGGCATCCGCACGTCCATGAGGACGACGTCCGGGTCGGTGCGGGCGGCGACCTCGAGCGCCTCGCGACCGGTGCCGGCGTCGCCCACGACGGTGAAGCCGGGCTCGCTCTCCAGGATCACCCGCAGGCCGGAGCGGACGAGCACGTCGTCGTCGACCAGCAGCAGGCGCAGCGCCGGCGCGGTCACGCGGCGCCCGGCAGCGGCAGGGTGGCGCGCAGCTCGAACCCGCCCGACGGCGTCGGCTCCGCGGCCAGCTCCCCGCCGGCCGCCGCCACCCGCTCCCGCAGGCCCGCCAGCCCGCGGCCGCCGCCGGGTCCCGGCCGGCTGTCGAGCTGCGAGGCCCGCTCGTTGCAGACGCGGACGACCAGGACGCCGTCCCCGCGCGCCACCTGGGCCACGGTGAGCGGGCACCCCGCGTGCCGCAGCACGTTGGTGGTGCCCTCCTGGACGACGCGGTAGGCCAGCTCCTGCAGCGGTGCCGGGACGTCGTCGACCTCGCCGTCGACCACCAGCGCCACCGGCAGGCCGCCGTCGCGCAGGCCGGCGAGCAGGTCCTCGAGGTCGGCGAGCGCGGGCGCGGCGAACGGGACAGGGGCCTCCGGCGCGCCCGCGTCGCGCAGCACGCTGAGCACCCGGTCCAGCTCGGCCAGCGCGGTGCGGGTGTTGGTCTCGATGTGCTCGAGGGCCTGCCGGGCGAAGTCCGGCTGCACCGGCCGGTCGCCGACCGGGGTGAGCGTGCGCCGGGCGGCGGTGGCCTGCAGCAGGCTGGCGGTCAGCGCGTGCCCGATGGTGTCGTGCAGGTCGCGGGCCAGCCGGTTGCGGTCGGCCAGCCGGCGGGAGGTCTGCTGCAGCGCGGCGATGTGCTGCTCGGGTGCGGTCCCCAGCAGCCGGGGGGCCGCCGCAGCGGCCAGGCGCACCAGGACCTCCAGCACCAGCAGCGTCACCCCGACGACGGCGGCCATGAGCGCCAGCAGCGGCAGCGCGGTGACGGCGTTCCAGTCGGTCTCCCACCCGAGCGCGACGAACGCGGCCGCGCCGAACAGCAGGGTCGCGAACGTGGCGGCCCCGAGCAGCACCCGGGCGCCGAGCCAGCCCAGCGCCCGCCAGGTGCCGGCAGACAGCACGAGCCGCCGGACCTGGCGGACGGCGCCGGGCTGCCGGCGCACCCGCTCGCCGGTGGGCACGTCCACCGTGAGCAGGGTGCGCGCCAGCCGCCGCTCGACGCCGGCCAGCCCGCGCGCCACCGCGAGCACCAGCAGGACGAGCAGCACGCCGACGCCGTAGACGATCGCGACCACCGAGCCGACCAGGCCGGCGAACAGCGCCGCGTACGCCGCGGCGAGCGGCAGCGAGGCGAGGGCGTAGAGCGCCCGCCCGGGCCAGCCGGGGCGGGCCGCGGCGAGCAGGGCGCGCACCCGGGGCGCGAGCCCGCCCGGCCGCCCGGGCGGTGGCGAGGTCGCGGCCGCCGTCGTCCAGGTCGCCGTCGTCCGGGTCATGGTGCGATCGTGGCCCGCCGGGCGGCCCGGCGACTCCCCCGCCGGTGCGCTTCCGGCCTCCCCCGCCGGGGGGACCCGGGTCGGCACTGCGGGGTGTTCCGCACCGGCGGCCGGCCCCGACACCCTCGTCGTCATGACTCCTGCCTCCCCGCGGCGGTGCGACCGCCGCCGTCCTCCGGGGCCGCGCACGTGATCACCGTCCGCGGGCTCACCAAGCAGTACGGCGCCGTGCGCGCCGTCGACGACCTGACCTTCGACGTCCTGCCCGGCCGGGTGACCGGCTTCCTCGGGCCCAACGGCGCCGGCAAGTCCACCACGATGCGGATGGTGCTGGGCCTCGACCGGCCGACCGCCGGCCGGGCGCTGGTCGACGGCCGCCCGCTGGCCGGCCGGGCCGAGCCGCTGCGCGCCGCCGGGGCGCTGCTCGACGCCGGCGCCGTCCACCCCGGGCGCAGCGGCCGCGACCACCTGCGGGTGGCCGCCCGCACCGCCGGCATCCCGGTGCGGCGGGTCGACGAGGTGGTCGACCTGGTGGGGCTCGGCCCGGCGGCCCGGCGGCGGGTCCGCGGCTACTCCCTCGGCATGCGCCAGCGGCTGGGCATCGCCGCCGCGCTGCTCGGCGACCCCGGCGTGCTGCTGTTCGACGAGCCGATGAACGGCCTGGACCTCGACGGCGTCCGCTGGATCCGCGGCCTGGTGCGACAGCTGGCCGGCGAGGGGCGCACGGTGCTCCTGTCGAGCCACCTGATGAGCGAGATGGAGCAGACCGCCGACCACCTGGTCGTCATCGGCCGCGGCCGGCTGGTCGCCGACGCGTCCGTGGCGGAGGTGCTGCGCGGCAGCGGCGCCGGGCAGCGGGTCCGCGTCCGGACGCCGTCGGCCGGGCGGCTGGCCGAGGCGCTGCGGCGGCAGGGCCTGCGGGTCACCCCCGCCGACGACGGCGACCTGCTCGTCGACGACGCGGCCGCGGCGACGGTGGGCGACGCCGCGCTGGCCGCCGGGGTCGCCGTCCACCGGCTCGCCGAGGAGCGCGCCTCCCTCGAGGAGGCCTACCTCGACCTGACCGGGCCCAGCGTCGAGTACCGGGTGGCCGACGCCGCGCCGGTCGGGGCACCGCGGTGACCGCCGCGACGCTCGCCGCCCGGTCCGCGGAGCCGGGCACGCCCACGGTCCTGGCCCGGGCCGCGGCGGCCGAGTGGCTGCGGCTGCGGACGGTCCGGACGACCTGGTGGTGCCTGCTCGCCGCCGCGGTCACCGTGGTCGGCCTCGGCACCCTGGCCGCCTACGACGAGGCCGGCGCGCCGCAGGCCGGCGGCGGTGCCCTCCCGGCCACGTTCGCCGGCGAGTTCGGCGTCCTGCCCGGCCAGTTCGCGCTGCTCGTGCTGGCGCTGCTCGCGGTCACCACCGAGCACGCCACCGGGGCGATCGGGCCGACACTGCAGTGGACGTCGCGGCGCGGTGTGCTGCTCGCGGCGCGGGTGGCGGTGCCGGTCGTCGTCGTCACCGTCGCCGGTGTGCTGCCGGCGCTGGCCGCCGACGTCGCCGCGTGGTCGCTCGCGCCCGAGCTGACGCTGTCGGCCGCGGGGCTGGCCGACAGCCTGGGCCGGGTCGCCGCGGTCCTCGCCGCCGGCGGCGCGCTGGCCGTGGGAGCCGGGCTGCTGCTGCGCAGCACCGCCGGGGCCCTCGCGGCGGTGTTCCTGCTGCAGCTGGTGCTGCCGCTGCTGCTGCCGGCGTTCGGGGTGCGGTGGATGGCCGACCTCGGCGAGCTGCTGCCGGGGTCGGGCGCGATCTGGACGCTGCTCGGCGAGCCGGACATGTCCGCGGGGAAGGCCGCCGCGCTGCTCCTGGGCTGGTCGGCCGCCGCGCTGGTGGCCGGCGGGTGGTCGCTGCTGCGCCGCGACGCCGGGTGATCCCGGGCGCCGCGGCCCCGCCTGACCCCGGGGTCCGTCGGGCACGCCCTAACCTCGGGAGGTGGCCTTCACCGTCGCCGACGCGCACCTGCTCGCGCTGGCGGCGCACGAGGGGCAGGTGGACGAGCAGGGTCGCGACCTCTACCTCGCCTCGCTGCGGCCGGTCGCCGAGGCGCTGCGCCCGTACGGCCCGCACGCCGAGATGGCCGGGCTACTGCGCGACGTCGTCGAGGCCACCCGCGACCACCCCGACCCGGCCCGCCGCTACGACCTGCACCGGCTGCGCACCCTCGGGGTGCCGGAGGTCGTCGTCGAGGCGGTCGACGCGGTCACCCCGCGCCCCGGGGAGCCCTACATCTCCGGGCTGATCCGCCGCTCCGCCGCCCACCCGCTCGGCCGCCTGGTCGGGCTGGCCGAGAACAGCGCCGCGCTCGCCGCCAGCGCGCACCTCGCCGCGACCCACCCGGCCAAGGCCCGCAGCCTCCGCGAGGGCCGCTACCGCCCGGCCCGCCGGATCCTGCTGGCCGCCGAGGCCGCCGACGGCGTCCACGGGCGGCGCGTGCTCGTCTGAGGGGACGCGTCGCCGTCCCGTGTGCGGGGGGCTGTCGGTGACCGCGTGACGCGAGCATGCTCCGGGGCGTCGCCCGGCCACCGGAGGGGGAACCATGCCCGCAGACCTCGACGACCTGCGGGGCCTGGGCCTCTTCGCCGGCAGCGACGACGACCAGCTGCGCGCGCTCCTCGACGCCGGCACCGAGGTCGCGTTCGCGTGCGGCGACGTCCTGTTCGAGGAGGACCACCCGGCGCTGTCCTGGTGGGTGCTGCTGCAGGGCTGCATCGACCTGATCCGCCACGTCGGGCCGGACGAGACGCGGCTGGGGACCATGGACGTTCCCGGGCGCTGGGCGGGCGGGTTCCGGGCGTGGGACGAGCACGGCGCCTACCTGGCCACCGGCCGGGCGACGTCGGCCGGGCGGGTCCTGCGGGTCCCCGCCGACGAGCTGCGCCGGCTGTGGGCCGCGCGCTTCCCGCTCGGCCTGCCCCTCATCGAGGGCGTGTCCCGGTCGGCGCGCAACTACGAGACGATGGCCCGGCAGCGCGAGGCCCTGGCCGCCCTCGGGAAGCTGGCCGCCGGGCTGGCGCACGAGCTGAACAACCCCGCCGCCGCGGCCACCCGGGCGGTCGACGCCCTCGGCGAGGCCCACGCCGACGTGCTCGCCGCGATGCGCCGGCTCACCGCGGCCGCGGTCACCGACGAGCAGTTCACCCACCTCGACGCGCTGCGCCGCGACCTCGACAGCCGGCCGCCGCTGGCCCCGATGGCCCTCGCCGACCGCGAGGACGAGCTCGCGGACTGGCTCTCCGAGCGCGGGGTGACCCGCGACTGGGTGCTGGCCCCGACCCTCGCCGGGGCCGGCGCCGACGTCGCGTGGGCCGAGCAGGTGGCCGCGGCGCTCGACCCGGAGCGGCTCGAGGCGGGGCTGGACTGGGTGGCCGGCACGCTGACGGCGACCGGGCTGCTGGCGGAGGTCAAGGAGTCCACCCGGCGCATCTCCGAGCTGGTCGCGGCGGTCAAGTCCTACTCCCAGCTCGACCGCGCCGCCGTGCACCTGACCGACCTGACCGAGGGGCTCGACAGCACCCTGGCGATGCTCGCGCACCGCATCCCCGCCGACGTGACCGTCGTGAGGGACTACGGCGCCGGCGTGCCCCGCATCGAGGCCCTCGCCGCCGAGCTCAACCAGGTGTGGACCAACCTCCTCACCAACGCCCTGGACGCCATGGGCGAGGCGGGGACGCTGCGCGTCGCCACCCGCCTGGAGCCGGACGCGGCGGTGGTCGTGGAGATCGGCGACACCGGTGGCGGGATGTCGGCGGAGACGCAGGCGCACGCCTTCGACCCCTTCTTCACGACCAAGGGGGTCGGGCAGGGCACCGGGCTGGGGCTCGACATCTCCCGGCGGATCGTCGACCGGCACGGCGGGGACATCGCGATCGACCTCCGGCCGGGCGAGACGGTGCTGCGGGTGCGGCTGCCCACCCGGGGCGTGGCCGCGGCCCACCGGCGGGCGGGCGCCGGGGTCTGACCGCGGCCGGCGGCGGCCGCGCGGCGCCGGTCCCCGGCCGGGGCTCCCCCGAACCGGCGGACGCCGGTACGGTCGTCGGCGTGTGATCCGGCTCACAAGGGGGTCCCGTGACGACGACACCACCACGCCCGCGTCCCGCACCCGGCCGGAGCCGGGAGGAGGACCCCGCCGCGACGACCGTCCCGGTCGAGGGCGGCGAGCCGGTCCCCCTGCCCACGACGCGCGGCATGGTCCGCGGTGTCGTGGCCACCCTCGCCCGGCCCCGCCCGCTCGCGCGGGAGACGGTGCGGCTGGGACGGGACGCCGCCCGGATCCTCCGCGGCACCGACGAGATCGCGCCCGCCCCGAAGGACGCCCGCTTCGCCGACCCGGCGTGGTCGCTGCACCCGGGCTACCGCCGGCTCGCGCAGTCCTACGTGGCCGCGTCGGCGTCCCTGCGCCGCCTCGTCGACGACTTCGAGGCCGGCGGCGCCGACTGGCGCGAGGTCGAGCAGGTGCGCTTCGTGTTCAACGCGCTGACCAGCGCGATGGCCCCCACGAACACGCTGGCCGGCAACCCGGCGGCGCTCAAGCGGGCGTTCGACACCGCCGGGCTCAGCCTGCTCCGCGGCGCCCGGAACGTGCTGCGCGACCTGGTGCGCAACGGCGGGCTGCCCGCCCAGGTCGACCGCAGCGCCTTCGAGGTGGGCCGGGACCTCGGCGTCACCCCGGGCGCCGTCGTCCACCGCGACGACGTCGTCGAGGTGGTCCAGTACACGCCGTCGACCGAGCGGGTGCGGACCCGCCCGCTGGTCATCGTTCCGCCGCCGATCGGGCGCTTCTACTTCCTCGACCTGCGGCCGGGGCGCAGCCTGGTCGAGTACGCCGTCAGCCGGGGCCTGCAGGTCTTCATGGTCAGCTGGCGCAACCCGACGCGGAAGCAGGCCGAGTGGGGCCTCGACGAGTACGCGCAGGGCGTCGTCACCGCCGTCGACGTCGCCCGGGAGGTCACCGGCTCCCCCGACGTCACCACCCTCGGGCTGTGCGCCGGCGGGCAGGTCATGACGACGGCGCTCAACCACCTCGCGGCCACCGGCGACGACCGCGTGCACGCCGCCGGCTACGCCGTCACCCTGCTCGACTTCGCCAGCCGCGCCCCGCTCGGCGCGTTCTCCGGTCCGCGGCTGCTCGAGGTCGCCCGGCGCAACTCCCGCCGGCAGGGGGTCATCACCGCCCGGCAGATGGGTTCGGTGTTCACCTGGATGCGCCCCGACGACCTGGTCTTCAACTACCTGGTGCGGCAGTGGCTCATGGGCGAGGACCCGCCCGCGTTCGACATCCTCGCGTGGAACGCCGACGGCACGAACCTGCCCGCCCGGCTGCACGAGCAGTTCCTCGAGATCTTCCGGGACAACGCGCTGGTCACCCCGGGGGCGCTGCGGGTGCTCGGCACGCCGGTGCACCTGAGCCGGATCACGATCCCGACCTTCGTGACCGGCGCGCTCACCGACCACCTCACCCCCTGGGACGGCTGCTACCGGACCACCCAGCTGCTGTCGGGGCCGAGCACCTTCGTGCTCAGCAACAGCGGGCACATCCAGAGCCTGGTCAACCCGCCCGGCAACCCGAAGGCGCGCTACTGGACCGGCGGGGAGCCCGGCCCCGACCCGCACGCCTGGCGGGCGGCCGCCGAGGAGCACACCGGCAGCTGGTGGGAGCCCTGGTCGGACTGGGCGGTCGAGCACTCCGGCGACGAGGTGCCGGCGCCTTCCGCGCTGGGCAGCGCGGCCCACCCGCCGCTGGAGCCGGCGCCGGGCTCCTACGTCCGGGACCGCGTGCCCTCCTGAGGTCCGCCGTCGCGCTCCCCGGGCCCGCCGCTCGGGCGGCTACGGTGCGCGCGGTGGCGCGGGTGCTGGTGACGGGGATGTCGGGCGCGGGGAAGACGACGCTCCTGGACGAGCTGCGCCGCCGGGGACACCGGACGGTGGACACCGACGACGACGGCTGGGAGCTCCCCGACCGCACGTGGGACGAGCCGCGCATGAGCCGGCTGCTGGACACCCACCCCGACGTGGTCGTCTCCGGCACGGTCGAGAACCAGGGCCGGTTCTACGACCGCTTCGAGCACGTCGTGCTGCTCAGCGCGCCGCTCCCCGTGCTGCTGGAGCGGGTGCGGACCCGGACGGGCAACCCCTACGGCCGGACGCTCGAGGACCGGGCCGAGATCGCGCCCAACCTCGCGGAGGTCGAGCCGCTCCTGCGCCGGGGCGCCGGCCTCGAGCTGGACGGACGACGTCCGGTGGCCGAGCTCGCCGACGTCGTGGAGGGGCTGCTCAGCGGCGGGCGGTGACCCGGTCCGGGGGCAGCACGATGAACTCGTTGCCGTCGGGATCGGCCATCGGCACCTCGTGGGCGTCGCTGCGTCCGGCGTCGAGCCGGGTCGCCCCGAGCGAGAGGAGTCGCTCGACCTCGCCCTGCTGGTCGTCGTCGTCGGGGGCCGGCGCGATGTCGAAGCGCAGCCGGTTGCGGCCCGTCTTCGGGGCCATGGGCGGACCGCCCCAGGTGATCTTCGGGCCGCCATGCGGTGAGCGGATCGCGGTCTCCTCGTCCTGGTCCCACACCAGCGGCCACCCCAGCGCGTCGCGCCAGAAGTACCCGACCTGCTGCGACCCGTCGCACGCGAGCGCGCCGACGAAGCCGCATCCGGCGAGGAAGCCGTTGCCCGGCTCGATGACGCAGAACTCGTTGCCCTCCGGGTCGGCGAGCACCACGTGCTCCTCCTCCGGGAGCTGACCGACGTCCAGGTGCCGGCCGCCGAGGTCCAGGGCCCGCGCCACCGTCTGCCGCTGGTCCTCGAGGGAGGTGCTCGTGAGGTCGGGGTGCATGCGGTTCAGGCCGACCTTGGGCTCCTGGGTGGGGACGAACCGGATCCCGAAGCCGGTGTCGTCGGGAGGCAGCAGCGCGACGACGCCGGAGGGCTCCTCGGGCCTCTCCCAGCCCAGGACGCCGGCCCAGAACCGTGCGAGACGAGACGGGTCGATCGCGTCGAACTCCAGCGCCACGAGGCGGCACGTCATCCGCTCGCACCTCCGTTCCGGGCTCCCGGGCCGCGGGGGCCCCTCCCCGGGAGAGCATCGCGACGCTAGGAAGCCGCGGTACGGCGACGCAACACCATTGCCCGACGCGGGCGGTCAGCCGGTCAGGACGCGCAACGTGGCGTGCGACCGCCGCGCCGACGCCGTCCTCACCGGGCTGGGGTGGCAGGCGCTGCGGTTCTGGGAGTACGAGGACCCCGACGACGTCGCGAACGCGATCTGTGCGGTGCTCGGTCGGCCCATCGGCATCGGTGCTGGTCAGGGTCGCGTTTCTGTCGTACCCACTCCGTAGGTTCGGTGTCGTGGAGGAGGTCGCGGAGCACCGGTCGCCGGTGGAGCAGGCGCTGCTCGCCGCGGTGATCGCGACGCCCGCGCGGTTCCGCCGGCTGCCGGTGGCGCTGCTGTCGCGGGATCAGAAGGCGGCGGAGCTGCAACGGGTCACTCAGCTGGAGGCCATGACCGCCGCGTACAAGGCAGAACTGGTGCTGGGCCTGGCCGACGACTCTCCCGATGACCTGGATCCCGCGCCCGGCACTCCCGGCGCGCGCACGGGTTCGTGGGCGCCGGACACCGAGCTGCCGGGGTGTCGGAGTTCTTCACCGCCGAGCTGGCGGTGGTGCTCAACTGCGGCCGGGGCACCGCCAACCACCTGGCCCACCGGGCGTGGGTGTACCGGGAGAAGCTGCCCGCCACCTGGGCGGCGCTGGCCGCCGGCGCCCTCGACGAGGCCCGCGCCAAGGCGCTGGTCGACGTGCTCGAGCACGCCCCGGCGGGGATCGCCCGCCGGATCGAGGCGGCGCTGCTGCCCGCGGCCGCCCAGTGGACGGTGGGCCGGCTCAAGCAGCGCGCGCTGGCGCTGCTGCTCGACCTCGACGCCGACGCGGTGGGCCGGCGCAAGCAGCAGGCGCGGCGGCGCGCCGATGTGCGGGTCGACCCCTCGCCGCTGGAGGGGATGGCCACGCTGGCCGCCGACCTGCCCGCCGAGGTCGCCGCGGCCTGCCACGCGCTGGTCGACTCTCTCGCCGGGATGCTCAAGGCCGACGGTGATGAGCGGCCGATCGGGGAGCTGCGCACGGTGGTGTTCGCCGACCTGCTCCAGCGCCCGTGGGAGGCCGCCCGCCCGGCGGTGACCGCGCACCTGCAGATCATCGCCACCCTGGCCGCGCTGGCCGGCGACAGCGAGGAGGCTGGGGAGGTCAACGGGCTGCCGATCACCGCCGCCCACCTGCGCGACCTGCTGCGCGAGCTGGACGCGCTCGAGGTGCGGGCGCCGGAGGGCGGGTCGGTGACGGTGGCGCTGACCGACGCCGACGGCACCCTGCGGGCCACCGGCACGCTGGACCGGCTGCGCCGGCTGGCCGCCCGCGGCTGCGACCGGCACCCGGACCAGGGGTGCAAGTGCGTTGTCCTCGACCGGCCCGACCCGGTCGACCGCTACACCCCCACCGCGGCGCAGCAGGCCTTCGTGCGCACCCGCGACCGCACCTGCCGGTTCCCCACCTGCGGCCAGCGGGTCGGCTGGGCCGACGCCGACCACGTCCTCCCCCACGCCCACGGCGGGACCACCGACTGCGCCAACCTGTGCTGCCTGTGCCGGAGCCACCACCGGCTCAAGACCTTCGCCCGCGGCTGGCGCTTCGTCATGGGCCCCGACGGCACCCTGACGGTCACCACACCCTCCGGCATCACCCGCACCACCCGCCCACCGGGCGTGCGCCCACCCCCGGCAGCAGCAGCGCCCGACCCGCCACCGGACGACCCCGGACCACCACCCGGTGGTCCAGCCGACCCGGCCGACGACCCGCCGCCCTTCTGATCCCGCCCGAGCAGACGTCCCGGCCCGGTCCCGCACACCGGGCCGGGACCCCGGCGCGGGCGGTCAGCCGAACGCCTCCTGCATGCCCTCGGAGGCCGACCGGGTCTCGTCGGACGGCGGAGGGGTCGGCATGTCGGCGCCCTGCTCGTGCGGCGCCGACGGCGTCGAGACCGCGACCACCGCCGGGTCGACGCGCAGCACCGCGTACCCGGCCACGGCACCCGCGCCGAAGCCGGGCGCGAACACCCGTACCGGCTCGGTGATGACCCCGTCGCGCACGGCGTCGTGGATTGCCAGCGGGATGCTCGCCGACGACGTGTTGCCGACCTGGTCGATGTCGAAGTACAGCTGGTCGGCCGACAGCCCGGCCCGCTCGGCCAGCTGCACCACCATCGTCTTGTTCGCCTGGTGCGGCACGATCAGGTCGATCGAGTCCATGAGCGACCCGTCCCGGCCGTCGGGCGCCGGCAGCTGCTCGAGCTCCTCGATCATCTGGCCCAGGTAGCGCCCGGCGAGCGCCTTCACCTGCGGCCCGAACACGGTGATGTTGTTGTCGAACTCCGGGTTGGGCCACAGGATCGAGTTGACCTCGCTCGCCGGGCCGCTGGCGTAGGTCTTGAGCACCTCGACGTCGCCGTCGCTGCCCTCGGGCGCCGGCCCGACCACCAGGGCCGCCGCGCCGTCCCCGAAGATCATCCGCGACGTCCGGACGTTGCCGATCTTGTCCGAGAACTTCTCCGCGCAGACCACCAGCACCGGCCGCTCCACCTCCTGCAGCAGCCGGGTGGCGTCCGCGACGCCGTACGGCATGCCCGCGCACGCGGCGATCAGGTCGTAGGCCGCGTACACCTGGTGCATCCCGAGCTGGCCGCACAGGTAGGTGGCCAGCGACGGGATCAGCCGCGAGCTGGTGCACGTGCACACCAGCACCGCCCCGATCTCCTCCGGCTCCCGCCCCGCCTTCGCCAGCGCCCCCTCGGCCGCCTGCAGCGCCAGTTCCTCCAGCGGCAGCGAGCTGTAGCGGCGCGCCTCGATGCCGGTCTTGGCCGCGATCTCCGCGGCGCTCATCGGCGACCAGTTGTAGGCGGTGTTGCGGATCAGGTCCTCGTTACTGCACACCCGGTCGCCGTGCACCGCCACCAGCGCCTCCAGCCGCGGGCGGACGGCGAACCGCGCCCGGACGTCGACCGCCGGGAACGGCCGCACCGGCGGGCGCGACTCCCGCGGCGCGGGCGCGTGCCGCGGCGGGACCCCGGCGCGCAGCCGGCGCAGGAACCCGCGCACCTCCTTGTCCCGCGGGTGGAACGCCACCACCCAGTCGTCGTCGCGGAGCGCGCCCGCCTCGGCGAGCTCCACCTGCGAGCGGTCCCAGGGGTACTGGTTGTGCAGCACCATCGCCCAGCGGTGCAGCGCCTCGAGCTCGGGCACCTCCTCGTCGCAGTCGACGATGTCGTCGTAGCTGTAGACGGGGTGGTCGGGGTCGTAGGAGGCCAGCCGGAAGGTCAGCGCGCCCGACTGCTCGAGGAACTCGCCGACCGTGGGCTTGACCGCCGGCAGCGTGGTGGCCTGGTGCCGGCGGTGGCCGTAGACGTCGAAGAGGACCCGGAAGACCCGGTCCTCCACCTCGGCGTCCCACCGCGCCGGCAGCGTCGGGTACGCCTGCTCGACGGCGGCGATCTTGGTCTCGCCGTCCTCCCACGGCCGCAGCACCGGCAGGAACACGTCGTCGCGGGTCCGGGGGACGTCGGCCCAGCGGGTGGGCCGCTTGTCGTACATCGTGATCGAGAACCGGTTGGCCCAGAACAGGTTGAGGGCGACGTCCCGCATGAGGTCGTAGCGGGTCGCGTAGGCGCCGGTGCGCACCTTGTTCAGGATCTCGGTGCCGCTGGGGGCCTTGGTCTCGAAGTCGCGGCGGATGACGCTGTCGAGCTGGTCGAGCGTCTCCAGGGTGGAGAAGTCCAGCTCGGGCATGACGTTCGAGGGGAACACCATGCGGCCGTGCCGGTTCAGGACGAAGGCGTTCACGGGAGGTCCTCCCTGTCGGGGTCAGCGGCTGACGGCGCGCTCCATCCCCCGCTCGACCGCGGTGATGAGACGCGGCCGCAGTTCGGCGGCGGGCACGATGTCGTGGACCGAGCCCACCCGGCGGGCGCGCTCGATGTCGTGGACGGCCTCGAACTCGGCGGCCACCTCGCCGAGCTTCTCCGAGCGCACGGCGCTGCGGACGGTGGCCAGCTGGGACCGCAGCTGCGCCTGCTCGACGGCGTCGGCCGCGGTGAGGGCGGCCTCCAGCTCGCGCACCCGCGGGTCGGCGGCGGTGCGCCGGTCCACCTCGCGGGAGAAGACGACGGCCGCGGCCGGCGCGCCGCCGATCACCGACGCGTAGGAGCCCTCGACGGCCAGCACCTGCATCTGCTCGTTGAGCGCCCCGGAGAAGACGACGAAGGCGCCCCCGTGGTAGCGCGACACCACGCAGAACACGATCGGGCCGTCGAAGTTGGTGATGGCCCGGCCGATCTCCGCGCCGTACTCCAGCTGCAGGTTGCGCAGCGACTCCGGTGACCCGTCGAAGCCCGACAGGTTGGCCAGCACGACCAGCGGCCGGTTGCCGCTGGCGGCGTTGATGGCGCGGGCGGTCTTCGCCGACGATCGGGGGAACAGCGTGCCCGCCGTCCACTGGTCGGGGCCGTCGGCGGGGCGGCTGCCGCGCCGCGGGATCGGCCGGGACTCCACGCCGAGCAGGCACACCGGGTGCCCGCCGAGGTGCGCGTCGAGCACGACGGCGGTGTCGGCGTCGGCCATGCCGGCCCACCGCTCGAGCACCGGGTGGTCCTGGTCGGTCACCGCCCGCATCACGGTGCGGATGTCGAAGGCCTTCTTGCGCTCCGGGTTGGCCTCGGCGGAGAAGACGTCCCCGACGGTGGTGAAGTCGCTGTCGGGGTGCCGGTGCGGGAAGGTGCGCACGTCGCGGTCGCGCGGGTCGGCGGTGCCCGCCGGCCGCGGCCACCGCTCCCCCGGCGCGCGGTAGGTGTGGTCGTAGTGCCGGGCCAGGACGTCGAGGGCGCCGGTGAGGTCGGGCGCCCAGTACTGCGCCTGCCCGTTGGGCCCCATGACCCGGTCGTAGCCGCCGATGCCGAAGTTGTCCTCCGCCGACACCCCGCCGGAGTAGTCCAGCGAGTGCTTGCCGGTCAGCACCATCGCGCTGTCCGGGGTCATGACCAGGATGCCGCGGGTGTGCATGAGCATCGTGGCCTCGGCGTTCCAGTACGGCTGGGCGCCGACGTTGATGCCGGTGACGACGACGTTGACCTCGCCGCCGGCCTGGGTGAACGTGATGATCCGGCGCAGCGCGCGCGAGACCCAGTCCATGTTCTCGGTGCCGCTGTCCATCGAGATGCGGGCGCCGGAGGACAGCGCGAACCACTCGACCGGGATGCCGCGCTCCTCGGCGAGGTCGAGCGCGGCCACGATCCGGGCGCACTCGGGCTCGGCGACCGTGCCCAGCGCGCGGGTGGGGTCGCCGAACAGGGCCACCCGGGTCATCCCCTCCGGGTAGCGCTCCGTCGGCGTGCTCACCAGCCCGACGACGACCCCCGCCCGATTCTGCCCCGGCGGGCGGTCCACCGGCATCAGCCGGCCGTCGTCGCCGAGGTCGTGCTCGACGAAGGAGCCGCCGGGGCCGGCCAGCAGGGTGCTGAGCTCGTAGGGGTACGGGGCGCCGCGGGCCCGGGCGCTGAGGACCTTCTCGGTGTAGTCGTCGAGCGGGCGCAGCGGGGTCGTCGGCCGGTCGGTGACCGCCATCCGCACCCCGGTGCCCGGGACGTTGGAGAAGCGCAGCGCCACGTCGCGCGGCGGGCGGCCGGCCTCCTCCTGCAGCCGGGCCAGCAGCACGATCTGGTCCAGGCCGGCGCCGAGGGTCAGCGGCGCCGCGGTCCGCGCGAACTCGGCGACCTCGGCCAGCGGCACCTCGATCGAGGGCCAGGCGTAGAGGTGGATGCGGTTGTGCTCGAGCGGGCGCCGGGACCGCCGCAGCGACTGGGCGCGCCGCAGCCCGTCGAGGCAGGACAGCAGCTGGCGCTCGACGGTGGGGAACCCGACGACCTCCCCGTGCTCGTCGCGCACCGGCGTCAGGTCGCGGACCTCGGCCAGGGCGATGAACCGCTCGTCGTTGGGATGGTCGCGGGCGGTGACGTGCAGCAGCACGGTGTCCTCCGGCGAGGGCACCCGCTCGGCGTCGAACGCCTCCAGCCGCCACAGGTCCAGCCGCCGGGCGGTCAGCGGGTGCAGGCCGCGCAGCAGCCGCTGCTCGGCCGGCCGGCCGTCCTCCCCCGGCCGGAAGGTCAGCGTCTCCACCTCGCCGCCGTCGGGCCCGCCGTCGGGGGTGGCGACGGTGACGGTGACCCGGCGCGCGGCGCGCAGCTCGGGGACGCCGTCGACCAGGTCGCGCACGGCGTCCGACAGCGCGTCGGCGTCGGCCGGGCGGTCGGGCCACTCCACGTAGAGGTCCACGACCGTCTGCCCCGGGTCGGCGAGCCGGGCCACCGCGCCGGCCACCGCGGCCAGCGCCTGCGGCAGCCGCGCCGCGCGGGTCATCAGCGCCAGCAGGTGCAGCCGGTCGCCGCCGAGGGCGTACTCGGCGGTGACGGAGGTGTCCCCGTCGAGCAGGGTCGACCGGACGTCCTCGAGGTTGCGGCTGCGGTAGTAGCGGCGGGTGAGGACCTCCAGCACCGGGTCGGGGACGGTCGTCGTGCGGGACAGCCGCTGGGCCAGCAGCCGGACCAGCGGCTCGGGGCTGGCGACCAGCGCCTCCATCCGCCGGATGCTCTCCGCGGTGTCCCCGCGCGCGCCGGCCTCGTCGAGTTCCTCGAGCAGCCGGGCGGCCCGGTCGAGGACCTCCTGGCGGGCCGTCCGCACGACCGGTTCCTCGAGGTGCCGGAAGCGGACGGCGCGGGCCAGGTTCCCGATCGAGGGGTGGCGCAGCTGGGTGGCCAGCACCAGCCGGTCGAGGACCTCCCCGATCTCGCCGCGCGAGCGGCCGTCGGGCAGCCGGTCGGCGGTCAGCCAGCGCTCCAGCAGCGCCGAGACGGCGGGCAGCTGCTCGGCGGTGCGCTGCTGGGCCAGGAACACCCGGTGCACCGCCTCCTCCAGCGCCGGGACCGGCTCCAGGTCGGCGACGCCGTAGTGGGCCAGCGCCCGCCGCAGCCGCGCGCGGAACGCCTCCGGCAGCCCCTCCCGCTCGGCGTCGAGGGAGTGCAGGTAGGCGTGGAAGTGCTCGCGCGGGCTGTGGACCTGGGTGTCGGCCTCCTCCTCCTCGCTGGCCGGCCGGTTGCGGGAGAGCTCGGCGAGGTCGGCGAAGGTGACCAGCACGTCGAGCTCGGCCGACAGCAGCCGGGCGTCGTCGGCGGGCAGCTCGTCGCGGGTGGCGGCGTACTCGGCGACCAGCCGCCGCGCGTGCCCGGCGCCGACGTCGAAGCCGGTGACCAGCGCCCGCAGCTCGGCCAGCAGGGACAGCGCCCGCGCGCGGGGGTCGCCCTCGGGCTTGTCGTCGCCGCCGGGCAGCGCCACCCGCTCGCCGGTGGCCTCCTCGACGTCGCCCCCGGCCCGGTCGAGCAGCAGCAGCGGCGCGCCGGCGTCGACCTGGCTGTTCACCGCCGCCCGCACCTCGCGCACCCGGCCGGCGAAGGGCGCCCGCACCGGCGTCTCCATCTTCATGCTCTCCAGCACGACCACCGGCGCGCCGGCCTCGACCTCGTCGCCGGGCGCGGCCCGGACGGCGACGACCACCGCCGGGGCCGGTGCGCGGACCACGCCGCCGACGTCGCGGCCGACCCGGTGGGTGACCCCGTCGACCTCCACCAGGGACGAGCCGGGCGCCTCGACGGCGACCACCGCGTAGCGCCGGCCCGCGGCGGCCAGCCGGGTCTCCAGCGGCCCGAGCCGGTCGACCTCGACGTCGACGACGCGGCCGTCGAGACCGACCCGGTAGCGGTCGTGGCCCACCGTGGCGACGGTGAGCCGGTACACCTGCCCGCGGACGCCGAGCTCGACGGTGCGGCCCACCTCGTGCGGTGCCCGCGGCCGGCCACCGCGCGCCGAGACCAGGAACGCGATCCGCTCGCGCTGCTCCTCGGCGACGGCGATGTCGACGGCGACCTGCACCAGCGCCACCCAGGCGTCCCCGGCGCCGCGGTCGCCGCCGACGACGCCGGCGCGGTCGAGCCAGCCGGTGTCGGCGGTGCCCTCGACCACCTCGGGGCGGTCGAGCAGGTCGAGCAGGAAGGACTTCGTCGTCGCCCCGCCGCGCAGGACGACGGTGGTCTCCCGCAGCGCGCAGCGCAGCCGGGCGAGCGCCTCGGGCCGGTCGCGGCCCCAGGCGATGACCTTGGCGATCATCGAGTCGTACTGCGGCGGGACGACGTCGCCGACGCCCAGGCCGGTGTCCACGCGGACGCCCGGGCCGGTGGGCAGCCGCAGCAGCTCCACGCGGCCGGGCGCGGGGGCGAACCCCTGCTCGGCGTCCTCGGCGGTCAGCCGCGCCTCCACCGCGTGCCCGGTGGCCGGCGGCGGCCCGCCCTCGAGCCGGCCGCCGGCGGCCACGTGCAGCTGCAGCTTCACCAGGTCCAGGCCGGTGGTCGCCTCGGTGACCGGGTGCTCGACCTGCAGCCGGGTGTTGACCTCGAGGAAGGTCGTGAGCCGCTCCTGCGGCTGGTACAGGAACTCGACGGTGCCCGCGCCGACGTAGCCGGCGGCCCGCACCAGCGCGATCGCCGACTCCCGCAGCGCGGCGTCCTGCTCGGGGGACAGCACCGGTGAGGCCGACTCCTCGATGACCTTCTGGTTGCGCCGCTGCACCGAGCAGTCGCGCACGCCGGGCGCCCAGACGGTGCCCTGGGAGTCGGCGATCACCTGCACCTCGACGTGCCGGCCGCCCTCGACCAGCCGCTCCATGAAGACGACGGGGTCGCCGAAGCTCTTCTCCGCCTCCGACCGGGTGCGCTCGAGGGCCTCGGCCAGCTCGCCGGGCGCGCGGACGACGCGGATGCCCCGGCCGCCGCCCCCGCTGCGGGCCTTGACGATGAGCGGGTAGCCGATCGCCTCGGCGTGCCGCCGGCCGTCGTCGAGGTCGGCCACGGGACCCGCGCTCCACGGCGCGACCGGCACGCCGACCCGCTCGGCGAGCACCTTGGCCTCGATCTTGGCGCCGAGCAGCCGCATCGCCTCCGGCGGCGGCCCGACGAAGGTGACGCCGAGGTCGGCGCACAGCTCGGCGAAGGCGGGGTCCTCGGCGACGAAGCCCCAGCCCACCCAGGCCGCGTCGGCACCGCTGACCCGCAGCGCCCGGCCCAGCTCGGCGTGGTCGAGGTAGGGGTTGACCGCGCCGGTGTCGGCCAGCAGCACCGCCTCGTCGGCGGCGCGCACGAAGGTGGCCCGGCGCTCGGCCTCGGTGTGCAGCGCGATCACCCGGGTCCGCGTCCCGTGCTCGGCGTCGAGCTCCCGCACCGCCCGGATGAGCCGCACGGCGGGCTCCCCACGGTTGACGACGGCGATCCGTTCGAACACGCGCGGGTACCTCTCCCTGGTCGATGGGCGCCTCCGGCCGGACGTCGGCGCCGGCTACATGTCGAGCCCGCCGTTGACGCCCCACACCTGGCCGGTGATGTAGCCGGAGGCGTCCGCGGCGAGGAAGTGCACGACGCGGGCGACCTCCTCCGGCTCGCCGAGCCGGCCCAGCGGGATCTTGGCCTTGAGGCCGTCGAGCACCTTGTCCGGCACGCTGTCGAGCATCTCGGTGGCGGTGTAGCCGGGCGTGACGGCGTTGACGGTGATGCCCAGCCCGTCGGTCTTGCCCGAGCGCTGCACCTGCATCGCGGCCTCGCGGGCCAGCGTCTTGGTCAGGCCCAGCAGCCCGGCCTTGGCCGAGGCGTAGTTGGACTGGCCGATGCCGCCGGTCTCGCCGATCACCGACGAGATCATCACGATCCGCCCGCTGCCGCGCTCCAGCATGTGCTTGAGCGCCGCCTGGGACAGGTAGAAGGCGCCCGAGAGGTTGACGTCGATGACCCGGCGCCAGTCGTCGTCGGTCATCTTCAGCACCGTCCGGTCGGCGGTGATGCCGGCGTTGTTGACCAGGATGTCGAGCCGGCCGTGCCGCTCGATCACCTCGGCCACGGTGCGCCGGCAGTCCTCGGGGCTGGCGATGTCGCCGCGGTGCACGCTCATCCGGCTCTCGGGATAGGCGCCGCTGAAGTCCTGGGCGAACATCTCGGCCCGCTCGGTGTTGCCGCTGTAGCCGGCCGCGACGTCGGCGCCCTGGGCGGCGAGGCTGCGGCAGATGGCCGCGCCGATGCCGCGGGTGCCGCCGGTCACGAAGGCCACGCGGCCGGAGAGCTTGTCACCGGTCCTGCTGGTACGGGTCTGGGTCGCTGTCACCGGCTCCTCCTGGGGCTCGGGCGCGTGCGCCTCGTTCCTGGACCGGAACCCGGGTGGATGACGGCGCCACCTGCTCCGGCATCGGATGCGGGCAGCATCCTGCGCGGCGGGCGGCAGGGCAAGCGCAGGCCAGACAAGAGCACGCAGACAAGAGCACGGGAGGGCGTGTGCACGGCGTGAACGCCGGGCGTGGCGGGTCACTCCCCGGCGGTCGCCCTCCCGGGCTCGACGGTGCCGGACGGCGGCGCGGTGGCACCGGCCGAGCGCGCGTCGAGCCAGGCCTGCCAGTCCGACCGGTCGCTGCCGCCGGCCCGGACCGACGCCACCACGAGGAACAGCACCGCGACGGCGCCGAGCAGCAGCACCCCGGTGACGATGCCCTCCCAGCCGAACAGCAGCGGGACGGTCATGTCGCCGGGTGCCGGCGGGGTCGCGTCGGACGCCATGCCCCCAGCGTGCGCGCCCGCGCCCGCCTCCGTCGCCCCAGCGCCGGTCCTGTCACCCGCCGGGGCGACGTCACGCAGCAGAGGCGCCCGCCGGCCCGGTCGCCCCATCGGGCGTCCCGGCGACGCCCACGGGTGACGACCGTCCCGGTCCCGGGTGCCGGCCCGTTCCGCCGGTCATAGCGTCCCGGACCCCGGGACCGGCCCGCGGGGAGAGGCGGGAGCATGAGCGCGGAGCTGCAGATCGACCATGGGGTCCCCCCGGCCGGCACGCCACGGCTCGACGGCCGCCGCCCCAACGTCTCCGGTGACCTGCCCACCGTCCTCGCCGCCGGCCCGATGTTCACCCGCACCCTGGCCGGCTACGACCGCTTCCAGGTCGACACCTACGTCCGGTGGGCCGAGGACGAGCTCGCCGCCGCCGGCCGGGAGCACGAGCACCTGCTGGCCCGGCACCTGGAGACCGTGGCCGCGCTCGAGGAGGCCCGGGCGCTGCTGTCGCACTCGTCCTCCGGCGCGGAGCTGGTCCGGGTCTCCGGCCGGATCGCCGCGCTGCTCGCCGTCGCGGCCGACGAGGCGGAGGGCATCCGCGCCGAGGGCCGGGCCGAGCGGCAGGCCGCCGCCGCCGAGGCCGAGCAGGTCCTCGCCTGCGCCCGCGGGGTGCTCGCCGACGCCGCCGTCGAGGCCGACCGGGTGCTCGCGGTGGCGGCCGCCCGCGCCGGGGAGACCGCCGCCGAGGCCGCGCGGCTGCTGGCGGAGGCCGAGCAGGAGCGCGCGGACGCCCGCGCGGCCGCCGCGGCCCGGGAGGCCGCGGCGCGGGAGGTCGAGCGGTGCGCGGCCGAGGACGCCGAGGCGGTCCGCCGGCAGGCCGCCGACGACGCGGCCGCCGCGCGGCTGCAGGCGCGCAGCGAGATCGTCGGGATGCTCGCGACCGCGCGCGAGCAGCGCCGGCGGGCCGACGCCGAGGCGGCCACCGTCCGCGACCGGCTGCACCGGGAGGCCGTGGCGCTGCGCGCGGAGGTCGCCGACCTGGAGCTGCGGCGGGCCGCGCTCCGGGCGGAGACCGCACCGGCCGACCCGGTCGCCGGGCCCGCCCGCCGGCGCCGCGTCCGGCCCGGCCGGTTCCTGCACCGGCTCCGCGCGCGGCCGGCGTCCCCGCGGGCGCACTGACCGGCGCCGGTCAGTCCGCGGCGGCCGGGCCCGCGAGCTCCACGACGGCGGCGACGAGGGCCTGCCCGTCGAGCAGGACGGCGTCGTTGTGGTCGGCGCCGGGCACCTCCACCAGCCGGTGCAGCCCGGCGGCGGCCTCGGCCACCCGCCGGCTCTGCGCCGGCGGCACGATCGTGTCGGCGTCGCCGAGGACCACCGTCGTGGGCACCCGCACCCGAGCGACCTGCTGCGCGACCGGGTACCGGTCGCGCAGCAGCAGCCGGACGGGCAGGAACGGGTAGTGGTGGCCGCCGACGGCGGCGAGGTCGACGAACGGCGAGCGCAGCAGCAGCCCGGCCGGCGGGTGCTCGAGCGCCAGCGCGGTGACCACCCCGCAGCCCAGGCTCTCGCCGTAGTAGACCAGCCGCTCCTGCGCGACCCCCGCCTCCTCGAGCAGCCAGTCGCGCGCGGCGCGGACGTCGAGGGCGAGCCCCTCCTCGCTGGGGCTGCCCGGGTTGCCGCCGTAGCCCCGGTAGTCGAACAGCAGCACGCCGAGTCCCGCCCCGGACAGCGCCCGGGCCAGCGGCGCGCGCAGGCCCCGGTGCCCGCCGTTGCCGTTGGCCACCAGCACGACCGGCGCGCCGGGAGCCGGGCCGGGGACGAACCACGCCCCCAGGTCCAGCCCGTCCGCGGTCCGGAGCGTGACGTCGCGGCCGCCGGGGACGGCCTCGGCCGCGGCGGGCACCGGGCCGTCGTCGGGCAGGTACACGAGGCGGCGCTGGAAGGCCCACAGCAGGCCCAGCACGAGGGCGGCCACGACGAGGACGACCAGCGCCGCGCGCAGCACCGGACGCACCGGGCGGTCAACCGGACAGCGAGCGGCTGCGCTGCTCGATCCCCAGCTCGCCGTAGGGGTAGTCGGGCGCGCCCGGGTCGCTGACGGCGTCGAGCCGCGCGGTCTCCTCGACCGACAGCACCAGGCCCGCGGCGCCCAGGTTGCCGCGCAGCTGGTCGGTGGTGCGCGCCCCGAGGATCACCGAGCTGACGGCGGGACGGGCGAGCAGCCAGGCCAGCGCCACCTGCGGCATGGGCACGCCGCGCGCCTCAGCGACGTCCTGCACCGCCTCGAGCACGTCCCAGGTGCGGTCCCGCGCGCCGACCCGGTCGTAGGCCTCCATGCCGCGGGCGGGGTCCTCGCCGAGCCGGGTGGTGCCCTCCGGTCGCTGGTCGCGGGTGTACTTGCCCGACAGCCAGCCCCCGGCGAGCGGCCCCCACGGCAGCAGGCCCAGGCCGTTGTACAGGCATGCGGGCACGATCTCGGCCTCGGTGCCGCGCACCAGCAGGCTGTAGTTGGGCTGCAGCGTGACCGGGACGGCGAGGCGGTCGCGCTCGGCGACGTCGACGGCCCGCTGCACCTGCCAGCCGGTGAAATTCGACAACCCCGGGTAGCCGACCTTCCCGGCCGACACCGCGTCGTCGAGGAACCGCAGCGACTCCTCCAGCGGCGTCAGCGGGTCCCACGCGTGCAGCTGGTAGAGGTCGACGTGGTCGACCCCGAGCCGGCGCAGCGAGTCGTCCAGCGCCCGCCGCAGGTGCCGGCGCGAGCTGCCCAGCGCGTTGGGCTCGTTCCCCATCGGGAAGCGGCCCTTGGTCGCGAGGACCACGCGGTCGCGGACGTCGGCCGGGCGGGCGGCCAACCAGCGCCCGACGATCTCCTCCGCCGCGCCGGCGGAGTAGACGTCGGCGGTGTCGACCAGCGTGCCGCCCGCCTCGACGAAGACGTCGAGCTGCTCGTGCGCGCCGGACTCGTCGGTCTCGGCGCCGAAGGTCATCGTGCCCAGGCACAGGGCCGACACGGCACAGCCGCTGCGGCCGAGGGTGCGCATCTCCATGGGCACAGTCGGCCACACCGGTCCGCGCGCCGCCCGTCGACGCCGCGACGGCCACGGCGGTCAGCGCCGGCCGGCCCCCGTGGCCGCGCGCACCTCCGCCGCCGACGCCGGACGGGCGCCGGCCGCCTCCACCGACCGGCGGGCCTCGGCCACGAGCCCGGCGTTGCCGCGGGTGCAGCCCAGCGGCGCGTCCTCCAGGCCCACCCGCACGTGTCCGCCGCGCGACACCGCCTCCTCCCGCAGCCCGGCCAGCTCGACGCCGAGCCCGGCCACCAACCAGGTCGCGCCCGGGTCGCACTCGCCGAGCAGGCGGAGGTGGGCGTCCAGCGCCCACCCGGCCGGCGGGAGGCCGAAGGTGGAGCCGGTCGAGAACGTGGAGCGGTACACCGGGCGCGGCGACGCCGGCGCCCGGGCCGCCAGCAGCGACCCGAGGCCGGTGAAGCCGGGCTCGTAGACCGCGAAGCTCGGCACCAGCCGGTGCTCGGCGCACACCGCGAGGCCCGCCCGGACGTCGGCGGGCGCGTTGGCGTGGACCATCCCGTCGCCGCCGTCGGCCAGCTCGGCGACGGTCGCCAGCACCACCGAGCCGGGGTCGACGACGGCCCACTCGACCAGCCCGGCGCGGGCCAGCCGGTCGACCACGGCGTACCGGGCCCGGCCCTCCACGGGCGTCGCCGACGGGCCCACCGCCATCGGCACGGTCGGGTAGACGACGACGTCGCGGCGGCTGCTGATCGCCTCGACCACCGGCGCGTAGAGGTCGTAGGCCTCCCGCGGGCGGCCGGCGTCGTCGTAGGCGTGCAGGTGCACCACCGCCGCGCCCTCGTCGGCGCAGGCCACGGCCTCCTCGACCAGCTGCGCCCGCGTCACCGGCATCAGCGGCTGCCGCTGCCGGGTCCAGGCGCCGTTGAGCGCGACCTCGATCCACACGCTCCGGCCCATCCCCGCCCCTCCCTGTCGGGGTCCTCCCCCACGCCGGCCGGCGGGTTCGGGGGCGTCCCCCGATGGTCTCCGCACCCCGGCGTCACCAGGCTGGCAGAGCCGGACGGGACGAGAGGTCACCTCCCGTCCGGTCCATCTCCCCGGAGCCGGACGGAGGCGCCATGACCGCTCCCGAGTGCAGCGTCGCCACCCTCCCCCGGCCGGCCGGTCCCGATCCCGCCGGCGGCCCGCCGCGCGACCGGGTGCCCGGCGGGCGGGGCCCGGCGACCCGGCTGCGGGCCTGGCTCGGGCGGCTGCTGGCGCGGCGGGCCGCCCGCCGCATGGCGCACGGGCAGCTGGACCTCTCCCGGCTGCGGGCCCTGCCGGAGGCCGCGACGGTGCCGCTGCGGCGGGCCGGCACCGAGCCGGACCCGCGGCTCGCGCAGCTGCGCGCGAGCGGGCCGCTGCACCGGCTCGACCTGCCCTTCGAGCCGTCGGTCCACCTGGTCACCCGCGCCGCGGAGGCCCGCGCGGTGCTCGCCGACCGCGACGGGTTCAGCACCGACGTGCGGCACCTGTTCAGCGGCACCGGGCCGGCCACGGCCGACGACGTCGGCGGGCTGGGCTTCACCGACCCGCCGGACCACACGCGGCTGCGCGGCCTGGTCGCCCCCGAGTTCACCCGGGCCCGCCTGCAGCGGCTGGCGCCCACCGTGGAGGCGACCGTGGCCCGGCAGCTCGACGTCCTCGCCGCGGCTGGCTCGCCGGCCGACCTCGCCCGGCACGTGTCCGCACCGGTGCCGATGCGCACCATCTGCGACCTGCTGGGGCTGGCGGGCGCCGACCAGGAGCTGCTCACCCGGCTGGGCGCCCGCCGGTTCGACGCCACGCGCGGGACCGCCGGGGCATTCGGCGCGGTCTCCGCTCAACGCCGGCTGCTCGCCGACGTGGTGGCCGCCCAGCGCCGCGCGCCGGGCGACGGGCTGATCGGCCGCGTCCTGCGCACGCACGGCGACGCGGTGTCCGACACCGACCTCGTCGGGCTCGCCGACGGCATCGTCACCGGCGGCCACGAGACGACGGCGGCGATGATCTCGCTGGGCACGCTGGTCCTGCTGCGCGACCCCGTCGCGGCCGCGGTGGTGCGCGAGGGGTCGCCGGCCGACGTCGAGCACGTGGTCGACGAGCTGCTGCGGCTGCTGTCGGTGGTGCAGGTCGCCTTCCCCCGCTTCGCCCGGCACGACCGGGAGCTGTTCGGGCAGCACCTGCGGGCCGGCGACGTCGTGCTCGTCTCGCTCAGCGGCGCCAACCGCGACCCGGCCTGGACCGGGCCGGACCCCGACCGGGTGGACCCCGGCCGCTCCCCGCGCGGCGGGCACGTCGCCTTCGGCCACGGGATCCACCGCTGCGTCGGCGCCGAGCTCGCCCGGCTGGAGCTGCGCACCGTCCTGCCCGCGCTGTTCCGCCGCTTCCCCGACCTCGCGCTCGCGGTCCCCCCGGAACAGCTGGCCTTCCGGCGGCTGGCCTTCGTCCACGGCGTCGACGCGCTGCCCGTGACCTTCTGAATCCCGAGGAGGACCGACCGTGCCCCGACCCTCCGCCCGCACCGACGATCCGGCCTCCGTCGTCGCCGCCCGCCAGCTCGCCGAGGAGGCCCGGCGCCGGTCGGCCCCCTCCGGCCCGGCCGCCCACCGGCCGGGCGGATCGCCGGGCGGTGGCCCGGACGGGTAGTTTCCGTGACCTGCGCCACACCGCGAGAGGGAGGTCTCCATGACCACGACGACCGGGACGGCGACCCTCGAGGCCCCACAGCCCACTGACGAGGACGTCGAGCACGTCGACGTCCTCATCGTGGGCGCCGGGGTCTCGGGGATCGGGGCGGCGCACCACCTGCGGGAACGGTTCCCCGACCGGTCGTTCGTGCTCCTCGACGCGCAGGAGACCCGGGGCGGGACCTGGTGGACCCACCGCTACCCCGGCGTCCGCTCCGACAGCGACCTGTTCACCTACGGCTACCGGCACAAGCCGTGGCGCGGCCCGTCGATCGCCGCCGGCGAGGAGATCCTGGCCTACCTCGACGAGGTCATCGCCGAGGACGACCTCGCCCCGCGGATCCGCTACCGACACCGGGTCACGGCCGCCTCCTGGTCGAGCGAGGACGCCCGGTGGACCGTGGAGGTCAGCCGCGAGGACACCGGCGAGCAGCTGCGGATGACCACCGACTGGCTGTGGATGTGCCAGGGCTACTACAACCACGCCGAGCCCTACCGGCCGCAGTGGGAGGGCATGGACCGCTACCAGGGCCTGCTCGTCCACCCGCAGTCCTGGCCCGAGGACCTCGACCTCACCGGCAAACGGGTGATCGTCATCGGCTCGGGATCGACGGCCGCGACGCTGATCCCCGCCATCGCCCAGGACGCGGCGCACGTGACGATGCTGCAGCGCTCCCCCTCCTACTTCCTGGCGCCGCCGCTGACCCACGAACTCGCCGTGACCCTGCGCGCGCTCGACATCCCGGAGGACTGGACGCACGAGATCCTCCGCCGGGCCTACGCCGCCCAGTTCAACGAGCTGGCGCGGCTGTCGCACGAGGCGCCCGACGACCTGCATACCTTCCTGATCGAGTCGATGAGGCCGCTGCTGCCCGAGGGGTTCGACGTCGAGAAGCACTTCACGCCGCGGTACCGGCCGTGGCAGCAGCGCATCGCGATCGTCCCCGAGGGCGACCTGTTCGCGGCGCTCCGGGAGGGGAAGGCCTCGATCGTCACCGACACCATCGACACCTTCACCGAGAAGGGCATCCGGACCGGCTCGGGCGAGGAGCTCGAGGCCGACGTCGTCGTCACCGCCACCGGCTTCAACCTCTCGGCGTTCGGCGACGTCTCCTTCACGGTGGACGGTGAGCCGGTGGCCTTCCCGGAGCGGGTCACCTGGCGCGGCCTGATGATCAGCGGCGTGCCCAACATGGCCTACGTCTTCGGCTACTTCCGGCACAGCTGGACGCTGCGCGTGGACCTCGTCTGCGACCTGGTCGACCGGCTCTTCACGCGCATGCAGGAGCAGGGCGCCCGGTCGGTGGTGCCCGAGCTGCGGCCGGAGGACGCCGGCATGCAGCTCAAGCCGTGGTCGGACCCGGAGAACTTCAACCCCGGCTACGTCCTGCGCTCGCAGCACGTGCTCTTCAAGCAGGGCGACCGGGAACCGTGGACCCACATGCTCGAGCACGCGCAGGAGGCCGAGCTCCTGCCGAAGGCCGACCTCGACGACGGCTCCCTCGTCTACCGCTGAGCCCTCGCCCACCGCCGAGCCGACCCGACCCGACAACCGAGGAGGACACCTGTGCCGGTCGACCCGCACCTCGCCGCCCTGCTGGGCATGCTCGAGCAGATGGGCGCACCACCCCTCTACGAGGGCACGCCCGAGGCCGGTCGCGCCTACTACCTGTCGCTGACCCGCGACGTCCGCGCGCCCGAGCACGTCGTGCCCGTCCGCAGCACCGAGGACGTCACCGTCCCCGGCGCCGAGGGCGAGCTGCGCGCCCGGGTCTACCGCCCCGAGGAGGACGGCCCGCTGCCCACGGTCGTGTTCTTCCACGGCGGCGGCTGGGTGATCGGCGACCTCGACACCCACGACAACATGGTCCGCAACGTCTGCCGCGGGGCGCGGGCCGTGGTCGTCGCCGTCGACTACCGGCTGGCACCCGAGCACCCGTTCCCCGCCGCTGCGGAGGACGCCGTGGCCGCGGCACGGTGGCTGGCCCAGCACCTCGACGAGTTCGGCGGCGACGGGCGCCTGGCGGTGGCCGGCGACAGCGCGGGCGGGAACCTGGCCGCGGTGGTCGCCCAGACGCTGCGCGACGACGGCGTGCCGATGGTGGGCCAGCTGCTCGTCTACCCGGCCGTGGACGCGGAGGGCGAGTACCCGTCGCGCGTGGACAACGCCAAGGGGTACTTCCTCGAGAAGGACACGATGGACTGGTTCTACGGCCACTACGCCGGGGCCTGGGAGGACGCGAGGGACGCGCGCCTCTCGCCGCTGCACCACGGCGACCTGTCCGGCCTGCCACCGGCCGTCGTCGTCACCGCGGAGTACGACCCGCTGCGCGACGAGGGCGAGGCCTACGGGAAGGCGCTGGAGGCCGCGGGCGTGCACGCCGACGTGCTCCGCTACGACGGCATGATCCACGGCTTCTTCGACATGGGGACCGTCTCGCCGGCCGCGCAGGCCGCCATCGACGAGAGCTGCGCGCGGTTCGGGGAGCTCATCCGGCGCTGAGGACCGGTGGCCACGGCCCCGCCCGTGCAGGTGTGAGGTGCGGGCGGGCCGGGCGCCGTCAGGGCCGAGCGCGCAGTTGCTGCCACCCGACACGGCGTGTCGGCGCGTGTCGTCGACCGCAACCGATCACTCGGCACACGCCGGACCGCTCCCGCCGCGCCACCCGGCCGCCGTCACACCCAGTAGGTGTCGTGGCGGAGCATGAACTCCGCCCGCTCCTCCGGCGTCATCCGCTCCCCGCGGGCCAGCGTCCGGAAGTACTCCTCGCGCGGTCCGCCCGGCGCGAACAGCAGCAGCATCGAGGCCCGGTCGCCGCCGCGGAAGCCGTGGATCCCGCCCTCGGGGACGTAGAGGAAGTCGCCCTCCCCCGCGGTGGTCCAGGTGCGGCCGTCGTAGATCTCCACCGAGCCCGACAGCACGTAGAACTGCTCGGAGATCGACCGGTGGAAGTGCGGCCCGGGGCCGGAGGCCTCCTCGCCGAAGGTCCACCGGTAGAGGCCGAAGCGCCCTGCGGTCTGGTCGGCGGTGGCGAGGAACTCGCAGGTCACCCCGGTGGCGGAGACGGTGTCCGGGGGCCGGTCGGCCGGCCGCAGCCAGGCGCTGGCCTCCCCCGTGGTGCCGCGGTAGAGGTCGGGCGGGTAGTGCCGGTGCAGGGACACGGGCGCGCCCTCCTTCCGTCGCCCGCCCATCCTGGCAGCGACCCGGCCGCGGGGAGGAGGTCGCGGGGTCGGCGGGGGCGGTAGCGTCCGCCGGGTGCCGGACGCCGCAACGGAGCGGGTCGCGTCGCAGCGGGTCCTGCGGCGACGCCTCGACGCGCTCACCCTCGGGCTGTTCACCGTCGCCCTGGGCACGAACGTCCCCACCCCGCTGCTGCTGGTCTACCGCCGCACCCTGGGCCTGTCCGACGCCGACCTCACCGCCGTCTTCGGCTGCTACGCCATCGGCCTGATCGCCGCGCTCACCGTGGCCGGCGCGGCCTCGGACCGCTTCGGCCGCCGGGCGCTGGTGCTGCCCTTCGCGGTGCTCGCCGGGCTGGTCTCGCTGCTGTTCGTCCCCGCCGTCGACCACCTGCCGCTGCTCTACGCGGGCCGGCTGTTGCAGGGCGTCGTCTCGGGCGTGGTGTTCTCCGTCGCCAACGCCTGGCTGCAGGAGCTCGCCGGTCCCGACGGGCAGCAGTCGGCGGCCACCCGCGGGGCGGTGTCGACGTCGCTGGGGTTCGCCATCGCCCCGGCGATGAGCGGGCTGCTCGCGCAGTACGGCCCCGCGCCGACGACGCTGCCCTACCTGGTGCACGTCGCAGTCCTCGTCGTCGGCCTCGGGGCGCTGCTGACCGTGCCGGAGACGGTGCTGGTCCGGCGCCCGGGCCGGCTGATGACCCTGGGGCTGCCCCCGGAGGCGCGGCGGCCGTTCTGGGCGGTGCTCGCGCCCACCGCGGTCGGGGTGTTCGCCTTCCCCGCGGTCGCGGCCACCCTGCTGCCGCTGCTGGTGGTCCCCGACGGTGTCGGGGTGGCCTACGCCGGGCTGGTCGGCGGGCTCGCCCTGGGCGCCAGCGCGGTCGCCGCGCGGCTCGGGCGCCGGTTCGAGCGCGGCGCCGCGCCGCTGGGCATGGCGCTGGGCGCGGCCGGCGTCGCCCTGGCGGTGGCGGCCATCGTCACTCGCTCGGAGCCGCTGCTGGTCCCCGCGTCGGTGCTCATGGGCACCTGCGGCGGGCTGTGCCTCACCGCCGGCCTGACCCTCACCGCCCGGCTCGCGCCGCCGCACACCCGCGGGGCGATGAACAGCGCCTTCTACGCCTTCGCCTACGTCGGGTTCGGCGCGCCGCTGCTGATCGCCTGGGTCGGCTCGCTGCTGGGCCCGGTCGCGGCCATGTCGGCGTTCGTGGCGGTGCCGGCCGCGCTCGCCGCCTGGCTGTGGTTCGAGCTGCGCACCCGCCGCTGAGCCGCCCGCCCCGGCACCGGGACGGCGACGTCGCCGCCGCGGGCGGGTAGCGTCCCCCTGGACCGGAGGGGGTCCCATCACCACACACCGCGGACGCTGCGCCGACGCCCACCTCGGGTGTCCCTGCCGGGGCGACGCGGCGGTCCACGCCGAGCGGTCCCGCGAGCTCGACGCGGCGCGGGCCCGGTCCGGCGAGCCGGTCGACTGCCCCGAGTGCGGCGAGCCCACCACCCACCTGTCCCTCGTGGCGTGGGGCCACTGCCGCGCCTGCCGCACGGCGCAGTCCCGGCTGGTGGACCCGCTCCGCTGGTGACACCCCCACCCGGCCGGGAGCCGGTACAGTCGCGGTCGGTCGCTGTCGTACCTCTGCCTCGTTCCCGAACGTCCGCAGTCGTCTCTGCCTGACGTTCCCTCTCGGTCCTGCCGGTCGGTGCGGCGACCCGGGACGGCACCTGCCGGGCCCGACACCCCCAGCACGGAGGAGAGAACGACATGACCCAGGGCACTGTGAAGTGGTTCAACGCGGAGAAGGGCTTCGGCTTCATCGAGCAGGACGGCGGCGGTCCCGACGTCTTCTGCCACTTCTCGGCGATCAGCGGCACCGGCTACCGGTCGCTGGACGAGGCGCAGCGCGTCGAGTTCGACGTCACCCAGGGCCAGAAGGGCCCGCAGGCGGAGAACGTCCGCGCGGTCTGACCGGCTCCAGCACGACGGGTGGACCCCCACGGCCCCGGGCCGTGGGGGTCCACCCGTCCCGGGGGCGCCCGCCGGTGTTGGATGGACGGCGGGAACGTCGACGAGAGGGCCGCGGACGGACATGCAGCAGCACGCACCGGCCCGATCCGGCCCGGCGGGGACGAACTGGGCCGGCAACCTGACCTACCGGGCCGCGCGGCTGCACCGGCCCACGTCGGTCGCCGAGGTGCAGGACGTCGTCGCGCGCAGCCGGCGGGTCAAGGCCCTGGGCTCCCGGCACTGCTTCAACGACATCGCCGACACCGACGCCGACCTGGTGTCCCTCGACGGGCTGCCCGCGGACGTCCGGTTCGACCCGCCCGACGGGGACGCCCCGGGCGTGGCCTGGGTCGCCGGCGGCGTCCAGTACGGGCAGCTGCTGCCCGAGCTGGCGCGGCACGGGTACGCCCTGCACAACCTGGCCTCGCTCCCCCACATCACCGTCGCCGGCGCCACCGCCACCGGCACGCACGGCTCGGGCAACCGCAACGGCTCGCTGGCCACGTCCGTCGTCGGCCTCGACCTCGTGCGGTCCGACGGCGAGCTGGTCCGCCTCCGGCACGGGGACCCCGACCTCCCCGGCGCCGTCGTCCACCTGGGCGCGCTGGGCGTCGTCACCGGGGTCGGGCTGCGCGTGCAGCCGACCTTCTCGGTGCGCAACAACGTCTACCTCGGGCTCACGTGGGAGCGGCTGCTGGCCGACCTCGACGCGGTGGCCGACGCCGCCTACAGCGTCAGCGTGTTCACGGACTGGCACGAGATCACCCAGGTGTGGGTGAAGTCGCGCGTCGACGAGCTGGAGGTCGCGCCCGAGGAGTTCCTCGGCGCCCGCTCGGCCACCGAGCCGACGCACATGCTCCCCGGCACGCCGGTCGAGAACCTCACCGAGCAGCTCGGCGTCCCCGGTGAGTGGCACGAGCGGCTCCCCCACTTCCGGGTCGGGTTCACGCCCAGCCGGGGCGAGGAGCTGCAGAGCGAGTACTTCGTGCCGCGGCGGCACGCCGGCGCGGCGGTCGGGGCGCTGCGCGCGCTGGCCGGCCGGATCGCACCGCTGCTGATGGTCAGCGAGATCCGCACCGTCGCCGCCGACGAGCTGTGGCTCAGCCCCGCGTACGGCACCGACGTGCTGGCGCTGCACTTCACCTGGCTGCCCGACGAGGCCGCCGTGCGGGCGCTCCTCCCGGAGATCGAGGAGGCGCTGCGCCCGTTCGACCCCCGTCCGCACTGGGGCAAGCTGTTCACCACCGGCGCCGCGGAGCTCGCGGAGCGCTACCCGCGGCTCGGCGACTTCCGCGCCCTCGTGCGGCGCCTCGACCCGCGCGGCGCGTTCCGCAACGACTTCCTCGACCGGACCGTCGGCGCGCACGTGTGAGAGTGGTCCCGTGCTGGTCCTGGAGTACGAGCTGGTGGACGACTACGTGACCCGGCGGGCGCCGCTGCGCGAGGAGCACCTGGCGCTCGCGCGGGCGGCGCACGACCGCGGTGAGCTGCTGCTGGCCGGGGCGCTGCCCGATCCGTACGACCGGGCGCTGCTGGTGTGGACCGCCGAGCGCGACGTCGTGGAGCGGTTCGCCGAGACCGACCCGTACGTGGTGCACGGGCTGGTCACCGCCTGGTCGATCCGGCGGTGGGACGTCGTCGTCGGCGGGGGTGCCTCGTGACCGGCTTCCCCACCGTCGCCGAGCTCGCCGCGGAGGAGGACGAGCTGCAGCTCGCCGGGTTCACCAACGACGACGCCTGGGAGCTCGGCTCGGCGCTGGTGGCCGCCGCCCGCCGGGTGGACGCCCCGGTCGCGGTGGAGATCACCCGCAACGGGCACCGGCTCTTCACCGCCGCCCTCACCGGCGCGACCCCGGACAACGCCGACTGGATCGAGCGCAAGTCCCGGGTGGTGCACCGCTTCGGGCACAGCTCGCTCCACGTCCGGCAGACCTGGGTCGAGCGCGGGACGACGTTCGAGGAGTCCGCGGGCCTGGACCCGCGGCTCTACGCCGCGCACGGCGGGGCGGTGCCGCTGCTGGTGCGCGGCGTCGGCCCGGTCGGCGTCGTCGCGGTGTCCGGGCTGCCGCAGCTGGAGGACCACCGGATGGTGGTCGCGGCGCTGCGCGCCCACCTGGGGCGGTGAGCGGGTCAGCCGAGCTCGGTCAGCCGGCCGGCGAGGAACTCCCGCTCGACGGCGTTGGCCGTCAGGTGCAGCGCCTCGGTGTAGGCCAGCCGGGCCTCCTCGACCCGGCCCAGCCGGCGCAGCAGGTCCGCCCGCGCGGCCGGGAGGTAGCCGTAGCCGGCCAGCTGCGGCTCGGTGGCCAGCTCGTCGAGCGCGGCCAGCCCGGCGGCGGGCCCGGAGGCGAAGCCGACGGCGACGGCGCGGTTGAGCGCCACCACCGGTGAGGGCCACACCTGCCCGAGCACCCCGTACAGGGCCACGATCTCGGCCCAGTCGGTGGCGGCCCAGCTCGGCGCCTCGGCGTGGACGGCGGCGACCGCGGCCTGCAGCGCGTACCGCGACGGCGGCCGTCCCCGCAGCGCCTCGCGCACCAGCGCCACGCCCTCGGCGATCGCGGCGGCGTCCCAGCGGGAGCGGTCCTGCTCCTCCAGCAGCAGCAGGCGGCCGTCCGCGCCGGTGCGGGTGGCGCGGCGGGCGTCGGTGAGCAGCAGCAGCGCCAGCAGCCCGGCCACCGCGGGATCGCGGGGCAGCAGGGTGCGCAGCATCCGGCACAGCTGCAGCGCGCGCTCGACGAGGTCGCGGCGCACCAGCTCCTCCCCGGCCGGCACGGTGTGCCCGGTGGTGAACAGCAGGTGCACCACCGCGAGGACGGCGTCGACCCGCTCGGGCAGCTCCGCCGGCGGGGGCACCCGGTACGGGATGCGCGCGACGGCGATCTTCTTCTTGGCGCGGGTGAGGCGGGCGGCCATGGTCGGCTCGCTCACCAGGAACGCGCGGGCCACCTCCGCGGTGGTCAGCCCGCACAGCAGCCGCAGGGTGAGCGCCACCTGCGCCGCGCGGTCCAGCGCCGGGTGGCAGCAGGTGACCACCAGCCGCAGCCGGTCGTCGGGGTAGCCGTGGGTGCCGTCCTCGCCGGCGCCGTCACGCGGGTCGGGGGCGACGTCGTCCTCCACCAGCAGCGGGAGGTGGCGGCGCACCACGCCCTGGTGGCGCAGGACGTTGAGCGCCCGCCGGCGGGCCACCGTGGTCAGCCAGGCGCCGGGCCGGGCCGGGACGCCGGTGTCGCGCCACTCGGTGAGGGCCGTGGCGAAGGCCTCCTGCACGCACTCCTCGGCGAGGTCGATGTCGCGGGTGACGCGCACCGTCGCGGCGAGCACGAAGGCCCACTCGCGACGGTGCGCGTCGGCGACCGCGGCGGCGACGGCGGAGGCGTCGGGCCCGGGGTCGGCGGTCACGGTGCGCTCAGTCGAACACCATGACCGGGCGGACCTCGACCCCGCCGAAGCGCGCCGGCACGGTCCGCCCGACGGCCAGGGCGGTGTCGAGGTCGGGCGCCTCGACCAGGTAGTAGCCGCCGAGCGCCTCCTTGGTCTCCACGAAGGGGCCGTCGGTGACCTCGCTCCCGCCGCGCACGCTGGTCGCCGTCGTCGTCGGCTGCAGGGCCGACCCGCCGAGCACCTTCGCGCCGAGGCCGTCGACGCCGGCGGCGAACCGGTTGTGCTCCTCGAGGATCTCGCCCCACACCTCCGGCGCCGCCGTCGCGTAGGACGCCTCGTCCTCGTAGATCAGGATCAGGTACTGCGCCATCTGGCCCTCCCGGGTCCCGGGGGCCCGCTGGTCGGGCCCTCCACCCCTACGACACGCAGCACCGCACCAGATCGACAGGTCGCGCGGAAGATCTCGTGACGCCTCCGCTGGCGCACGGGGAGCGGCGATGCCAGCGACACGCCGCTGCCCCGGGTCGAGGGCACGATGCGCCAAGTGGACGGGCCCGTTTCGCTCAGTTCCTGCCAGTGCGCCCGCTGTCGCCCGCTGCGTAACGTCACGGACAGCAGTCAAGGCGTACCCGTCCGTCACAGGGCGCCACGCCCCACCCCGATCCGAGGAGCTTCCCGTGCACTCCTTCTCGCGCCCCGCCCCGAGCGCCCACCTGAGCCTCGTCTCCCGCTACGACGCCGTCGCGGAGTACGACGCCGTCGCCGCGTACGAGCCGGCCTACGACGCCGCCGCGGAGCAGGCGCCCACCACGTTCTGGAGCGACCTCACCGAGGGCGGGGAGGCCGCCTGGCGCCTGGACGCGCTGTGCGCCGAGACCGACCCGGAGGCCTTCTTCCCGGAGAAGGGCGGCTCGACCCGCGAGGCCAAGCGGGTCTGCATGGGCTGCTCGGTGCGCACGGAGTGCCTGGAGTTCGCCCTCGCCAACGACGAGCGCTTCGGCATCTGGGGCGGCCTGTCCGAGCGCGAGCGGCGCCGGGTGCGCCTGGAGCGCCGCGAGCGGCTCAGCGCCTGAGTGCCTTCCTAGCGCTGACGGCACCTCTCCCGGCCAGGAAGCGCAGGCTGAGCGCGTTGTACTCGGCCGCGTGCTCGTGCTGCGGCCAGTGCCCGCACTCCGGGTAGAGCACGAGCTCGGCGCCGTCGATCGCGGCGGCCAGCGCCCGGGCCTCGGGCACGTCGCCGAAGGGGTTCTCGTGGCCCCACACCACCACGGTCGGCGCCTGGATGCGGGCCAGCCGGTCGGGGGTCAGCAGGTTGCGCCGGCGCACCGCCATCTCCTGCAGCGCGAGCAGGTGGTCGATGTTGGCCACGAACTCCGGCCGGTGGTAGACCGCGTGCCGCACCTGCACGAGCTCGTCGGAGACGTCGGCCGGGTCGTGCATCAGCAGCAGCAGCCGACGGCGGGTCAGCTCGACGTCGTCGGAGAGCACCGCCTGCCGGGTGGAGGTGCGGATGCGCTCCATCACCGCCGGGTCGGCCTTGGTGCCGCCGGCGGCGAGCAGCTGCAGAGTGGCCACCCGGTCGGGCTGCTCGCTCGCCAGCCAGGCCGCCACCCAGCCGCCGAGGGACTCGCCGACCAGGTGGGCCCGGCCGATGCCCTGGGCGTCGAGGTAGGCGACGAGGTGCTCGACGTAGCGCGGGATCTCCTGCGGCACCCCGCGGTTGCCGGTGTACCCGTGCCCCAGCATGTCGATCGCGTGCACCCGGTAGCCGGCGAGCGCGTGCGCGGGCACGTTGCGCACGAACGCCTCGAGGTGGCCGCTGGTGCCGTGCAGCATGACCACCGGCTCGCCGTCGGCCGGCCCGGCCAGCAGCGCGCGGGTGGGCACCCCGCCGGCGTCGACGGTGGCCAGGCAGAAGTCGGTGCCGGCGAGGTCGGTCCAGAACGTCACGCCGCCACCTCCGGCTCGAGCAGGGCGACGCCCATGCCGGTCAGCCACTCCGGCATCGGCTCGTAGGCCAGCACCCGCCCGCGGCCGCCGCCGGCCGCGCCCGCGGCGACCAGCCAGGTCCGCAGCTCCTGCGCGCCGTTGCCGGCGGCCTTCTCGACCTCCTCGGCGGTCATCGCCGCGTAGGAGGCCAGGTGGCCGCGCACGAACGCGTCGAGGAACTCCCGGTCGAACCCCGGCTCGATCGACGGCTGCGCCGCGCGGATGATCTCGCGCCGGCGGGGGTCGTACTCCTGCCAGTGGCCGCGGCCCTCGAGCCAGGCCTCGACGAGGAACTCCTCGTCGGCGCCCTCCGGGGCGTACCACTTCGGGAAGGGCAGCCGGTGCGAGAGCCCGCCGGAGGCGACCACCACCACGCGGCGGTCCTGACCGTCGGTCTCGACGCCGCGGCGGACGGCGGCGCCGAGGTCCAGGCAGCGCCGCATCAGCGGCAGCGGCGGGGCGAAGACGTTGACCACCAGCGGCACCACCGGCACGTCGACGCCGTCGAGCAGGTACTGGATCGCGTGGCTCTGGCCGTGGTCGATCTGCAGCCGCGCCGAGAGCGCCACGTCGAAGCCCTGGTCGGTGACCGCGCCGAGCAGTCCCCGGGCCCAGTCGGGGTCGACCCGCTGGGGTCCCGACGGCGTCCCGGACTCCCCGCTGGCCACCACCTCGCCGACGCCCAGGGTGAACGGCGGGACGAGGTCGAGCCAGAAGCCGCGGAAGTGGTTGCTGCCGGCGATCACGACGACGTCGGGCCGGGCGGCGGCGACCGCGTCGCGCGCCTCGCGCAGCGCGTCGCGGAACCGCTCGGCGCGGTCAACGTGCTCCACGGCGTCCCAGTGGGTGTTCATCAGGGTCGAGTGCGACGCCCCGACGCCCAGCACGATGCGGCTCACGGCCGGTCTCCCGTCTCCTCGAAGGTGCGCGTGCAGGTGTCGACGGCGACCCGGACCAGCAGCCGGGTGAGCCGCTCCATGTCCCGGACGTCGACGGTGTTCATCCCGCGGGCGAAGTCGACCTCGAACGGCGCGGGCTCGACGGCGCCGACCTTGGGCATGCCGATGCGCACGGTCGGGATGCCGCGGTTGCGCAGGATGTTGGCGTCGGTGGCGCCGCTCAGCCCGGCCGGGACCTCGTGCGGCCGCCCCTCCGCGGCCTCCCAGGCGGCCACCGTGCTGCGCACCACCCAGGCGTCCTCCGGGGTGGCGCTGCCGGGGATGGCGAGCACGGTCTCGACGGCGGCGTCCAGGCCGGGGTGGCGGTCGGCGATCGCGGCCACCGCGGCGCGGAACTCCCGGGCCAGGGACGCGGGGCTGCGGCCGGGGGCGAGGCGGACGTCGCAGCGGATGCGCACCCGGCCCGGCGTGGCCGCGGCCAGCCGCGGCCAGCCGCCCTCGATGGAGGAGACCACCCCCTGCGGGCTGACCACCGCGTCGGTGTGCGCGGCGGCGTAGCGCTCGAACCACGCCTCCAGCCCGTGCACGACGGTGGCCGCCTGCGCGACGGCGTTGACGTAGGGCAGCCGGTGCCGGCTGCCGACGTAGGTGTGCGTGCCGCCGACCCAGACGTCGAACCACACCAGGCCGACCTCGGCGGCCGAGGCGCCCCAGCCCGGCTTGGCGATGACCGCGGCGTCGGTCCACAGGCCCTGCTCGAGCAGGAAGGACGCCCCGACGCCCTGGCCGGTGTTGGCGCGGTCGCGGCCGGGCAGCGGGCGGGCGTTGGTCGGCATGCCGCCGGCGCCGAAGGCCGCGACCAGGTCGCCACGTAGCGGCACGCCGGCGGCGGCGACCGCCTCGGCCGCGGCCAGCACGCAGGCGGCGTGGCCCTTGGGGTTGGACGCGCCCAGGCCGGTGACGTAGGGCCCGTCGACGGTGGCCCCGGGGCGCATGTCGGTGCGCAGCTGCGGCCCGATCCAGGGCAGGTCCTCGTCCTCGGTCCCGGCGGTGAAGGTGTCGACCGGCGCGTAGAGCATCAGGCTCGGCCCGCTGCCGGTCCCGGCCAGCCGCCCCCAGGCGTTGGCCTGCCGGTCGTCGAGCGGCTGCAGCCGGCCGTCGAGCCCGGCCCCGCGCAGCCGGGCGGCCAGCTCCTCGGCCAGCGGCCGCTCCTCCCCCGTCGGGCTGGGCACCGAGGTGACCAGGACGGCGAGCTCGCGCAGCCGCCGCTGGTCGACGTGCGCCCACGCGCGGGCCACCAGGTCCCGCTGGCGCGCGGGCAGGCCGGCCAGCCCGTCCCGTCCGAGGTCGGCCGGGCCGGCCGGGTGCACGCCAGCGGTCAACGGCCGACCCGGACCACGCGGGTGTCGACCCGCCGCCGCAGCGCGTACCGGTTGCGCGCCGCGAGCGCGACCAGGCCGGCCGCGCCGGCCACCCCGAGCAGCGCCGTCCTCATCCCCGCTCCTCCCCGGCCCGCCCGCGGGTGCGGTCGAGCCAGCCGTTGACGACCGCGGCGTACTCCCGCGGCCGCTCCTCCTGCAGGTGGTGCGAGGCGTGGTCCATGACGAACAGCGAGCCCCGCGGCGTCATCCGCGCCAGCATCAGCGGGTAGTCGGGGGTGAGGAACGCGTCGTGCATCCCCCACAGGTAGAGCACCGGCACCCGCAGGCCCTGCAGGTCGGCGGTGAGGTCCTGGAACGTGCCGCGGTGCTCGTCGGACTCGCCGAGCCGGCGCTCCCCGGCGTCGAGGCTCTGCTCGTACCGCAGGGTGACCGTCTCCTCGGGGACGGCGTCGGGGTCGTACCACTCCAGCCGGGCGATGAGGTCGCGCATCTTCTGCGGGGTCGGGCCCTCGCCGCCGTAGTACGCGTCGCGGGCGTTGCGGCCGCGCCGCGAGCGCTCGGGCAGCGGCGCCAGCGGCCCGTAGAGCACCGGCATCGACCCGGTGATGACCAGCGAGCCCACCCGCTCGGGGTGCAGCGCGGCCAGCCGCAGCGCCGCCGTCCCGCCCCAGGAGTTGCAGACGACGTCGGGGGCCCCGAGGTCGAGGGCGTCGAAGAGGGCGAGCAGGTTGCGCGCGTGGAAGTCCCACACCCCCTCGGCGATGTCGGGCTTGTCGCTGGCGCCGTACTGCAGGAGGTCGGGCACCACGCAGCGGCGGTGCGGGGCCAGGTGCGGCACGGTCGGGCCGAAGTCGCTCCAGCCGGTGCAGCCCGGCCCGCCGCCGTGCAGCAGCACGGTGTCCGGTCCGGAGCCGGCCTCCCACACGGAGTAGGCGTGCTCGCCGTTGTGCACCAGCCGGGCGGGCGGCCGCGCCGGCCGGGTGAGCACCTCGCCGGTGTCGACGGCGGCCAGGTCGCGCTCGGCGAGGTACGGGCTCACGAGGTCCCCTGCACGTGCGAGGGCCGGCCGCTGCCCGCGGCCACCGGCGCGTCCGGGGAGCCCTCCGCCGGGGCGCGGGCGGTGCCGTTCCGGCCGACGACGGTCGACTGCTCGACCAGCTTGCGCCACTCGGTGAGCGACACGTCGGGCCGGTAGAGCCGCTCCGGCGGGGCGTCGGTGGCCTCCACCATCCGCGCGTCCTGGCCGGAGAACTGGCCGTGGAAGAGCCAGCGGACCGCGCCGAGGTACTTGACGGCGAACCGCAGCCCGTCCGCGCGGGTGCCGAAGTCGACCATCACCCCGACGTAGCGGTGGGAGTCGGCGTCGACCGGGACGTAGAACTCGTAGTGGATGAACTTGGGGTAGGCGATGCGCAGCACGCCGGGCATGCCGACCGAGGCGAAGCCCGGGAAGTCCTGCTCCTCGATGACCGGGTCGGCCTTCTTCGACCCGCCGGTGTTGCCCAGCCGGAAGTCCTTGAAGTCCGGCCGCGGCGGCTTCTTCTTCCACCAGCGGTAGTTGGTCCAGGTGCCGTAGCCGGGGAACTCGGCCTCCCAGTGCACCTCGTCCTGCACCCGGTACAGCCAGCGCCCCCGGGGGACGATGCGGGTGACGTTCCAGGTGGGCATGGTCTTGAACGTGCGCCACACCGAGGTGCGGTGCAGGTACTTGGCGTGCCCCTCGTCGAAGCCGTTCTCGCAGGCGAAGCGCCAGTTGCCGGCCCGCTCGTCGATGCGGATGCCGGCGGTGAGCTCGTTGCCCCGCCACTCCTCGGGCAACTGGTCGTCGATCGGCGGGGGCTCCTCGCCGTCGCCGACGTAGACCCACACCAGGCCCAGGCGGACCTCGACCGGATAGGTGCGGACGAACACCTTGCCGCACAGCGGCGAGTCCGGGCCGTCGGTGATGACGGCGGCCAGCCGGCCGTCGCGGGTGTCGAAGGTCCAGCCGTGGTAGGCGCAGGACAGCGTGTTCGGGAACTCCCGCCTGCCCATCGACAGCGGGATGCCGCGGTGCGGGCAGCGGTCGTGCAGCGCGCGGACCTCGTCGCCCTCGCGGACCAGGGCCACCTTCTCGCCGCACACGGTGACCGCGACGGGGTCGGGGCCGACCTGGTCGGCGAAGACGACCGGGTACCAGTAGCCGCGGAAGCCGGTCGCGGCCGCGTCGTACTTCGGCCAGGTCGACCAGTCCTGCCGGCCGGTCGAGTACCGGCGGTCGGGTCGCGGGGACGCCGTCGCCCGTGCGTCTCCCCTTCCGGTGTCGGTCCCTGCGGCCATGGCTGCCTCCTCGGTGGGTGTGCTCACGCCAGCTGCCGGGCGCGGTCCTCGCGCGCCGCGGCGAGCTCGAGCGCGATGCCGACGATCTGGTCCTCCTGGCCGCCCACCAGCTGCCGCTCGCCGCAGCGCAGCAGCACCTCGGCCGGGTCGACGCCGTAGCGCGCGGCCGCGGCGGCGGCGTGCTTCATGAAGGAGGAGTAGACGCCGGCGTAGCCCATGGCCAGGGACAGCCGGTCGACCACCGACTCGGTCTCCATGGCCGGGCGGACGACGTCCTCGGCGACGCTCATCATCGAGAAGGCGTCGATGCCGGTGGTCAGCCCGATGCGGTCGCAGACGGCGACCAGCGCCTCGGTCGGGGTGTTGCCCGCCCCGGCGCCCATGCCGCGCGTGCACCCGTCGACCTGGCCGGCGCCGGCCCGGAACGCGAAGACGGTGTTGGCCACGGCGAGCGAGAGGTTCTGGTGGCCGTGGAAGCCGACCTGCGCCTCGTCGCCGACCTCGGCGACGAGCGCCGCCACCCGGTCGGTGACGTCGTCCAGGACGAGCGCGCCGGCCGAGTCGGTCACGTAGACGCACTGGCAGCCGGCGTCGACCATGACCCGCCCCTGCTCCGCCAGCTCCTCGGGGCCGATCCGGTGGGCCAGCATGAGGAAGCCGACGGTCTCCAGCCCCGCGTCTCGGGCCACCTGGAAGTGCTGGGCGGCGACGTCGGCCTCGGTGCAGTGGGTGGCCACCCGCATCACCGAGCCGCCGGCGTCGGCGAACCACCGGATGTCGTCGACGGTGCCGATGCCCGGCACTAGCAGCGCGGCCACCTTGGCGCGGGTCACCGTCTCGACGGCGACGTCGATGAGCTCCCGCTCGTCGACCAGGCTCGGCCCGTAGGCGTACGACGAGCCGCCCAGCCCGTCGCCGTGGCTGACCTCGATCACCGGCACACCGGAGGCGTCGAGGCCGGCGACGATGTCGCGGACCTCCTCGCGGGTGAACCGGTGGGCCTTGGCGTGGCTGCCGTCGCGCAGCGTGGAGTCGGTGATCCGGACGTCGAGGCCGTCCCCGTGCGGACGGGGCAGCGGCTCGCGGATCCCGATCCGCGGGAGGCCCCCGGTCACCGCGCCGCTCCCGCGGGGACGGCCGGCCGCTGCGCCAGCACGTCGCCGACCCGCGCCGCGGCCGCGGTCATGATGTCCAGGTTGCCCGCGAAGGACGGCAGGTGGTCACCGGCGCCCTCGACCTCCAGGTAGACGCTGACCCGGGCCCCGTGCCCGTCCTCGACGAACTGCGGCGGGCTGGTCATCCGGTAGCCGGGCACGTACCGGGCGACATCGGCGACCATGCCGGTGACCGACGCGGTGACGGCGGCGCGGTCGGCGCCGGGGTCGATGCGGCAGGTGACGGTGTCGCGCATGAGCATCGGCGGCTCGGCCGGGTTGAGCACGATGATCGCCTTGCCGCGCTCGGCGCCACCGACCACCTCGAGGGCGCGGGCGGTGACCCGGGTGAACTCGTCGATGTTGGCCCGCGTGCCCGGCCCGGCCGAGCGCGAGGCGATGGAGGCGACGATCTCGGCGTAGGCCACCGGCGTCACGCGGCTGACCGCGGCGACGACGGGCACGGTCGCCTGGCCGCCGCAGGTGACCATGTTGAGGTTGGGGGCGTCGAGGTGCTCGTCGAGGTTGACCGGCGGCACCACGTAGGGCCCGCGTGCGGCCGGGGTGAGGTCGACCGCGCGGATGCCGGCCTCGGCGTAGCGGCGGTGGTTGCGCACGTGCACCCGCGCCGAGGTGGCCTCGAAGACGATCTCCGGCAGCTCCGGCCGGGCCAGCAGCCAGTCGACCCCCTCGGCGGAGGTCTCCAGCCCGGCCGCGGCGGCGCGGGCCAGGCCCTCGCTGGCCGGGTCGATGCCGACCATCCACCGCGGCTCGAGCCGGTCGCTGCGCAGCAGCTTGACCAGCAGGTCGGTGCCGATGTTGCCGGAGCCGACGACGGCCACCGGGACCCTCCCGCTCACGCGTCCTCCCGGGAGAAGTCGACCGCGACCTCGCCGAGGCCGCCCACGGTGGCGGTGACCCGGGTGCCGGGCCGGACGTCGACCGCGCGGGTGCACGAGCCCGACAGCACGACCGCGCCGGCCTCCAGCGCCGCGCCGTGCCCGGCGAGCGCCTCGGCGAGCCAGGCGACCGCGGTCGCGGGGTGGCCGAGCACCGCGGCGCTGCTGCCGTGCTCGACGACCTCGCCGTCGACGGCCAGGGCGACGTCCAGGGCGGCGAGGTCCCCGGCCGCGGTGGTCGGCGTCCACGGGCCGACGACGAAGGCGGCCGAGGAGGCGTTGTCGGCGACGGTGTCCCACCAGGTGATCCGCCAGTCGGCCACCCGGCTGTCGATGATCTCCAGCGCCGGGGCGACGGCCTCGGTGGCGGCGAGCACGTCGTCGACGCCGAGGCCGGGTCCGGCCAGCCGGGCGCCGAGCCGGAACGCCACCTCGGGCTCGATCCGCGGCTGGCACCACCGGGCCGGTGCGGCGCTGCCGCCGTCGGGGACGAGCATGTCGTCGAGCAGCGCGCCGTAGTCGGGCTCGTCGACGCCGAGCATCCGCTGCATCGCCGCCGAGGTGAGGCCGATCTTGTGGCCGAGCAGCCGCGCCCCGGCCGCGCGGCGACGGCCGATGCCGACCGCGGCGACGGCGTAGGCGTCCTCCGGGGCCAGGCCCGGGTGCACGGTGGACGGCGGCGGCACCGGGGTGCGGGTGGCCGCGGCGGTGGCGAGCTCGTCGGCGATCCGCTCCAGCAGGGCCCGGTCGGCGCGCGCGCCGGCCGGGACGGCGGTCACGCCGCTCCCCCGCGGAGGAAGGTGCGCAGCCGGGCGTCGGCCTCGTCGCTGACCCGCGCCCCGGTCGCGGTCACCGAGGTGACGCCGGGGACGGCCAGCAGCCGGGGGCGCACGGTGTGCTCCAGGCACAGCGCCTGCGAGGGGCAGCCGCTGCACGTGCCGCCGAACCGGACCTCGACCGCGCCGGCGGTGTCGGTGCCGGCCACCGCGACCGACCCGCCGTGGCTGCGGAAGAGCGCGGTGACCCGCCGCGCCGCGGCGTGCACCCGTTCCTGGTCGTCCACCGGACCCCCTTCCCGCATCGCGGATGTGAGACGGTCGTCACGATAGCGCTACAGAAGCGCGGGCGACAGGGCCGATCCGGATCGGCCGGCCGGCACCAGGACGGCGCGGCCGTCGACCCGCCCGGCGCCCAGGTCGGCCCAGGCGGCCGCGGCGTCGGCGAGGTCGTAGCGGGTGACGGCCAGGTGCAGCTCGCCGGCGGCCAGCCGGGCGAGCAGGTCGCCGGCGCGGGCGAACGCCTCGGGCGCGCGCCGGATCATGTTCAGTGGCAGCAGCGCCACGTCGGCGCGCAGCAGCGCCGGCAGATCCAGCTGCACGGTGGTGCCGGCGGTGTAGCCCACCAGCACCGCCCGCCCGCCGGGCCGCACCGCGGACAGCCGGCCGGCCAGGCCGGGGCCGCCGACGGTGTCGACGAGCAGGTCGGCGCCGACCGGGCCGGGCTCCCCGACGACCACCTCCGCGCCGTCCGGCACCCCGGCCGCCCGGGCCCGCGTGCGCACGCAGGCGACCACCTCGGCACCGGCGGCCAGCGCGAGCTGCACGGTGAGCGAGCCGACCGCGCCCGCGGCGCCGGTGACCAGCACCCGCTCGCCGGCCTGCAGCCGGCCGAGGTCGGCCAGCGCGGTCGCGGCCGAGGTGGCCGGCGAGAAGAAGCAGGCGGCCAGCAGCGGGTCGGCGCCGTCGGGCATGGCGTGCACGGCGGCGTCCGGGACGACGGCGAGCTCGGCGGCCACACCGTCGCGGGTCACCCCCACCCCCGCACCGCGCACCCAGACCAGCGCGCCGGGCGGGTGGGCGCTGGAGCTCACCACCCAGCCGGCCCCGTCGGTGCAGGGCACGTAGGGCAGCGGCGGGGTGCCGCCCAGGCTGCCGGCGGCGATGCTGCGGTCGACGTGCGCCAGGCACGCGCCGGCGATCCGCAGCAGGGTCTCCCCCGGGCCGGGGACGGGCTCGGGCACCTCCTCGAGCTGCGGCGTCCCGCCCACCGCGGAGACCCGCAGCGCCCTCACGGCAGCCCCGCCGTGAACCGCACGACGGCGGCCGCGTACTCCTCCGGGCACTGGTCGGGCAGCGGCACGGTGCCGCCGGGGACCTCGACCACCACGGGCCGGGGCCGCCCGGCCGCGGGCAGCGCCTCGGCCATCCGGGCGGTGTTCGGCGCGCCGAACGGGTCCTCGGGCGCGGCCAGCAGGAGCACCGGCGCGGTGAGGGTGGGCAGCCGGTCCTCCATGGCGTAGCGGCGCACCAGGGCGTGCCCCTCGTGCGCCAGTTCCCCGGCGGTCAGCGCGTCGCGGACGAAGCGCTCGAGCAGGTCGCGGCGGCCGGGCGGGTAGAACGGCGCCCGGCCCCGCCACAGCGCCAGCAGGTGCGTGCCGTCGTCGGCGGGCTCGACGTCGTCGACGCCGTGCGGGGGCCGGCCGCGGAAGGCGGCGTCGACCAGCGGGGTGCTCGACAGCACCAGGCCGGCCACCTGCCGCGGCCGGGTGGCGGCCAGCTCGACGGCGAGCACCCCGCCGGTGTGGTGGCCGGCGAGCACCGCCGGGCCGAGGCCCGCGACCGCGTCGCCGACCGCCGCGGCGAGGGTCTCGACCGACGGCGCGGGCAGCGGGTCGCTGGCCCCGAAGCCGGGGGTGTCGACGGCGACCGCGCGCAGCCCCGCGGCGGCGAGCAGCGGCAGCACGTCGCGGTACTCGTCGACCGACCGCGGGGTCTGGTGCAGCAGCACCACCGGGCGCCCGCCGTCCGGCCCCGCCTCGGCGAGGTGGACCTGGCCGTGCGGCAGGTCGACGTAGCGCCGCCGGACCCGGACGGACACGGCGGTCCCGGCGGTCAGCGCGGCCCCCCGGGCAGGCCGAGGTCGGCCCACATGGCCGCCATGTCCTCGACGTGCCAGATCTCGGCGATCCGCCCGTCACGGATGCGGGCGAGGTCGAAGCCGCGGAACTCGACCCGCCGCCCGGTCGCCGGCACGCCGTCGAGGTCGCCGGTGTGCGTGCCCCGGAAGACCCAGTGGTCCATCGCCAGGTCGCCGTCGGCCAGGGTGAACAGCAGCTCCATCTCCTGGTCGGGGAAGGCGCGGTGGAACACCTCGAGCACGTCGCGCAGGCCGTCGTGGCCGGGGCGCTGGCCGGGGACCGGGTTGTGGTCGACGACGTCGGCGGCGTACAGCTCGGGGATCAGCGCGGCGTCGCCCGGCGCGAACAGCTCCTGGATGTTGCGCCGCATGATCTCCCGGCCTGCGGCCAGGGCGTCGGCCGGCGCGGTGGCGGTCATCCCACGATCCGCACGTCGACGTCGACGTTGCCGCGGGTGGCGTTGCTGTACGGGCAGACCGCGTGCGCGGCCTCCACCACGCGGCGGGCGGCGTCGGGGTCGGCTCCCGGGATCTCGACCTCCAGGACCACCGCGAGACCGAAGGCGCCGCCCTCGACCGGGCCGAGGTGCACCTGCGAGCGCACCGTGCTGCCGCTGACGTCGACCCGCTCCCGCCGGGCGGCCACGCCCAGCGCGCTCTGGAAGCAGGCCGCGTAGCCGACCGCGAACAGCTGCTCGGGGTTGGTGCCACCGCCCGGACCGCCCAGCGACTCCGGCACCCGCAGGTCGACCTCGAGCTCGCCGTCGTGCGTGCGGCCCTTCCCCTCCTCCCGGCCGCCGCTGACCTCGGCGTGGGCGGTGTACAGGGTGCGCTGCAGCGGGGTGGGCATGCGGTCCTCCGGTCCAGGTTGACTCATGGCCTTTCTGTTGCGATCGTCACACAAACACACCACACCTGGCGAGAGCCAGCCCGGACCCGGAGGCGACCATGCCGGTCGAGCCGACCCCGAACGAGCACCCCAACGCCGACCTCGTGCGCCGCGCGCACCGCGCGTTCAAGACCGGGGACATGGCGACCGTGCACGAGCTCTTCGACTACGAGGGCATGGTGTGGACGGTGACCGGCTCGAGCCCGGCCGGTGGCACGACCATCGGGATGGACGGCGTGCTGCGGAACTTCGGCGACATCATGGCGTTCACCGAGGGCACCTACGACGCCGCGCCGGTGGACTACCTGGGCAGCGACGACCACGTCGTGGCGCTGGCGCACGTGACCGCCCGCCGTCCCGACGGCCGCACCCTCGACGTCCCCGAGGCCGTGGTGTTCAGGGTCCGCGACGGCCGGCTCGTCGAGGCACAGCACATGGCCTACGACGAGGCGGCCTGGGACGCCTTCTTCGAGGGCATGCCCACCTGGCGCTCCTCGGCCGCACCGGTCGGCTAGCGCTCCCCCGAGCGTGTGCGCGCACGCCGGGTCTCCGCCCCCTGGACCCGGCGTGCGCGCACACCCTCCGGCCGGCCTCCGTCAGGTGGGTGCGCGCGGCGCCTGTCGTCGTTCGGCGACGTCTTCGCATCGCGGCTCGCCGAGTGTGCGGTGCGTGCGCAAGGCGTCTGGGATCCCGAGGTCGCTGTACGGGCAGCCTGGCAAGTGCGGCAGGGAACCCTCGTCGCAGCACGGGCACTGGTTCCGCATCGGTGGTGCTGTCACGGCTGCCCCCTCCACGTGGCCTTGACGGTCCATGCGAACTCGACGAGAGCCACGGTGACGGCTATCGCGAACGCGACCCAGCGCAGGGTCTGCTGGAGACCATCTCCGTGTGGCGGGGGCAGTGCAAGGGCGAGGCCGGCCAGGAGCGCCACGATGCCCGCGTTGTACAGACGAATAGTCCACTTGACCCACTGGCGCCACGAGTCGTAGTCCTCGTGCTGCTGCTGCTGCAGGTGCTCTTCCCAGCCCGCATGGTCCTTCAGGTCGGGCATCCAGTTGTTCGCGTCGTCGGCTGACCACAGGTAGCGACGGGCATGGAAGCCACACTGCACCGCGTTGAGCAGCAGTACCGCGGCGGTCGTCAGAGCCAGCAGCGCCCAGCCCGGCCACCGGAAATTGGCCGCGTCGTCGGCCACGACCACCGTCGACGCGAGACTGAATCCCCCGAGCAGAGGAGCGGCGACGTTCCCGACCGCGTCCAGCGCGGCCGGGTAGCCGAGGGTGGGCGGGCGTCGCCACTTGGGGCGCGCGTAGGTGGCGGCTCCTCGAGCCATTCCGCAACTGTGGCACTCCGCTGCCGGGGCGTGAACGAGGTAGTGAGCGCCGGTGGCGATCCGCCCGGCGCGTCCCGATCGACTCCCCGCGAGATCGACGGTCTCGTGGCGATGGGCAGCTGATGGCCACGAGATCGCCGATCTCGCGCGACCGCTGCTAACCGCCCGCGCGGGCCGCGGCGGCGGTCAGGTCGATGCCCAGCAGCCGGGCCATGTTGGCGCCGAGCAGGCCGCGCTTGTCCTCGTGGGTGATCTGCGGCCAGCCGTAGCCGGTGCGCAGGTCCTCGGGGATCTCCAGCGCCATGACCGCGTCGAGGTAGGGCCGCGGCGGTCCGGCCAGGAAGCCCTCCGACGCGTAGCTGAGCTTGTCGGCGCCCACCTGGGCGAGCAGCCGGCCCAGCTGCTCCTGCACCTGCCGCGGGGCGATCGGGGTGAAGGCCAGGTTGGCGCCCAGGCACAGGTGCACGTTGGGGAAGCGCGCGGCGATCGACACCGTCTCCTCGAAGTACGGGACGCCGAGGTGGTGGATCACGAAGTCGAGCTCGGGGAAGTCGCGCGCCGGCCGCTGCAGGTCGTTGGGGCGGACGTCCTCGATGTTCTCCAGCCCGAACGGGAAGCCCTTGTGGAACTGCAGCACGCGGATGCCCAGCTCGGCGGCGCGCTCGTAGAGCGGGTAGGCCAGCTCCCGGTCGTCGCAGCGCCAGGACCGCTCGACGTGCCCGTTGTAGAACTTCAGCGACACCGCGCCGAGGTCGCGCACCTGCCACTCCAGGTGCTCCAGCGCCGCGTCGAGCCCGGCGAAGCGCGGGTCCACCCCGCCGCACAGGAACGCCCGGTCGGGGAAGGCGCGCACGAACTCCGCCTGCAGCTCGACCGGCGCCCACCAGTCCTTGTAGCCGTCGAAGATCGGCACCACCTGGGCCACGGCGAGGTCGGTGGGCGACTGCTCGAACAGCATCCGGCCCTGCTCGACCACGCCGGTGCGGGTGGCGAAGTCGACGTCGGCGCCGTGCAGCGGGCGCAGCGCCTCGCCCATGGCCAGCGGCAGCCGGCGCGGGTCGTGCCCGCCGGCGGCGCGGACGGCGTCGTCGGTGAGGTTGTCCTCGCTCATGTCGTGCAGGTGGACGGCGGCGTCCAGCACCACGATGTCGCCGATCACGGGCGCACCGCCCCTCTCCCGGCGGCCAGCCGCTCGCGCACCCGCTCGCGCCCGGCGGACAGCACGGCGGCGGCGTCGGGGCGCAGCAGGTCCTCGGTCCACACCAGCGCGGCGTCGAGCCGGACGGTCACCGAGGTGACGCCGGGCAGGCCCGCCAGCGCGCGGGCGGCGGCGTCGGCGAACACACCCAGGTAGCCGCAGCCGGGGGCGGTCACCGCCACGTCGAGCACGAGCCGGCCGTCGTCGGCGAGCTGCCAGCCGCGCACCAGCCCCATCGCCGGCAGCGACAGCGGCGTGCCCTGGGCCACCGAGCAGGGGTCGACGACCTGCTCGAGGGCGGCGGCCACCGCGGCGTCGTCGGCCCGGCCCGGGCGGCCCGCCCCCGGCACGGTGAGCAGCTCCACCGGCCCGCTCACGCGGCACGCTCCGCGAGCGGGGCGGGCACGGCCGTGCCGGCCAGCCGCGACCAGGTGCTGAACGGCTCGGCCGGGCCGCCGCGCTCCCGGCGGGCGCGGGCGAACTCGTCGTCGGCGACCGCGGCCAGCCGTGCGGGCAGGTCGATGCCGAGCATCCGCGCCAGGTTGCCGCCGAGGATGCCGGCGCGGTCCTCGGCCGACAGCGGGGGCAGGCCGTAGCGGTCCTGGAGGTCCTCGGGCAGCTGCCAGGCGGCGAAGGCCTCCAGGCCCAGCCGCGGGTGGGCGAACAGCGCTCCGTCGGAGTAGAGCAGCTTTCCCGGGCCACCCCAGAACAGGAACTCGGCCATGGCCTCGGAGAACAGCCGCGGCGCCTTGTTGAGCAGCATCGTGGTGATCTCGAGGTTGGCGTGGACGTTGGGGAAGCGGGCCAGCGCCAGCGCGGTCTCGGCCACGAAGGCCATGCCCGCGTGCACGATCTCGAACTGCAGCGCGGGGAAGTGCATGGCCGCGCCCTCGACGTCGTCGATGCGGTAGGGCCCCAGCGGCACCGGGCCGTTGGGCAGCGCCTTGTGCACCGCGACCACCTTCAGGCCCATCGCCAGCACCCGCTCGTAGAGCGGGAACACCAGCTCGGGGTCGTCCATGCGGAAGGTCCGGTAGGGCGCCAGCTGGTCCGGGTAGAGCTTCACGCCCACCGCCCCGGGCAGCAGCGCGGCCTGCTCGTCGAGGTCGTCGAGGCAGCGCTGCAGGCCCAGCGTCGGGTCCAGGCCGAGGTAGACGATGCTGCGGTCGGGCCAGCGGCGCTGCAGCTCCACCGCCTTGTCCAGCGAGCACAGCCCGTCGGCGAACAGGCTGTCCAGCCGCAGCACGTGGTAGACGAGCAGGTCGACGTCGCTCTCGGCGAAGTGGGTGCCGGCCAGGAGCTCGGCGCTCTGGTCGGTGCAGAAGGTCTCCTCGGGCACCACCCACTCCGGTGGGTTGAAGTGCGCGTGGATGCCGTAGAAGCCGCGGCGCACCGCCTCCCCCATCGGCCCGCGGGCGTTGTCCGGGGACAGGTTGTAGGCGTGCGCGACCGCGTTGACCACCGGCGTGCCGTCGGGGAGCACGGGGCCTCCTCAGTCCGGGCGGCCGCCGCCGACGACCACGTCGGCGGTGCCGGGGACGACGTCGGGCGGCGGGGCGGTGGGCGGGCGCGGCGTCGGCGTGCCCACCTTGATCTCGGGCAGCCCGGCCACCACCTCGGTGAGCCACTCGAGTTCGGCGAGGTCGGCGACGCAGGGGAAGAGGACCACCTCGTCGGCGCCCTGCGCGGCGTAGGTCTCGATCTGCGCGCGCACGCCGTCGGCGCCGCGCCACACGCCCGCGTTGACCATCATCGGCGGCGCGCCGGTGCGGAAGAACGACGCCAGCCAGCGGCTGGCCCCGTCGTCGGGGTCGAGAGAGCGGGCCACCCAGGAGCCGGCCACGATGCGGGGGCGTCCGGGCCGGCCGGCGCCGGCCCAGGCGCCCAGCGCGGCGGCCGCCTCGAAGGCGAAGAACTCGGGCTTGATGCCGCCGGCGACGTAGCCGTTGCCGTAGGCGAGCATCCGGCGCAGGGCGGGCCCGCTGGCGCCGCCGACGAGCACCTCGACGTCCCCGAGCCGGGGACCGAGGTACTGCTCGCCCGGCGTCTCGCGCAGCGACAGCAGCACCTCCATCGCGCGGTCGAGCATGCGGCCGCGCTCCTCCCACACCTGGCCGGTGGCCTCGTAGTCCCAGGGCCGGGCGCCCACGCCGACACCGAGGGAGACCCGGCCGGGCGCCATGCGCACCAGGGTGGCCACCTGCTTGGCCAGCGTGTGCGGGTTGCGCAGGCCGGCCAGCAGGATCGACGTCGACAGCGTCACCCGCTCGGTCAGCGGCGCGAGCATGGCCAGGGTCATCAGCGGGTCGAGGTTGGCGTAGGCGACCCGGTCGGTCACCGCCAGCGACGACCACGGCCCCGCGTCGATCAGCCGCGCCCAGTCGAGCAGCACCCGCGGGTCGACGTCGGGGATGCCGCTGGGCACGAACACCCCGACCCGGACCGGCCCGTCGGCCGGGATGTCGGGCACCGGGGGCATCACCGGCATGCCACCGGGCGGCGGGCCGTCGGCTGCGGTCATGGCGGGTCCTCTCGCTCAGGCGGGGCTGGGGACGGGGTGGCGGACGACGACGTGCTCGAGCGGCCGGCCCGCGGCGAGCCGGCGCAGCTGCTCGCCCGCCAGCCGCCACGCGCGCTGCCGCCAGTGCGGCGAGGAGCCGGCGACGTGCGGGGTGAGCAGCAGGCCGGGGCAGGTCCACAGCGGGTGGTCCGGGGGCAGCGGCTCGGGGTCGGTGACGTCGAGGGCGGCGCGCACCCGCCCGGCCCGCAGCGCGTCGACGAGGGCGCCGGTGTCGACCAGCGTCCCGCGGGCGGCGTTGACCAGCAGCGCGCCGGGCCGCATGGCCGCGAGGAAGGCGGCGTCGACCATGCCCACGTTCTCGGGGGTCGCCGGGGCGAGCAGCACGACGACGTCGGCGGCCGGCAGCAGCACGGGCAACTGGTCGGGGGTCGCGGTGCCGTCGCGGCCGGACCGGGTGACCCCGTGCACGGTCGTGCCCAGGGCCCGCAGCCGCTGCGCCACCGCCGTCCCGATCGCGCCGGCGCCGACCACCACCGCGGTCGACGCCGCGAGGTCGCCGGCGGCCGGCCCGTCGACGGCGAAGGCGAGGTTGGCCGAGGCGTCCCAGCGGCCCGCCCGCTGCTCGGCGAGGAAGTGCGGCAGCCGCTTCTCCATGGCGAGCACCACGGCCAGCACCCACTCGGCCACCGGGCCCTCGTGCACGCCGCCGGCCCGGCACAGGACGACGCCCTCGGGCAGCGGCGGCACCCAGTCGACGCCGGCGTTCATCGTCTGCACCAGCCGCAGCCCGGTCAGCCCCGGCAGCAGGTCGGCCAGCGCGCCGCGGTACCGGGGGTCGAGCACCAGCGCCCCGACCTCGGACGGCGGGACGTCCGGCGCCGCGTCCAGCGGCCACGGGTCGCAGCGCACGCCGGGCGGCAGCTCCCCGAGGGCCTCGGGCGGGCAGTCGGCCGGGACGAGGACGCGCACCGTTCAGCCCGCCCGGATCCCGTCGCGGACCAGCAGCGGCAGCAGCTGGTCGCGGTACTGGTGCAGGCCCTCCGTGTAGTCCAGCCAGGACAGCGCGAGCCCGTCGAGCCCGGCGCCGGAGAGCTCGGCCATCCCCTGCGCGACCGTCTCCGGCGACCCGACCAGGGGCAGGGCGAAGAAGCCGGCGATGGCGGAGGCGGCCATGCCCTGGTCGAAGTCGGCGCTGGCGGAGTTGGGGGCCAGCAGCCGCAGGGCGTTGCGGGCGGCGTCCCGGTCGCCGTGGACCTCGACCATCTCGTCGAAGCGGCGCCGCGCCTCGGCGTCGGTGTCGGCGCAGACGACGTGCGCGGCGGTGAACACCCGCAGGTCGCGGCCGTGCTCGGCGGCCCGCTGCTTGATCTGCGCCACCGCGCCGGCGGCGGAGGCCACCGAGGGCACCAGGGCGAAGGTCACGTCGGCGTGGCGGGCGGCGAAGGCCTGCCCGGACGGGCTGAACCCGGCGTTCATGACCACCGGGCCGGGGGTCTGCAGCGGCTTGGGCTCGCTGAGCACGTGGGTGCCGGAGAGGTGGCGGCCGTGGAAGTCGAACTCCTCGTCGGCGGCCCAGATGCGCTCGAGGAACTCGACCCACTCCCCCGCGACGGCGTACCGGTCGTCGTGCGGGCGCTGCTCGATGCCGAACATGCGGAACTCGTCCTCGTTCCACCCGGCCACGACGTTGAGCGCGAACCGCCCGCCGGAGACGTGGTCGACGGTGGCGATCTGCTTGGCCGCCGCGACCGGGTGCAGCACCGGCACGTGGAAGGTGGCGAACACCTGGATCCGCTCGGTCACCGCGGCCACCGCGGCGGCCCAGGTGAAGGTGTCGAACGACCGGTGTCCGGCCCGCTCCTCCGGCCGGCCCATGCCGCGCCAGCGGGCCACCGGGATCATCGCCTCGAGACCGGCGGCGTCGGCCAGCCGGGCCACCTCGCGGCTCTCCGGCCAGGTCATCCGCAGCGCCGCCGGTGAGCGGGTCAGGTTGGCCCCGCCGGCCATGTTGGCCGAGAAGACGCCGAGCTTGAGGCGCGAGGGGCTGCCCAGCACCGGCGTCGACCGCTTGTCCACCCGTCGTCCGGCGTCGGGGTCGGAGGTGGTGTCGGCGGCAGCGGCCACCGGCGCCGTCGGGGCGGCCACGGCCGCTCAGCTCCCCGCGGGCACCGGCGCGCCGGGCGCCGGGGTGCCCGCCGCCGTCGGCGCGTGCCCGTTCCCGCCGGCCCCCGCCCCCGGTGGGCGGGTGTCGGCGGTGTCGGCGATCTCGGGCAGGTGGGCCAGCGCGGTGGGCACGTCGGTGCCGTTGGCCAGGCGGATGACCGGCTGGGTCTTGGGCGCGGCGGTGGTGGCGGCGATCTCGCTGAGCGTGCGGGGACCGCCCTGGCGGGCGTAGGTGGGCTTGCCGTCGGCGGCGCGGAAGGCCGGCATGACCTGCTCGGCCATCAGGTACATGTTCTTCTGCACCATCCAGTGCGGCATGGAGCCGAGGTGGCCGCCGGCGCTGACCGCCATGCCCAGGCCGTACTCCTCGGCCTGCTGGGCGTACTTCTCCACGACCGTCTGCGGCGAGCCGACGATGATGTAGCCCTGATCGATGAGCTCGTCGTAGCTGAGCTCCCAGAAGTTCTTCACGCCGGCAGCCTGGCGGCCGCGGATGGTCCGCAGCACCGAGTCGGCCGTGTTGTAGCCCGGGGGCATGAGGTGGTGCATGGGCACCTTCAGGCCGGTGCGGAAGAACCACATGGCGTGCGGCATGAACTCCCGCCGCGCCTGCTCGTCGGTCTCGGCCACGTAGGTGGGCACGACCCGGCCCAGCTGCTGGGGCGAGGGCGTGTAGCCGTACTTCTCCTCGCAGATCTGCCGGAAGGTCGCGAAGGACTTCTTCGTGATCCAGTTCGACGTCGTGGTCTGCATGTAGGAGAACCGCCGCTTGGCGACCTCGTCGATGGTGTCGGTCGACCCGGTGCCCGGCATCCAGACCGGCGGGTGCGGCTGCTGCAGCGGCCGGGGCCAGATGTTGGCGTGCTCGATGTCGTAGTGCACGCCCTGCCAGGTGAACGGGCCGGGCTCGGTCCAGGCCTTGAGGATCAGGTCGTGCGCCTCCCAGAACATGCCCTTGGAGGTGGTCGGGTCCTGGCCGGAGGAGTGGTACTCGGCGCCCATCCCGCGGACGTGCCCGGAGATGATGCGCCCGCCGGAGACGATGTCGAGCATCGCGATCTCCTCCGCCACCCGCAGCGGGTTGCGGTGCAGCGGGAGCGCGTTGCCGATGATGCCGATGCGGATGGCGGAGGTCCGCGCGGCCAGCCAGCCGGCCCAGACGTCGGGGGCGCAGATGGTGCCGAAGGCGTTCTGGTGGTGCTCGTTGACGATGACCCCGTCGTAGCCGAGCTTCTCCGAGAGCACGAGCTGCTCGAGGTACTCGTTGTAGAGCTTGTAGGCCACCTGCGGGTCGAAGTAGGTGTTGGGCAGCGTCACCCAGGTCGACTCGAGGTCCTCCCCCGGCGGGATGTAGGGGTAGGGCATCAGGTGGAAGTTGTAGAACTCGAGCCGGTTCTGCGCGGCCGGCTCCGCGGCCGGGCCCGGGACGGCGGTGGGGCTGGCGTCGGTCATCGTGCGTCCTCCCGGGCGGTGGCGGTGCTGCTGACGGTGCCGGTGACGTGGTCGGCGAGGGCGGTGGCGACGGCGTCGGGCTGCTGGAGCAGCAGGGCGTGACCGGCACCGTCGAGCTCGGTCAGGCGGGCGTCGAGCAGGCCGGCCCAGGCCCGCAGGTGCGGGGGCGGCACGACGTGGTCGGCGCCGCCGCCGACCACCAGCGCGGGCAGCCCGAGCAGCGGCAGCCGTTCCTCGAGCTTGAGGTCGTAGCGGCGGGTCCAGATCATCGCCGCGGCCGCACCGAGCTCGCCGTAGCGGTGCGCGTAGCCCTCGGGACCGCCCTGGGCCGGCGTGCCCACCCCTGGCACCAGGTCGGCGAAGCCCTCGTCGGAGCCGTTGAAGTACTCGTCGGTGTAGCGGGCGGGGTCCATGGCGAAGACGTCGGCGACCGGCGCCCCGGGTACCCGCAGGCCGAACGGGGCGACGACGGCGAGGCTGCGGACCCGGCCCGGTGCCCAGATCGCGAGGTCCGCGCCGATCCAGGCGCCCAGGCCGTAGCCGGCGACGTGCACCGAGTCCAGGCCGAGCGCGTCGAGGAGGTCGCGCAGCAGCAGCACCATGTCCGGGCGGGTGGTCAGGTGCGGCGCGCCGGGCGAGTCGCCGAAACCGGGCAGCTCGGGCGCGACCACGTCGCAGCGGTCGGCGAGGGCGCGGTGGAACGGCGACCACACGCCGGTCAGCCAGTGCCCGTGCAGGAACAGCACCGGCTCGCCGCTGCCCGCGCGGCGGTGGGCGACCTCGGTGCCGCGCACGGTCACCCGCTCCGGTGCGGTGTACCAGGCGTGCCGGGTCGGGGTGGCGGGCTGCGCCGGCGCTGCGGTCATCGCGGGAGGCTCCTGTCCTGCAGGGCGGGCGCGCCCACCGTGCTCGTGGGGGTGGGTGCGAGGAAGTCGCCGAGAACGGCCGAGAACTCCTCGGCGGCCTCGAGCGGGGGCAGGTGCCCGGCCTCGGGGAACAGGTGCAGCCGGGCACCGGGGATGCGCGCGGCCACGGCCTCGGCGAAGCCCGCGGGCTTAAGCGGGTCCCGGCCGCCGGCGAGCACCAGTGTCGGGACGCCGATCCGCTCGTAGGGCACCGTGTCGCCGGGCGGCGGCGGGGCCCAGGGCGCGCGGACGGCGAGGGAGGCGAACCACTCGTAGGCCCCGGGCCGGGTGGCCTCCGCCTGCCGCGCCGCCACGTAGGCCTCGTCGTCGGCCCAGCGGGGGTCGGCGACGGCGAGCCGGACCTGCTCGCGCATCGAGGCGGGCGTGCCGTCGTAGGACATGAGGCGGGCGCCGGTGGACCGGTCGATCGGCGGACCTCCGGCGCTGACGAGGACCAGCCGCCGCACCGGCAGCGCCGGTCCGGCCGTCAGCGCGCGCAGCAGGTGCGACCCGCCCATCGACAGCCCGACGGCGTCGACCTCACCGGCCCCGACCGACCGCAGCCACGCCGCCAGGTGGGTGAGCATCCGCCCGGCGAGGTCCTCGAAGTCGCGCACCTTGGCGCTCTCACCGAAGCCCAGCCAGTCGGGGGCCAGCACGCGCAGCCCGCGGTCGGCCAGGTCGGCGGCGGTCCGGGTCCAGGTGGTCCGCGCGCACTCGCCCCACGCGCCGCCGTGCAGCAGCAGCACGGTGGGACCGTCGGGCGGGCCGGCCTCCAGGTGGTGGGTGGCCAGGCCGTCCACCACGGACCGGCCGTCGAGGACCTCCACGCGGACCCTCCGTTTCTGTGACGACCGTCATGAAAGTAGCAGTCGCGGGGGTCTGGTCAAGTCCTCGACGGAGCTCCTCCGCGTTGACAGGAGGCCGTCCCGGCGGGACGCTCGGTCATGCCGGTCGTGTGACGACCGTCATGACGACGCGACAGGACGGCACTCCGGGAGGCGCGATGCCGCGGACGGCGACGAGTGAGGGCACCGGCGTCGACGCCGGTGCGTTCCGGCGCATCCTGGGCCGCTTCCCCACCGGCGTCGTCGTGGTCTCGGCCTCGGTCGGGGGCCGGCCGGTCGGCATGGCGGTCAACTCGTTCACGTCGGTGAGCCTGGAGCCGCCGCTGGTGTGCTTCTGCGCCGCGCACAGCAGCACCACCTGGCCGGACCTGCGGCGGGCCGGCGGGTTCACCGTCAGCATCCTGGCCAGCGGCCACGAGGACCTCGCCCGGCTGTTCGCCCGGCGCGGCGCCGACCGCTACGGCGACCGCGACGCGTGGACCACCAGCCCCGGCGGGCACCCGCTGCTGGCCGACGCGCTGGGCTGGCTGGACTGCGAGACGGTCGCGGTGCACCCGGCCGGCGACCACGACCTCGTCCTCGGCCGGGTGGTCGACGGCGGGGCGGCCGACGGCGACCCGCTGGTCTTCTCCGCCGGGCGCTTCACCACCGTGCGGGGCTGAGGTGGCCACCGGCGACGACCGTCCCGCCGGGGACCCGTGGCGCACCGCGACCGCACGCGAGCTCGGCCTGGACCCGGACTCGCCGTTCCTCGAGGTGCTGCTCGCCCGGGTCGGCCGCGACGCCCCTCCCCCGCCCCGGCCGGCCGGGACGTCGGTGGAGCTGGTGGCCGGGGCGGTGGCCGCGCTGCGCCGCGGCGCCCCGGTGCTCGTCGTCGACACCCGGCCGCACGGGGTCACCGGCCACCTGGTGCAGGCGGCGGGCGCGGTCGGGCCGGCCGCCCTCGGCCTGCTCACCGACCTCGGCACCGGGCTGGTCGGGGTCGCGCTCCCGGCGCGCCGCTGCGCCGAGCTGCGCCTGACCCCGATGGTGGCCGACCAGAGCCGCCCCCAGGCCACGGTGTACGCGGTGAGCGTCGACGCCGCGGGCACCTCCTCCGGCGCCTCCCCGGCCGACCGGCTGCGCACCATCGGCGTGCTGGCAGCGCCCGGCACGGTCGCGGCCGACCTGCGCTCGCCGGGACACGTCTTCCCCCTCATCGCCCGCTCCGGCGGGCTCCTCGACGGCGGGGGACCCGCCGAGGCCGCCGTCGAGTTGGTGCAGCTGGCCGGCCTGCCCCCGGCGGCGGTGGTCTGCGAGGTGGGCGGCCGGTCCGAGCCGGACGCCGACCCGGACGCCGAGCTGACCGCGCTGGCCCGCCGGCACGGGCTCACGCTGCTGCGGCTGGACGACCTGCTGGTGCACCAGCGACTGCACCAGGGCGCGGTCCGGGTCGGCGCGACCACCCGGCTGCCGGTGCCGGCCGGCGGGTTCACCGCCGAGCTGCTGGTGTCGGCGGCCGGCACGGTGGAGGTGCTCGCGCTGCGGCTGGGCGACCTGGCCGCCGGTGCCGACCCCCCGCTGGTGCGGGTGCACGTCGAGTGCCTGCTGGGCGACGCGCTGGGCTCGCGGCGGTGCGACTGCGGCGAGCGGCTGGAGACGGCGCTGGCCGACGTCGTGGCCGCCGGACGCGGCCTGCTGCTCTACCAGCGCGCCGACGGCACCGGCGTCCTCGACCTGCTCGCGGGCTATGCCGCCGCCGATGCGGCCGGGACCAGCCCCGAGCGGGCCGGCAGCGACCGCGCCGGGCACCCCGTACCGCGCTGGGACGCGGTCGCCGACGCGCTGCACGTCCTCGGCCTGCGCGCCGTCCGGCTGCCCGGGGCCGACCCGGGCGCGCTGGTGGCCCTCGGCCGGCTCGGCATCGGCGTCGAGCAGGCCGAGGGCGCGGCGCGGCCGGCGTGACCCGGGCGGCGCCCCACCGGGACGCGGCCTACAGCGCGACCTCGGCGAGCAGGTCCACCTGCCCGGGGTCGGGGACGGTGGGGTCGAGGAGCAGTTCGTCGACGCCGATCTCGGCGAACCCGGCGATGGCCTCACGGACGGCCTCCGGTGACCGCAGCGCGCTGCCGGCGATCATCTCCGCGGTCTCGCGGCCCATCGGCTCGTAGTAGTCGAGGAGGTAGCGCCGGGACGCCTCCTCGGTGTCCCCCAGCGAGAAGTAGACGAGCGCCGCGAACCGCGGCGAGCCCTCCTTGCCGGCCTCGCGCCACGCGGTCCGGACCCGGTCGAGGAACGGCGCGGTCATCTCCGGCGGCAGGCCGCCGGCGGTCCAGCCGATGCCGTACTCGACCGTGCGGCGGATGGCCGCCTCGGTGTTGCCGCCGATGAGCAGCGGCACGCCGGGGTGGGAGGTCTCCGGCGTCGCCGGCCGGGTCCCCTCGACGATCGGCTCGCCGGTCCACGCCCGGTGCAGGTCGGCCAGCTGCTCGTCGAACAGCCGCCCGCGCGCCGCGAAGTCCCGGCCGGTGAGCCGGTAGTCGATGTCGCGCCAGCCGGCGCCCAGGCCCAGGGTCAGCCGCCCGCCGGTGAGCTCCTGCACGGTGACCGCCTGCTTGGCCAGCTCCGCCGTGCTGCGGGCCGGGGAGATGAGGACGTTGGTGAGGAACCGGATGCGCTCGGTCACCGCACCGGCGGCGGCGAAGACGGTCAGCTCCTCGTAGCTGGGATAGGAGACCGCGCCGATCGAGGCCAGGCTGGAGAATCCCGCGCCCTCCGCCCGTCTCGCCCACTCGAGCAGCTGGGGGCCCGTGGTGCCCCGGACGCTGTTCGGGATGCCGATGCCGATCTCCACCTGTTCCTCCTCCTGGTCAGGACGTGCTCGACCAACCGCTCCAGCGCTCGACGGTGACCACCAGCAGCGGCCCGGCCGGCGGCTCGGTCCGGTACTGCGCGTGCCGCGCCGCCAGCGCCGCCATCCCCGGGTGCGCCGCCGGGGGGTCCTCCACGACGGCGGCGGTCCCGTCGGCGCGCACCCACCACAGCCGCGACCAGTCGTCCTCGTAGTGGTCGACGAGCAGCGCGCAGCGGGCGTCGGCGCGGACGTTCGCCAGCCGCTGCAGCCGGCGGGTCCGCTTCGGCTTGGCGTCGACCGCGGAGTAGACCGTCCCGTCCACGAGCGCGAAGACGACGGGCACCACGTGCGGCGCGCCGTCGGGCCGCACGGTGGCCAGCCGGGCGACGGCGCTGGAGGCGAAGCGGCTGCGCAGTTCCGCCGTCTGCACGCCGCCAGTCCTACCAGAGCGGGAGCCCTCCGGGCCTGCTCAGCCGGAGACGAAGTCGGTCACGAACCGGCGGGCCGGCGCCTCGAGGCGGTCGCGCAGCTCGAAGAACAGGTCGGCGGCACGCTGCCCCTCCCACCGCTCGGGCAGCAGCTCGGCCGGCAGGCCGGGGTCGAGGTAGGGGAACTTGCGCCACTGGTGCAGGGTCGAGACGTAGTCGACGTAGGCGTCCCGGTCGTCCCCCGGGCGGTCGCGCCACCGCTGCGCCGTCGTCGAGGCGGTGCCGAGGAACTCGACGTAGAGGTCGCGGAGGTCCTCGAGCTGCCAGCACCGGCGGACCAGGGCCGGCAGGTCCTCGAAGCCGAGGTGGTGGGCCTCGAAGACGGTCACGTACTCCTCGAAGCCGAGGGTCTTGATCGCCGACTCCAGCTCCGGCTGGATCCAGCGCGGCGCCAGCCACAGCCCGCTGTTGAGCATCCCGAAGCCCAGCCACTCCAGCCGGCTGCGCAGCTGGTGCCGCTTGTCGCGCTCCTGCTCGGGGATGGAGTAGGAGACGAGCACCCAGCCCTCGGCCACGGTGGCCGAGTGCACCCGGGAGAAGATCCGCCGGTCGGACTCGTCCAGGCTGACCAGCGCCTTGTCCGACAGCCGGTAGCCGCGCTGCCCGTGGCGGGTCTCGGCGACGAGCAGGTCCCGCTGGCGCATGCGGGACACCGCCGAGCGGGTGGCCTGCTCGTCGACGCCGACGACGGCCATGAGCCCGACCAGCCGGCCCACGGGGAGCCAGCCGCCCAGCGGCCGCATGAAGGCGCCGCAGACGTCCATGATCAGCAGGCGGGGCTGCCCGGGGCCGCCGCGCTCGCGCTGCAGCGGCGAGGCCGCCATGGACGGCGTGCCGCCGGTCCAGCGCCCCCGCGCCGGGCCCGCACCCTCCGGGGACCGGACCACGACCGCACCTCCTCCCGCCCGCGCCCGGCGCCGGGGCCGGGGCCGTGCTGTTGCCGCGCTGTGCTCAGGGTGCCACCACCCGACTACAGGGTGGCAGCGACCCCGAGCATCAGCACGTCGCGGGGGAAGTCGCAGGAGTAGCCGGTCCAGGCGTCGCGGAGCAGCCGCTCGGGAGCGCTGCCGCCGGTGCCACCGCCGGCGGTCACCCCGGCGCCGCCGTGCAGCTCGACCGCGCGCTGGGCGTTGGCGATGGCCACGTCGACGGCGCGCACCTTGGCCAGCGGGACGCGGGCGGCGAGCGCGGCCGGGTCCTCCTCCCCGGCGGCCACCCGGTCGACGGCACGGGCGGCGTCGTGCACCACCAGCCGGGCGGTGTGCAGGTCGGCGGCCATCTCGGCGAGCTTGAGCGCCACCGCCTGGTGGCTGCGCAGCGGCTGTCCCCAGCTGCGCCGTCCCTCGACGAAGGCCAGCGTCTGCTCCAGCGCGGCGCGGGCCAGGCCCACCAGCGCGGCGGCCAGGCCCACGACCATGCCCGGGGTGGAGCTGCCCAGCAGCGGCAGCGCGCCGCCCTCCGGGCCGATCCGCGCGTCGGCGGGCACCCGGACGTCGTCGAGCACCAGCTCGGCGTGCCAGCCGCTGCGCATGCCGAGCAGCGACGTGCGCGGGCCCACGACGAGGCCGGGCGTGTCCGCGGGCACCCAGAAGACGCTCACCCCCTGCGCGGCGGGCACCGCCGGGTCGGTGCGGGCGAAGACCAGGTAGGTGTCCGCGGCCCCGGCGTTGGTCACCCACTGCGCCTTGGCCCCGGAGACGACGTAGTCCCCGCCGTCCCGCCGCGCCCGGGTGGCCACCCCGATCGCCGGGTCGGGCACCGGGCTGAACAGCTCCGCGCCGGCCACCGAGGGCTCGTTGAGCGCCCCGGCCAGCAGGTGCCCGCCGGGGGCGGTGAGCGCGGTGAACCAGCGCCGCTGCTGCTCGGGGGTGCCCGCGGCCACGAGCAGCCCGGGCACGGTCGCGGTGAGGTTGAGCGCCGCGGCGAAGCCGACGTCGACCGCGCCGAGCTCCTCGGCGACGACGGCGTTGTCCAGCTGGCTGCCGCCCCCGCCGCCGTGCTCCTCGGGCAGCAGCAGGGTGGTGAGCCCCAGGTCGGCCGCCGCGGCGACCAGCGACCGGAATTCCTCCCGGCCGAGGTGGCCGCCGGTCTCCCGCTCGGCCCGCGCCACGGCCGGGGCGAGCTCTCGGGCGGCGAAGCGGGCCGCGGTGTCGCGCAGCAGCGTGCGGTCGGCGGCCTCGTCCCGCAGGGTCATGCGGCTCCTCTCAGCGGGCGGACAGTCCCGCGTCGACCGGCAGCGAGACGCCGGTGACGTAGCGGGCCTCGTCGGAGGCCAGCCACAGCACCGCGTTGCTCACGTCGACCGGCTCGATCCAGGGCACCGGCAGCGAGTGGAACCGGGCGAACACCGGCGCCACCTCCGCGGGCCCGGGTCGCTCGGCCTCGGGCGCGAACAGCCGGTAGGTGGCCTCGTTGTGGATCATCGGCGTGCTCACCGCGGTCGGGTGCACGGCGTTGACCCGCACACCCCGGGGGCCCAGCTCGTGCGCCAGCGACCGCACCAGCCCGACGACGCCGAACTTGCTGGCGGCGTAGGCGGCCAGGTGCGGCGGCGCCTTCATCCCGCCGTTGGCCGAGCTGGTCACCACGATGCTGGCCGACGGGCTCCCGGCCGGCCGGGCGAGCAGGTGCGGCAGCGCGGCGCTCACCGTGTTCCAGACGCCGGTGAGGTTGGTGTCGACCACCGTCCGCCACTCCTGCGCGGACAGCTGCTCGGCGGGAGCGGCGACCACCACCCCGGCGTTGGCCACGACCACGTCGAGCCGGCCGAGCTCGGCCACGGCCCCGTCCACCGCACTCCGCAGCGCGGCGTCGTCGCGGACGTCGGCGACCCGGGCGGCCGCCCGCCGCCCGGCGGCGCGGACCGCCTCGGCGGTCTCCTCGAGGTCGGCCTCGGTCGCGGGCGGGTAGTCGGTGCCGGGCACCGGGGCGCACAGGTCGACGGCGACGACGTCGGCGCCCTCCTCGGCCAGCCGCAGGCAGTGCGCCCGGCCCTGGCCGCGGGCGGCGCCGGTGACCAGGGCGACCGTGCCGGCGACCCGGCCGGGAGCGCTCGCGGTGCTCACGTCAGCGCCGTCCCGGCGTCGACCGGGAGCACGGTGCCGGTGACGTAGCGGGCCTCGTCGGAGGCGAGCCAGAGCACCGCGTTGCTGGTGTCCTGCGGCTCGATCCACGGCACCGGCAGCACGTTGAGCGAGGCGAAGACCGGCTCCACGTCGGCCCGCGTCGGGTGCTCGAGGTCGGGGCGGAAGACGTCGTAGGCGCCCTGCCAGTGCACCATGTCGGTGTCGACGGTGGTCGGCGCGATGCAGTTGACCCGCACCCGCTGCGGACCGAACTCGGTGGCCAGCGAGCGGACCATGCCGAGGATGCCGGCCTTGGACGCGGCGTAGTGCGCCATCGCCGGTGGCCCCTTGAGCCCGGCCGCGGAGCTGGTGATCACCACCGAGCCGCCGCCGCGCTCGACCAGCGCGGGCAGCACCGCCTGCACGGTGCGCCAGGTGCCGGCCAGGTTGATCCCGACCACGGTGTCCCAGTCGTCGTCGTCGACGTCGAGGGCCGGCTTGAGCTGGATGACCCCGGCGTTGGCGACGGCGACGTCGAGCCCGCCGAAGGCCTCGACCCCGGCGGCCACCGCGTCGGCGAGCGCGGCCCGGTCGCGCACGTCGGCGACGGCGGTGACCACCTCCCCGCCGGCGGCCTCGACCAGCTTGGCCGTCGTGGCGAGGTCCTCGGCGGTGCCCTGCGCGTAGGGGATGCCCGGCAGGTCGGCGCAGCGGTCGACGGCGACGATCCGCGCGCCCTCCTCGGCCAGCCGCACGCAGTGCGACCTCCCCTGCCCCTTCGCCGCGCCGGTGACCAGCGCGACCTTGCCCTCGACCCGGCCGGTCACGAGCGCATCACCCCGTTGCGCAGCCGGTCGACCAGGACCGCGGCGATGAGCACGGTGCCGCTGGCGACCGAGGCCCAGAACGGGCTGATCCCGGCCAGGGTCAGGCCGTTCTGCAGCACGCCGAGGAACAGCACGCCGAGCAGGGTGCCGAACACCGACCCGCGCCCGCCCATGAACGAGGTGCCGCCGAGCAGCACCGCGGCGCCGGCGAGCAGCTCGTACCCGGAGCCGGCGACCGGCGACGCGGTGGTCAGCCGGGCGGTGTCCATGATCGCGGCGAGGCCCGCCAGCCCGGCGGAGATGCCGAACACCGACACCCGCACGAAGGTGACGTTGATGCCGGCCAGCCGGGCGGCCTCGGCGTTGCCCCCGACGGCGTAGAGCATCCGGCCGTAGCCGGTGTAGCGGAGCACCAGCAGCGCCAGCACGAACACCACCGCGGCGATGACGACCCCGGCCGGCACGCCCAGCCAGCGGGCCGCGCCGAGCGAGACGAGGTACTCCGTCCGGTAGATCGACTGCGACTGCCCGCCGGTCCACACCTGCGCCAGGCCGCGGAAGACGTAGGCGGTGCCGATGGTGACCACGAGGAAGGACAGCCCGACCCAGCCGATCAGGATCCCGTTGACGGCGAACCCGAGGAAGAAGGCCACCGCGACCGCGAGCGTGATCGCCAGCGGGGGTGACATGCCGGTGGTCAGCAGCTGCCACAGCACCACCGAGGTCAGCGCCAGCACCCCGCCGACCGACAGGTCGATGCCGCCGACGAGCAGGACGAAGGTCATGCCGACGGCGACGGTCAGCAGCACCGCGTTCTGGTCGGCGATGTTGACGAAGTTCTGCACGGTGAGGAACTGCGGCTGGGTGACGCCCAGCACGACCACCAGGAGCGCCAGCACCGCCAGCACCCCGACGTACTGGCTGGTGGCGCTGTTGAGCCGGCCGAACCGGGACGGCGGCCGGGGCGGGCCGTCGCCGGTCGCCGCCGGGTGGCCCCGCAGGGCGGCGGGTGCGGACATCATCGGGTCGGACCTCCACCGAGGGCGAGAAGGGCGATCGACTCCTCCGTGGCCTGCGCGCGGTCGAGTTCGCCGGCGAACGCGCCGTCGTGCAGCACGAGCACCCGGTCGCACAGGCCCAGCAGCTCGGGCAGGTCGGAGGAGGCGACCAGGACGGCGGCACCCCGCTCGGCGGCGCCGGCGAGCAGGGCGTAGATGTCGGAGCGGGCGCCGACGTCGACGCCGCGGGTGGGCTCGTCGAGGACGACGACCCGCGGGTCGTCCTGCAGGCAGCGGGCGATGACGACCTTCTGCGCGTTGCCACCGGACAGGCTGCGCACCGGCGCGCCCACCCCGGAGCAGCGGATGCGGTAGCGGGCGACCGCGTCGTCGGCCCGTGCCCGCTCCCGGCGGCGGTCGGTGCGGCCGAGCACCCGCCAGTGCGGCATGGACAGGTTGGTCACCAGGCTGGCGCCGGGCACCAGCGCCTGGGCGAACCGGTCCTCGGGCACGAACGCGACGCCGGCGGCCATCGCCTCGGCCGGTCCGCGGCCGGCCAGCGGCGTGCCGGCCACCCGGACGGTGCCCGCGACCCGGCGGCGCGCGCCGGCGATCGACTCGAGCAGCTCGCTGCGGCCCGAGCCGACCAGGCCGGCGACACCGACGACCTCCCCGGCGCGCACCGCCAGCGACAGCGGGGCCGGCGAGCGGTCGGTGACCAGGTCCTCGACCTCCAGCACCGTGGGTCCCGGCGCGAGGTCGTGCTTGTGGAAGAAGTCGCCGAGGTCGCGCCCGACCATCAGCGCGGTGAGGCGCTCGTCGGTGAGCTCCTCGCGGGCCAGCCGGCCGGTGAGCCGGCCGTCGCGCAGCACCACCGCGCGGGAGGCGATCCGGCAGATCTCGGCGAGGCGGTGGGTGATGAGCACGACGGCGGTGCCGCGGGCGGCGGCCCGCTCCACGACGGCGAACAGCCGGCCGGGGTCGGGCAGCCGCGCGGTGGCCTCGTCGAGGACGAGCACCCGGGGCCGGGTGGCCAGCGCCTTGGCCACCTCGACCATCTCGCGGTCGCCCGGCGCCAGCGCGGCCATCGGCAGCGCCGGGTCCACGTGCAGGCCGACGGCGGCCAGGTGCTCGCGGGCGGCCTCGACGGTGCGCCGGCGGCTGAACCGCGACAGCGGCGAGCGCTGCCGGGACAGCAGCACGTTCTCGGCCACCGACAGGTGCGGCACCGCGGTCAGCTCCTGGCTGACCAGGGCGATGCCGGCCTCCAGCGACGCCACCGTGCTGCCCGGGGTCAGCGGCCGGCCGTCGACCTCCACCTCGCCGGCGTCGGGGACGACCAGGCCGGCGAGGACCTTGGACAGCGTCGACTTGCCCGAGCCGTTCTCCCCGGCGAGGGCGACCACCTCGCCGGGGTACAGCTCGAGGTCGACGCCGGCGAGGGCCTGCACGCCCCCGTAGCGCTTGCTGATGCCGCGGGCGCGCAGCAGCGGCGTCGCCGTCACGGGCTCAGCCGGCCACGTACGTGCGGCCGTCGCGCTCCTCGAAGGAGACCTCGAAGGGGTCGTCGACCCGCTCCTCCAGCGGCCGGTACTCGCCGGCGTTGGCCTGGTCGATCCGCGCCACCGGGACGACGATCTCCTCGGGGACCTCGGAGCCGCAGATGGCCGCGAGCGCGGCGTAGGCCAGCGCCTGGCCGATCTTGTCCTGCTGGATGTCGAAGGTGGCCAGGACCTCGCCGCTCTCGATGAGCGGGATGACCTCCGGCTGGCCGTTGATCGAGACGATCGCCGGCCGCTGGTCGCTGCCGGAGTACGCCGACGCGACGCCCACCGCGGAGGTGTCGTTGAACGTCCACACCCCGGCGAGGTCGGCGCCGTAGCGGTCCCGCCACGCCTGCGCGATCGCCTGCGCGGCCTGCGGGGTGATCTGCTGGTTGACCTGCGTGTCGACGACGTCGAGGCCGGCCTCCTCGGCGGCGGCCGCGAACGCCTCGTTCTCGCGCGTGATGACCTCGGCGAAGTTGGGTCCGGCGAGCGCGGCGACCTGGCCGTCACCGACGGTCTCGGCCAGCAGCTGCGCACCCTGGGCGGCGGCGGACTCGACGTCGGCGGTGACGTTGGTGAAGAACGGCCCGCCGACGGTGGTCTCCTGGGCGATGATCGGGATGTCCTGGGCGCGGGCCCGGTCGAACGCCGGCAGCGTGGCGTTGGGGTCAATCGGGTTGGCGATGAGCACGTCGACGCCGCTCTGCACCAGCGTGTTGATGTCGGCCACCTGCTTGCCCGGGTCGAGGTTGGCGTTGACCGGCCGCAGCTCGGCGCCGTACTCGCCCAGAGCCTGCTCGATGATCTGCTCGATGAACAGGAAGTTGGGGTCGGGCAGCGGCTCGCTGTAGCCGACGACCGCACCCTCGGCCTCGGCGCAGCCGACGCCGTCCCCGCTGCCGCCCTCCCCGTCCGCGGCGTTCTGGGTCCCGCCGGAACCCCCGCCCCCGGCGGACGCCTCGCCGTCGCTCCCGCAGGCGGCCAGCGTCAGCGCCAGGCCCACCGCTGTCGATGCCGCGACCAGTCCCCGGATCCTGCTGCGCACGAGGTCTCCTTCGGTCTGCCGGCCGGGACGGACCCCGCCGTCGTGGATAGCGCCCCTGTGACGCTCGTCATGAAGACGAGGGATGTGTAGCACGCAGTGACCGTCGCCACAATGGAGGCGCCGGGGTTCCGGTCCGTGATCGCCCCGTCCGGGCACGCGAACGGCCCGCGTCCTCCGTCCGTGGAACGGGGACGCGGGCCGTGGTGGGGTTCGGGAACGGCTCCCTCGCGACCCGAGTGCGCAGTTGCGAGCGACGACACCCTCCGACACGCCGCGTCGAGCAGCGACGACTGCTCACTCGGCGGTGCGGGGGTCCTCCTAGAAGTTGCCGCGGCGGGCCTGCTCGCGCTCGATCGCCTCGAACAGCGCCTTGAAGTTGCCCTTGCCGAAGCCGAGTGACCCGTGCCGCTCGATGAGCTCGAAGAAGACCGTCGGGCGGTCCCCGGTCGGCTTGGTGAAGATCTGCAGCAGGTAGCCGTCCTCGTCGCGGTCGACCAGCACGCCGCGGGCCTGCAGTTCCTCGACCGGCACCCGCACCTCGCCGATCCGGGCGCGCAGCTCGGGGTCCTCGTAGTAGGAGTCCGGCGTCGTGAGGAACTCCACGCCCTCGGCCCGCATCGCGTCGACGGTGGCCAGGATGTCGTTGGTGGCCAGCGCGACGTGCTGCGCGCCGGGCCCGCGGTAGAACTCCAGGTACTCGTCGATCTGCGACTTCTTCTTCGCGATCGCCGGCTCGTTGAGCGGGAACTTCACCCGGTGGTTGCCGTTGGCCACGACCTTGCTCATGAGCGCGGAGTAGTCGGTGGCGATGTCGTCGCCGATGAACTCGGCCATGTTGGTGAAGCCCATGACCCGGTTGTAGAAGTCGACCCAGGTGTCCATCGCGCCGAGCTCGACGTTGCCGACGACGTGGTCGACGGCCTGGAACAGCCGCTTCGGCGCGCCGTCCCGCTTGCGGTAGGTGGAGGTGCGCGGCACGTAGCCGGGCAGGTGGACGCCGGAGTAGCGCGACCGGTCGACCAGGCTGTGCCGGGTGTCGCCGTAGGCGGCGATCGAGGCCAGCCGGACGGTGCCGTGCTCGTCGGAGACGTCGTGCGGCTCCTCGAGCACCGTGGCGCCCTGGGCGCGGGCGTGCGCGACGCAGCGGTCGACGTCGGGCACCGACAGGGCGATGTCGACGATGCCGTCGCCGTGCCGCCGGTGGTGGTCGGCCAGCGGGCTGTCGGGGTCGTAGGCGCCCTGGACGACGAAGCGCGCCGCGCCGGAGCGGAGCACGTAGGCGTGGTGGTCGCGGTTGCCGGTCTCGGGGCCGGAGTAGGCCACCAGCTCCATGCCGAACGCCGACTGCAGGAAGTGCGCGGTCTGCAGCGCGTTGCCGACCACCCACACCAGCGAGTCCCAGCCGCTGACCGGGAACGGGTCGGCCGAGGCGTCGTACTCGACGAGGCCGACCAGCTGCTGCAGCTGGTCGGCGTGCAGGCCGGCCAGCTTCTCGTCGTCGTTGAGGATCTGCTCGAGGCTCATCGCCGTCTCCTCCCGCGGGGGGTCGTCGGTGTCCCCCGGACTGCACACCCGCGGGGGACACCTGGGCAACCGGTACCGCTGGTGCTGGTACGACTGACCAGGACGACCAGCTGACCGCGCCATGACCTGGTCACCGGGACCAGCAGGAGGACCGCTCGTGACCGACCGCCGCGTGCTCGACGCGCTCGACGTGGCGCTGCTCGCCGCCGTCCGGGAGCACCGCTCGGCCGGGCCGCTGGAGCTCTCCCGGCTGCTGGGCGTGGCCCGCGGCACCGTCTCGGCGCGGCTGCAGCGCCTGGAGGAGGCCGGGGTGGTCACCGGCTACGGCCCCGACGTCGACGTGCGGGCGGCCGGGTTCGGCGTGCAGGCCTTCGTCACGCTGGAGATCGCCCAGGGCGCCATCGACGCGGTGCGCCGCGACCTCGAGGCCATCCCCGGGGTGCTGGAGGCGCACGCGACCACGGGCAGCGGCGACGTCCTGGTGCGGGTCGCCGCCCGCTCGCACGAGGCGCTGCAGCAGATGCTCGTCGACCTCAACCGCTCCTCGGCGGTGGTCCGCTCGACCAGCGTCGTGGTGCTGTCGGAGCTGGTGCCCTGGCGCACGCTGCCGCTGCTGCGGTCGGAGGCCGCGCCGGGCGCCGGCCGCTCGGGGATGCCGGGGCCGTCGGGGGGCTGACCGGCCAGGGCCCACCGCGCGGTGCCCGACCCCACCGTGCGGCCGGCCCGGGCTCACCCCGTGGGGGGGGGGGGGGGGGGGGGGGGGGGGGGGGGGGGGGGGGGGGGGGGGGGGGGGGGGGGGGGGGGGGGGGGGGGGGGGGGGGGCGGGGGGGGGCGGGCGGGGGGGGGGGGGGGGGCGGGGGGCGGGGGGG